>JAFTNU010000069.1 GCA_017451735.1 Clostridia bacterium
GCGCACCGTGCACGGTGCGCCGCGGGGGTTTTGCTGTGAAACCGATCACTCTTTGATGATAAAGCGATCAAGCTTTGCAAAAAGCTCGTCGGTATTGTCGGAATGGGCGGTCATGGTGATGGGGGACATCAGATCCAAACTGAAAATACCCATGATCGACTTACCGTCTACCAAATAACGGCCGGAGGCCAGGTCAATATCGATTTCACTTTGAGAAACAATGTTAACAAAATCGCGGACATCCGCAATGGTGGAAAGACGAATTTTGGTGCTTTTCATAATGATTCTCCTTTTCTTTTGATTCGGCATTCGCCGTTCTTGCTATCATTATAGCGAAGGGCGGGCGGTTTGTCAAGAAAATTAAAAAAAGGAACAGAACTTTTACGTTTTGGCCAAAAATGCACTTCCCTCTCAAAGCCCGAGCGCATCCTCCTTTGGGGAAAACAATTTGTCATAATCCGGTGGCACCCCCTGAATGCCGAGCGTTTTGCCGATACAATCGATCAACCGATCTGTAATCACCCTTGTCCCCTCCTTGGTATAGAAATGGGTCTGATCGGAATGATAGGCCACGGGAAGGTCTTTGAGCAACGCATACAGATCGTTGATCTCGCCGCCATACGCCTTGATGACCTCCCGCGCCGCATCGTTGAAGCGCTCGATATCCCGATTGCTTCGCTTGTACTTATAAGTCTTGAACCATTCCTCCACCACAGGGGTGGAGGTTGCAAAGATCATGCGTGCCTGAGGGAACAGCATACGGATCATATCACAGATACGCGCAAGATTTTCACGATAGGTGGCAATGCTTGTATGAGTCTTGCCGTCGATTAACGTCAGACTATCCCAAAGTCCCGCATTCCAATGCACCAGATCCACATCATCGCCGCAATTCATTTTTTCCTTCCAATCTACAATGTGTCGCAGGATGTGTGCCGTAAAGCGACAGTTGCAATCGGGATAATAGACCTCTGCCGCCCCGTCAAATGCCATTCTGACATATTTATCATAGCCCTGTCTGATGGAATCCCCCAATAAAACAATCTTTTTCATTCAAGCTCCTCCTTGGTGATACCGCTGAATTCATGGCTCATCTCACCGCAAATACCCTGCTTGCTGACCGCACAGACCCGATAGTAATAGCGGGTATGCACAGCCAACCCCGTATCCTCATAGCGAGCCACTCTGTAGGGCTCGGGCAGGATATCCGCAACAAAATTCTCATCGCAGGGCACAAACCCCGGGACCTCGCTTCTATACAACTGATAATGGGAGAGATCCTCCTCCGTATTGGCGCCCCACAGTAAATACAGGTGTCCCGTATGCTCGCCCGGGGCGGCATGCGGTTGGGTGATCAAGCCCGTGTAGACCGAGCCGATGGGCGCGGGAATACCGTTTACGGCAACAGGTGCTACGGGTTCCCTTTCTTTCAGGCGAAGGGTATGCTTCCCCAAGCGATAGGTAACAAAGCCGCGGTTCCCGGTCTCTACCGTCGGTTCCCGTTCGTCTACTGTTACTCTCTCTGCCTCCCATGCAGGGTCAAAGGTCACCGCCGCATCCTCGCCGTAAAATCTGGCGATGATGCCCTTGCCGTCATCGGCCCGTTTCAGGCAGACCAGTCGGGCATTCCCCCCAGACCTGAGAAAGCTGTATTCCTTTGCGGGCAGGGTCCCGTTCTGTGCAGAGATCCCCACCGTTGCCACGGGTGTGACATACCGTTCCGCCATTTGCGGAATGCCGGCCTGCCTGTATCCGCCCCGGTAGGAGGTGATCGCATATCTGAAGCGGTAGTCGAGATGACTCCCGCCCGGCGTGTGCATCTGCAGCCAGTCATTTGCCACATAAGAAAAGATTTGGGAGCCCTCTCCCGCATTTCCGAAATCGGTCTTGTCGGGGTGGATATGGTCAAATTCGGTGATGTGGGAATCCATCATAAAAAGCGCCACGCCGAGCTCGTCATTTTCGGCACAACACCACTCATTGACTGCCATATACACGTCGGTTCCATGTCCCGTCACATCCTTGGCATACTCGGCAACCTCACCGTTCAGATGACAAAATCGACGGCAATCCTTCACCGAGAACGGGAAGGCAAAATACAGGTATCGGTCATACCGATGGTCGTTGACCATATCCCTCGCATGGAACAGCCGATTGTCGATATCGATGCGCTTTTCAAAGCTTGGCAGAGTAACCGTTTGCACCAGCTCCGCTCTTAGATTTTTCTCCTCGGTTCTGATGACCACACGGATGCTTTCTTTCTCCCGTATGACTTCAAATTGCGCCCTTTCGGGTACAGTAAAGCTCCTATGGTTGTCCTTGGTATAGACCGGCTCGTTTGCACCATAGACGCTGTCGGTATCCAGCAATTCTCGGCCGAGTTCTTTATCGAAGATCGAGCAAAGAGAGCCATTTTCGGAAAAGGAGATCCTGTAATACCGATTTTCGATAACGGGCGGCGTATCGGTCCTTTCGCGTGTACGGCAGATCGGGTAAAATTCGCTTGTCCGCACCGCACGGTAGCCGAAGGGTGGCACCGTGATCAGCGCAAAGCTTTCCTTATCCTCGGACTCGATGCACTCTGTTCTTTCCAAAGCCGTGGGGTTGAATACGACGATGCTCTCGCCCTCCGACCGGATCTTGGATGCAATGGAAAGCAATGCCCGTTCGCTCTCGGTCTTAGCCGTCTCGGCTGCCTTGTCGATCCAGTCACGGTGTTGCATCCAGGTCTCATAGACCCGTCTGCCCTTGTAGCCGCTGGTGCCGTAGGAATGCTCATCATTGAAAAGCAGTGCATCCCACGCCCGTCGGAAATCGACGGTGGGATATTCGTAATCACGATCAAGCACGCCTGCCACCGTTGCCCATTTTTCGGCAATGGGTAAGGCTCTGTCCGCGTCAAACTTTTGCGACATCAGCTCGGGGACCGACAGCGGATGCTGATACCAACCGCCCGTGATATCGCCCCTTAGCACGGGGATCCGATCTCCAAAGCTCTCGCGCAACCGCTCAAACGGCTCATTCGGGTCTCCCAGTGTACGCACCTTGGGCCATTTCCACTTACTGTTCCATGCCTTTATCTGATCCGTTACATAGAGATCGGGCTCTTGATCATCCCAATAACAAACAAGCAGCCACACGTCGTACGGGCATTTTTTCTCCAGCAACTCAAGCCGCTTCCACATATTTTCCTCTATATCGGCCAGTATCAGATCCATTTTCTTTAACGAAAAGGGGCGACTTCCGGCATTGGGATAAAAGCCGAAGGCCTCCGAGTAGTGGGAGCACCCCCACACCGTCAACCGCTCTCCGCCCTTGCTTTCCCAATTGAATACCATCGGCAATCCCGACTCGAGCCGCAGGTCTATGCGCGAGCCCCCTCCCCCTGCGCTTGTATTCCAGATGTATTTATGCTTGCTCCTGTCTGTCTTCCAGACAGTAGACGGCAGGGGATTCCATTGATTGGGGGCAAAGATAATATTCCTATACCCCGCATCCGCATAAGCCCGGATCATAGACATGGGGAGCCCGTTGTTGTCGATCATGGAAAGCGTTTCACTTTGGACGTCCCACCTCTCATCCAGCAACCGCTTCTCATAGGTACTGCGGCACATCTCCTCAAGGCCGTAGGTCTGAATATGATTCCCCGCAACGCCGCAGCAAGCACCGATCTGACCTGTTTTGATATAGTTCTTCACAATGGCCTTGGCGGCTTCTTCTCCGCGGTCCTGCCCGTAGTTGTTCCAGAACCAGGTCCCCTCCATTGTATAGCGGTAGCGGTCGTTCTCGTCTCTTTGGGCCGTATCATCGCACAGCCCGGCGGCGGCATCGACAAATCGAACGCTGTTTGCCCTTTGGATATACTGAGAGTTATGCAATCCGATGTCGGTATGGGACGATATCATCACATAGATCGTCCATTCTCTGGGTTGCTTCCAGCACGAAACGGTTTTTGCAAGCACGTTCCCTGCCCGATCTGTGATCTCCCACAAAGCGTCAAAGCTCTCCCCCTGAACAGGCAGCATGACATCTGCACTGCCGCTACCGCTACTGAATGCCACCGATACCCGTTGTACAAGGATGGCTCCTTCTCTGTAAACCGATAAAAATACATGCACCGATGCACTGCAATCATACTGCAGCACGATCTTTTGCAGATCTTCTTTTGAAACCAAGGATGTTGGCCTGACACTGAATTTGCTGATATGGATCATAGCACGTCCCCCTTTTTGGCATTATGCTTATCTTATCACACTTATGCCTTTGATAAAATCCATAATGCAACACAAAAAGTTTGTAATTTTAAACTTGACCTGTAACCGATGATGTGCTATAATCCATCATGCAGACAAAGAAGCGGGGGTGATGGATACGGAGCTGCCGACCCTTAGGATACTGGATATTATTCGATTAAAACGGAATCATACGCACATCAAAACAGAAAATAAATCCTGCTACGTGCTCAGCTGCAGGATCAGCGGAGAAAGTTTGTTTTTTTACAACGGGCAGCACCGATCGGTCAAGCGTGGGGATGTCCTGTACATTCCTGCGGGATCCAACTATTTTCAGGAGTGCGAAAGCGAAGAGCTGATCTGCTTTCACCTGGGTATATCCGGCCGGGTCGCACCCGAAATGCAGATCCTTCAGACAGACGATCCCGACACAATATGCCGACTGTTTGAAAGGGCCTTTGAGTGCTGGCAACAAAAGGTGCAGAATTATGAATATCTGTGTATGTCTGTTCTGTACGAGATCATCGCGCGCAGTCATGCAACCATCTGCCACGACCGCTCCGACCCCCACACCGTTCTGGCCCCTGCCATGAGGTATCTCGGCAAGCACATCTATGACACCGATCTTTCCTTGCAGGCCGTGTGTGAGCAATCGCACATCAGCAGGACCTATTTCAACCGCCTTTTTTACGATGCCAATCATTGCACCCCCGTGGCGTATATCAACCGCCAACGGATCAACCGCGCCAAGCAGTTTCTGATCAGCGGCAGCTACACCAACGCCGAGATTGCCTATCTGTGCGGATACAGGGATGTCAAATATTTTTACGTTCTGTTCAAAAAAGCCACCGGCATGACC
>JAFTNU010000070.1 GCA_017451735.1 Clostridia bacterium
AACAAAAACTTGCCATTGACGAAACGCTCGTCCCCATCGTGCAAGAAGCATTTACTATGTATGCTGACGGTAGAATGATTAAGGATATAGTCAGGTATTTCAATGATAAAGGCATTACCACAAGACACGGAAAATCTATGTCTTACAATATCATTCAATATATGCTTTCTAACCGTAAATACATAGGCGAATACAAATATAACGATATTGTCATTCCCAACGCTGTGCCTGCCATTATCGACACTGATCTCTTTGAACGTGTGCAACGCCGTTTGGCTAAGAATAAACACGCCCCTGCAAGACACAAAGCAGAAGATGATTACTTGCTCACGACAAAACTTTTTTGTGGCAAATGCGGTGCTTATATGGTGGGCGAGGCTGGAACGGCAAGGAATAAGAGCGTACACCGTTATTATAAGTGTGTTAACGCAAAGAAACACACTTGCGATAAAAAGACCGTTCGCAAAGAATGGATTGAGGAGTTAGCAGTACAAAAAGCACTTGAAATTCTCAACGATGAGGTTCTTGTTGACTATCTTGTTGATAGAATATTCGACTTGCAAACAGACGAAAATCCTCGTTTGCCTCGGTTACGTGAGCAACTTGCCGATGTAGAAAAGCGTATCGGAAATATCGTACAAGCAATTGAGCAAGGTATTATATTTGAGTCCACAAAAGAACGCCTTGCTCAACTCGAAAAGGAAAAGAGCGAGCTTGATATTACGATATTACAGGAGCAAATAAAAAAGCCTTTCTTAACGAAAGACCAAATACGTTTCGGCATAGAGAAATTTAAGAAGCTCGATATATCTACAAAAGAAGGAAAACAACGTTTAATTGACGGGTTTATCAATGCGATTTATCTCTATGACGATAAAATCACATTCACTTTCAACTACAAAGACGGAACAAAAACAGTATTTCTCTCGGAACTGAATTGTTCGCCGTCTGGTTCGGATTTGAAATGCTTTACCGCACCAAAAACAAAAATGGCACCCGATTGGGGTGCCATTTTTGTTTTTGGCGTGGATGCTGACGCTTGTACTCCGCCGCTTTGCTTGCATTCCCTTTTTTAAGAAACGAAACGCGGCGGCAAGAGCTTGGCGGCTTTTGCGGAGCAAAACGATGGTGTTCAGCCATCGAGCCAAGCTCCGGTGTTTCGCCACAGGCGAAACGATCTCAAGTGTCCTCTTACCCGCACCACGACAAAAGGGGCAGTCCGAAAGGGCTGCCCCTTTTGTCGTGGTGCGGGTAACTGGCTCTTGCGCCGATACCGAGCTTTTCGGTTTTGCGTAGCAAAATGCGGCGTTAGCCGCAAGAAAATCCTCTTGGAGCACGCTTGCGTGCGTGTTGGAGAGTTCAAGTCCGCACTTGGCGCAAAGCGCCAAGGTGTTCGTGTGGCTAATTGGTTCTCTTTGACCCGTACCAATCAGTATCATCCGAACCATTGCAGATTCACTATCTGTAAAACAGGTCAAAAAATGCCTTGCGCGTGCGCGCAAGGCATTTTTTGATGATTTTAAGTATAAATTTTTTGTGAATTCAATTGACCTTTTGGCTAATATATGATAACATGTATCTGTAAAACAGCTATACCTTTGTGCAATTCGCAAAGAAATGGCTGAATTCTTATGTCTGTAGGAGCGAAAGATGAAACGACTACTTTCGATGGTGTGTGCTCTGGTCATCCTTCTGCTGACCTTTGCGGCGGCCCTGCCCACCGCTGCGGCAGTCGGCGGTGACTGGAAAAAACTCACCTATACCCTGGAGCCGCAGGCGGAAGGGGAAAGCGCTGTCACCGCCGATATCAAGGTGGATGTGCAGATTCCCCGTAGCTGTACGATCAATTGTGACCCCGAAAAGACCGAGCTGCGCGTGAACGGCAAAACGGTGGAGTCGGGGCACCGACTGGAAATGGCAGGCGAATATGAGCTGACTGCCGTCAGCAAAGCCAACACCGAGCAGATGGTGACCTATGCCGTTACCGTTTTACCCGACATCAATCTTTCGGCCGGGCAGGTGTTTACTTCTTATCCCACCATTACCTGCACCAATGCGCTGGAGGTCAAGTATTATCGCAATCAGGCCATCCCCACTGTTTTTCAGTCGGGAACGACCGTGAGCGAGCTGGGCGCTCATACCATTCTGGTCTACGGGCGGGATGCCGCCGGAAATCGGATCGAATTCCCCGAATACCGGTTTTATATAAAGGCCTGCCATGCCGAGCGGGTCTTTGATCAGGCCAGCGGCAAAGAGGCACTGAATATCACCGTGGGTACCTTTGAGGATCGGACCGTAAGTGCCGTGCTGGATGGTGAAACCGAGCTTTCGGCGGGCTCCAATATTGTGACCAAGGTGGGGGCCCACAAGCTGGATATCAAGGTCAACGGTGAAAAGCTGACCCTGGATCTGGCACAGCCCAGCAGCGAGCAATTGACCTTGCGTGTGGAGCTGTATGTGGATGCACTGGAATCCAAGGATCCCTTCCTGTTTGATTTTTCCCGTTGGGATGCCGAGATCCTGCTGGACGGTGAGCATGTCACAGGCAGTGTTCGCGTGGGCGATCACGGTGACCACACCATTACGGTGCGGGGGAGTGACGGCCAAGCCATCGAAAATGCTCTGAGCGTGACCGTTGGTGAGCGGGGAACACCCACCTCCATGACCGAGCTGAGCTTTACCTTCAACAATCCCCACATGATCTATGCCATCATTGTGGCGGTGCCGGCTCTTGCGTTGCTTATTGCGGCTTGTTACTTCCTTGTGGCAAGGAGGCGGATCGTATGACAAATTTTGAGATCATCATTCCTTTTCTTGCCGCGGCGCTTGTGATCTTCACCGGCGTGGTCGGTGTTCTGTGCGCCCGCGTGGAGCGGCGTCTGGCCGCTCGCAAAAGGATCAGCCTTGCCAATTATAAAGAGAAAAACCACCTGTTCTATATCTTAAACGATATTCCCACCGCCGCTATCGCGGGGGGCGTGGCGGTTCTGTCGCTGGGGCTTCTGATCGCCTGTCTTGTTGATCCCGTTGTTCGGATATACGCGATTGCTCTGGGCGTTCTTCTGCCCATAAACGGCGCGGTTGCTTATCTGTCCATGACCCGCAAGAAGTGCGGGCGAGATATTCGTGTGTTCGATACCTACTATGTCCAGGTCGAAAATGTTCTGGCGCGTAAGGATCGTACTCTGTCCGATATCAAGGTTTGTCAGCGTCGTGTCAGCGAGCTGCGCAGTCGCCTGACCCAGACCATCAAGGAATTCAATCAGAACCTGGCTACAGGGGTCTCGGGAGATTTCCTGCCCGGTCTGTTTGCGCCCATTGACAAGATGATCGACTCCTACATTCAGGAGATCTACCGCTTTTCCGCCGAGGTGGAAAAGAATTTTGACGACGCCCTGCAGGAGTTTCTCTTGCATGAGACGGTGCCCGAGTTCCGCATGGTGCCCTTGCGCACGTTTGACGAGAGCGAAGTGGATGATCTGCTGGCCTCCATCAAGTCCTCTTACGGCGACAAGATCGCGGGACTGGTGGTAGAGCAGATCAACCGCGGCGCCGTTAAGAGCGCCCGTGCTCTGGGCAATATCATGACTCTGCTCCACAAGCTGCAGGTGGAGATGGATAAAGAGACGCTGGCCCGGTTCCTGGCCTCTGCCGCCCGCTTTGAAGACCGCGGGGAGTTGGCCGCCTTGCTCTATAAGAACCGCCAGATCTCGGTGGCCATGGTGCGTGAGATCTTCATCCCGCAGAATTGGGAGTGGACCTTTGTTCCCGGCATGGCCGAGTCCTTCAACCGTCGTGAGCTTGCCGCCATCCTTTCCGATGTGCTGGCGGCCGATCGCCCAACCATGTGTTATCGTCTGCTGACCCGTTTTGATGTGGCGTCCCTTGATCTGCTGGATACCGCCATCCAAGGGGAATTGACCCGTGTGGGTGGTGTTGCCAACAGTGCCGTCAGGATGGCGTCGGCTTATCGCTTGATCTTGAAGCACACTTATGCCGTGGGCAACAGCGGCAATCTGTTTGAAAACATAGCATATATGCTCTACGACCGTCGCAGTGAGTTTGATTTCACGCCGGAGGAGCAGGAGCGTATTGCCGAGTTGGTGCGTGCCGAGCGCTTTTACGGTGCCCGCCAGGAGTGGGTCGACTACTACGGCCGCGCCCGAAAAAGCGGCGCCCGATTGGTGGAATCCGCTACCCGTATCCTGCTACAGTATATGATGGCGGCGCCTGCCGATTTTCTGGATCCCGCCCGCCTGGCAGAGCTGTTCGGAGAATATCGCGAGACCCTGAGCTTTGGCGATATCGCTACGATGCGCGCTCTGCTTGCCGCCTGGCTCTTGCTGAACAGTCAGGATAAAACCGTGACCGACGCCGTGCTGGCCGAGCTGAAGGCGATCCCCGCCGTTCCTGCGGACGAGACGGAGACCGACCCCGCACACGCCATTCTGCATTATCTGACGCAAAAGGACCGGGTGCGTCTGCGCTCGGTGGTGTACCGTACCGAAGGTTCCAGAAGGATGCTTGACCGCATCCTGCGCTTGTGAGAGAGGAGGAAGGGAATATGGAAGAAAAAGCTCCGAGAACTCCTCGTCTGCTCATTTCCTTTGTGGCTGACAACAGCGCCTCTGTCAACGGAGAGCGCCTGGGTGCACTGATGGGTGCCTTTCGCCGTTTTGCACAGACAACGGCGGAAAGCGGAAATCCCGAATGGGAATTGCTGACCTTTGATACCTTTGAGCCTGCCGTGGTCAAGTCCTTTGACGATGCACAGGTCGCCCCCGTTTCCGCGGAACGCTTTCCGCTTTTGGGAAGGGCCGCTTTGACGGCGGCAAAACGCCTGACCGCGCGTGTTGCGCAGCTGCGCGCCGCAGGGGAGGAGGTCTACCGTCCCTGGATGTTCCTCTTGTCCGACGGCTTTACCGTGGATAACATGAGCGAGGCGGCCACAACGCTGGATACCATGGAGAAAAACGGGGAATTGCTGTACCTCCCCTTCAAGCTCTCTGCAAAACTTGCCACCGAGCGCTTGCAGTGCCTGGATCGCAACAAGCATATGATCGAGATCAAGGAGGACGGCATTGAGGGCTTCTTTGATTTCGTCCGCCGCATGATCGAACAGCGGGCCGCCCTGGCCCCCGATGTGGGCATTAAATTTGCCAAAACCGACTTTGAAGGGTGGGCAGTGCTATGATCTTACAAAAATGGAAGCAGTGCGGCACCGCCGTGCAGGGGGTGGATCACATCCACGCCAAGGTTCCTTGCCAGGATAATGTGGCTTCGGCGGCCCAAAACGGCATTTATGCCATCGCCCTTTCCGATGGGGGCGGTAGCCGCAAGTTCTCTCACATCGGCTCGGAATATGCCACCCGCGCCGCCTGTGAGCTGTTGGTTCGAAAATTTGACGATTTTTATGCACGTCTGGAGCAGATCGATGCAGGCGACGCAAGATCGGAAAAGCTGTATCTCGGGCTCCGCTTGGAGATTCTGGACACGGTGCTGGACGCCATGCGCACTCAGGTCAATGAGGAGCGCACGCTTTACGATTTCGGTTGCACCCTGCAATTTGCCGCCGTCAAGGATGGCCGCTATATCGTGGGTCATGTGGGGGACGGCGTGATTGCCGCTCTGTATCAGCGGGGGCTTAACCGCCGTGTGGAGGTTCTTTCCCACCCCGAGAATGCGGGCGCGCCCAACGTGACCTTCTTTGTGACCGATCATGATGCCGAGGCTCATCTGCGTCTGTCTCACGGTGAATGTCGGCAGCTGGAGGGGATACTGATGATGTCCGATGGCCCCGAGGAGGTCCTTTACAGCGGCGTGAGCGGCATGCATCGCAACACGCAGAAGCTGTTTGATAACTTTATGGGGGTGCGCCGTGCCGAATACGGCGCGGCACTCACAAAATTCCTTGAGGGTAATATCGCCAAGCACAGCTTTGACGATCTCAGCCTGAATCTCCTTTATCTGGAAACGGCCGATTCCGGGAGCCTTTCTCCCGCTTACAAAGAGGAGCTCTTTGAGGGTGTCGTGGCCAAAAATCAAGCCGTCCGTGTGAGCAGCTATGCGTATCTGCTCGATCCCACCCTGCCCCCGAAGGGCACAGACGATCTTTCCTTCCTGAGGTGCTGATATGAGTCAAAAGAATTATTATTATCTGGACGCCTCGGTGCTTTTGGAGGAGGAGCTTTACAAAACCGTCGAGACGCTTTGGAACACCGTTCCCGATCTTTGCTTTTTGTTGGATACCGATATTTACCGCGAGATCGACAGCTACCGCGCCCTTGGCAGAAACGAGGAAGCCTTAACGCTGGAAAACTTCGTCAATCTGCTGGCCAATTTAGGCGCTGCAGCACAGATCGATACGGCGGGGGGCTTTGATGCCACCGCTTTGGTGCCCCTTGCCCGTGAGCATTTGTTTATCGTTACACAGCAGCAAAAGCTGCTTGACAATTTCGATGAGCTGGTCGGCAGTGCCACATTTTTGCACTACGTCAACGGAAAATTGGAACCGTTCGTGCGGGCGACCGAGGAAAACGGCGCGGCCTTCTGCCCCGAGCGGGATATTTATGTCAATCCCTTTGACGGGGATAAGGTGGATTATGTTTATTCGCCCCGCTACGGCTATTTGAAGCTGGACAAAAGCAAGGAGTATTCGGGGGGCGAGGGCGTTTGCTACCGCACCTACAATGGGCTGTTCTGCAAGCTTTACTATAAAAAGCACATTACTTATGTGAACTATAAAAAGCTGCAGGCCATGGTGGATATGGGGTGCTCCAACCCTTATATTTCCTGGCCCTTGGATATCCTTTATTATCGCAATCAGTTTGTGGGTTATGTGATGGAGGAGCTGACCGATACCCGTTCTGTAGATGACCTGCGTGATGACAATTTTTCGGGCTTCAGACTCCTGGACCGCTTCATTATCGTGCGCAATTTCCTCTCTGTCATCGAGTATCTGCACGGCCGCGGTATTCTGGTAGGGGATATGAAGCTGGATAATATTCTGGTCAAGCCCAATTGCGATGTGTATATCATCGATGCGGGCAGCTTCCAGGTAGGGGATTATGCCTGCAATGTCTGCCATAAGGAGTACACCGAGCGGATCTATACGGGCGATGATCTCAAGCATATCCTGCGCAGTGTACGTGAGGAATATTTCCCCATCAACAAGATTATCTTTGAGATATTGATGATGAAGGGACCCTTCTACAGCCGCGATAATACCGAGATTGACGGGGACGGCAGTCGCGATTTCACCTACCCCATGGAATTGCCCGCGGGGGGCGGCGCCAATCTGCCTTATCATTTAAAGGTGTGGTTTTCCCTCAGCCCCGCCATGCGTCAATATTTCTCCCGCTACTTTACCGAGGGTAAGATCACCTATGTGACCGAGTGGTTGCGCGAGCTGGATCTTTATATTCTGGCCAAACGGAAGGCGGCCGCACAAAAAGAGCAAAATTGAATGCACATAAAGGAGAAACATCATGGATATGAACGGATTTTTCGATGATTTGGATTTCGGCGATTTCAGTGCGCCTTCCTCGGGCAGCTCCCGCAAGGTGCCGATCTGTCTGGTGCTGGATTGCAGTGGCTCCATGCGCTATGCCGACGGTACCAAGCTCCCCAAGATCGATGAATTGAACCTGAATATCGACGCTTTTCTGGAGTACGTGCGCAACGACCCCAAGGCCTCCAAGATCTGCGATCTTTGCATTATCACCATGGGTGATTCGGTGCGCGTGGTCTCCCGCTATACCACGGTTGACCGTATTCACTTCGGTCATTTTGCCGCCAGCGGCGGTACGCCCTTGGGCACTGCCATGCAAACGGCGGTCAATCTGCTGACCGAGCGCCGTCAGTACTATCGCGATAACGATATCGAGCACTACAAGCCCATTCTGATGGTTATGACCGACGGTGACCCCACCGACGATATCTCCTATATCTCCCGCTTGGTTTCCGATATGGTCTCCAACAAAGAGATCAAGATCTTCCCCGTGGGCATCGGCGTCAATTTCAACCAGGATATTCTGGCGCAGTTCTCGCCCCTGCTGAAGCCCAAGCTCATTCGCAACTCCGAGGCCTTTGATAAGCTCTTCAAGCTCCTCAGTGCCTCCTCCAGTAACCCCAATGACGACTCGCTGGAGAAATGGTTCAACAACGATTTCTGAAAATCAAAGACAGCCAAGCCCACATGGGCTTGGCTGTCTTTGATTTTTGCGTGAATGGCTGCGACCGGGAGCGGCAATACTCTTCAAAAACGGCAAAGGAGCAGATATATGAAGGATGTTGCAATCATCGGCGGTGGCGCGGCGGGTCTTTCCGCCGCGCTGTATGCCGCCCGTGGTGGGCTGTCGGTGCAGGTATTTGATGAAATGGGCGGTGGCGGGCAGTTGACCGAAATTGCCGAGATTGAAAATTATCTTGGTGTGGGACGGATTTCCGGGGCGGCTCTTGCCGCCGAATGCTTGAAGGAGGCCAAGGCGGCAGGTGCGGAGATGCTCTCCCGTAAGGTCGTGAGGGTGGAACGGCGAGCACTTTCCTTTTCACTCATAACAACCGACGGCAGGGGAGAACCGATCGCATTTGAGGCCCGCACGGTGATCCTTTCCAACGGTGCCCGCCCGCGGCGGCTTTCCGTACGGGGTGAGCGGGAGTTTCTTGGGCATGGCGTTTCCTATTGCGCCGTGTGCGACGGACGCTTTTTCGGTGGAAAGACCGTGACCGTGATCGGCGGTGGAAACGGAGCCTTTGCCGAGGCGCTCTATCTTTCCCGCATTGCGGCGGCCGTGCATATCGTGCACCGAAGCGGGCAATTTCGCGGGGAGCGGGCGCTCCATGAACGCCTTCTGGCACTGCCCAATGTGATCTTTCATCCCGATCGGCAGGTCCGTGCCATCTCAGGTGACAAATGCGTTGAGGCGGTGGAGCTGCGTACCCGGGAGGGGATTTCCGAGACCTTGCGGACAGACGGTGTTTTCATTGCCATCGGCAGGGAACCCGAAAACGCTCCTTTTTTACCGCTGTTCCCGCAAGACGGGCAGGGCTATGTTATCACCGACGAGACCTGTGCCTGTGCCACACAGGGCCTGTTTGCGGCAGGGGATACCCGCAGTAAGAGCTTGCGTCAGCTGAGTACCGCCGTTGCCGACGGAGCAAACGCCGCCGAAGGCGCGCGACGGTATCTTGCCGAGCGGGCCTTTGTACCGACGGGAAGCAGGGGATAGCTTTGCCGCAGTCGTAGCGCGGGGCGAAAAAATCGCCCCGTGCAATCTTGTCAAACGAGAAAAAATATGTTATACTTAATTCATTCTGAAAAGGGAGGAATGCGCATGAAAAAAACGGTGGCTTTGCTTTTGATCCTGGCGGTGCTGTTATCGGTCTTACTGCTCCCCGCAGGTGCGCTTTCGCTCCCGGGTGACCCGCTGATCGCCACTGCCGAACAGCAGATCGCCTCTGCCGTGGGCTCGGATACGGCGGGAGCCGCCGTCGGTATCTTCTCCGGCGGAAATCTGATCTTTTTGGAAGGATTCGGCTATGCCGATATCACCGATCGTACACTGGTGACCCTTGAAACGGTTTTTGAGATCGGGAAGCTGTCCCGTATTTTTGTCGCCCTGGCGGCGTATCGCCTGGCCGAAGAAGGGAGACTCTCCTTGACGGCGCCGATCACCGACTACCTGCCCGCTCATGTGACCTCCGGGCTGGCTCTTTCTTATCCCGTTACCACCGAACAGCTGTTATTGGGGTGTGCAGGCTTTGAGGGGCGCACGTTTGACCTGACCTTTACCAAACCCTCGTATCGCTTCGACTCGTTGGAGAAGGCTCTGCTTGCCGAGGTGCCCCGGCAGGTCACCAAGCCCGGCGAGATCGCCACAGACTCACCCTTTGGCATCGCCCTTGCCGCCTTTGTGGTGGAATGCGCCGCAGGATGCTCCTATGCCGATTATGTGCGGGAGCAGATCCTTACGCCCTTGGGCATGACGTCGACCGTGCTTGATCCCGATGAGCATACTGATGCCACACAGACTGCCGTGGGACATATTGCAAAGGGGGAGGGAGTATTTTCCGTGGCCGCCCGTGAAGGACGTACTTACGCAGGGCTGTATCCCGCCTCGGGGGCGCTTTCCTCGGCGGCGGATCTGGCCGCGCTCCTACGCTTTTTGCTCGGCGGAAACAAGGATGTGCTGTCCGATGCTTCCCGTCAAGCTTTTTTGCAAACGGTATGGAAAAACGGCGCTTTTTCAGTGACTGCTCCCGCCCTTTCGGCACGCGAAAATGCGGTTGGCCTGACGGGTGGAACGCTGTATTTCGGGGCCTCCCTCTGGATCGATGTGATCTGTGGTGTGGGCGCCTTTGTGCTGACCGATACGGCCGACAGCAGTCTGCTGACTCTCCCGGAGGTGCTTTGCAATGCCACGGCGGGGGTGACGGTGGAGAATGGAGGCACCATGCCGGAGCTTGAGACCTTTGTCGGAGCTTTTGCCACGGCGGACGGTGAAAATCACAGCTTTGTGGGGCGGTTGATGCGCAAGGAGGCTTGCGTGGAGGCCGAGGTGACCGAGGGCGGGGAATTGCTCTTTTGTGGGGAGAGCCTGCGTCAGATCGCACCCTGCATGTTCGCCAAGGCGGGGGAAGACACGGTCACTGTTCAATTTTTGCTGGATCAAGACGGTGCGGTGCGTGCCGTTCTCACGGCAAAGGGCGAGGTTTTCTATCCCGTGTCCTTCTCGGAAAGGACAGTGCCCGCAACCGTGCTGTTGATTCTATTGCTTGTGCTGGCCTTCTGGTTTTTGATCGCGGGTGTCTTTTCCTTCCTTCGCTACCTGATCCATCGGGGCGATCCGCATTCGGAGGGTTTTCTCTTCACCTTGCCGTTGCTCTTTGCCGCACTGATGAGCCTTTCAACGCTCCTGCAGGTTGCCGTGGGCGTGAAATACGGCGGAGCGGCCTTTTCCTCCTTCTTTGGCGCCATGTCGGTCATCACCCTGCTTCTCGGCATCGGCGCGACCGTATTCTTTTTACTTTCCTTTTTTGCCTCGGTTACCAGAAGGGGCATGACCTCCCGGGTGGCGCGCACTGCAATTTTGTTTGTGGGCTTTGTGATCCTGGTTCATTTCTGGGGGCTTTCGGTCCTTTGAGAGAACGCTCTTTCGACCGCGGTCGAAAGAGCGTTCTTTATCTTTTGGCAGGAAATCTTTGCACCGTTAACCGTTTATTGCGACAAAATGTAAAATATGTAAACAATTTTTGCGAATTGTTGACACGTCAACTTTAGTGCTTTATAATAGTAACGTATTGAACTTCTGATTTATGATGAAAAGGAGAATATTATGCAAGGCAATCGTTTTGAAATCTTTTCCCCTGCAGTTCTGCAATTGGCAAGAACCGTTCAGTATCTGAAAAGCAGTAAAATGGCAGAATATGGCCTGAAGGGCACCAATGCGCTCTGCCTTTGCCGCATTTTGGATAGCAAAGAGGCAGGCCTTACCGCCACCGAGCTGGCACGCGTCTGCGAGATCGACAAGGCGCAGGTCTCCCGTTGCATGGCGGAGCTGACCGAAAAGGGCTTTGTTTTCCGCAATGATATGGAGGGCCGCCGCTATAAGCAGAAGTATCATCTGACCGAGGAGGGCCGCGCCGCCGCCGAGGATATCGATGCCGCCGCCAAGCAGGTGCAGAAGACCATCCGCAAGGGGATCACTGCCGAGGAGCTGGATAGCTTTTACCGCACCCTGAATAAGATCTGCGATAACTTTGCAGGTGCACTGGAGGCAGGAAAGTGACGAAGGTCGCAAAAGCGCCGATTCCACCCGTTGTCGGCTTTGCCGACCTGCTGACCCGTTGCGCCGACCGTTTTGGTGACAAGAGCTGTTTCGTTTATCACAGAGGTGATGAGACCAAGCATCTCAGCTATGCCGCTTTTGCCGAATTGGCTTTTCGCGTGCGGGATGCACTCTTTTCCGCAGGGCTTGCGGGCAAGCCTGTGGCGTTGCTGGGGGATACCTCGCCCGAATGGCTTGCCGTTTTTCTGGGCACGGTGCTTTCGGGCGGCCTGGCGGTGCCGCTGGATCGTGAGTCGGAGCAGGAAGAAATCGTCGGCTTTTTGACTCGTTCCAAGGCGGAGGCTGTCTTTTATGCACCCCGTTTTGCCACTTATTTTGAAAAGGAAAAAGACCGTAGCGGTCTTGTGACCGTGATGCTACCGGGTGCTGATGGGAGTGATGCGGCCTTCGGGGCCTTTCTTGCCGACCGCCCCGAATCGGAGCCGCCCGCCGTGGTTCCCGATCCTGCGCGCGCCTCGGTTCTGCTGTTTACCTCGGGCACGACAGGGGGGAGCAAGGGTGTGCTCCTTTCCGAAAACAATCTGATCACGGTCATGAACGAGGCCTACCAAATGCTTTGCTTCGGTGATAACGAGGTGCTTTTATCGGTTTTGCCGCCTCATCACACCTACGAGCTGACCTGCGGACTGCTGACGCCCATGCTATACGGTGCCACGGTCTGTATTTCCGACGGTCTCCGTCACATTTCCCGTAACATGAAGGAGTTCTGCCCCACCGTTATGGTGCTGGTTCCGTCGCTTGTCAGCCGTTTTTATAAAAACGTGTTGCAGATCGCCGAGCGGAACGGGGAACTGAAAAAGCTCCTTGGTGCCGAACGCTTTGCTTATACCTTATATCGGGCAGGCTTTGATCTGCGCCGTCGCATTTTCGGCAAGGTTCTTTCTGCCTTTGGCGGTAAGCTTTCCCGTATCATCTGCGGCGGTGCCGCGCTCGAGCCCTTTTTGGTCGAGCGCTTTGCCGCACTGGGAATTACCGTATCCCAAGGATATGGGCTGACCGAGTGTGCGCCGCTGGTTTCGGTCATGCCTTTGGGAATTCTGAAGCCCGACTCCTGCGGTAAGCTGATCGGCTCGATGCAGTGCTACATTGACAAGAAGCATCCTGCCGACCGATGCGGTGAGATCGTGGTGAAGGGCCCCAATGTGATGCTTGGATATTATGAGGATGAAAAGGCCACCGGCGAGGTTTTGCATATGGGGTGGCTCCATACAGGGGATTACGGCTATATGGATGATGACCGCTACCTGTATATCACGGGCAGAAAGAAAAATGTGATCGTTCTCCCGGGCGGGAGAACTGTTTTCCCCGAGGAATTGGAGGAGTACCTCGGTCAGCTGGCGCTGATCTCCGAGGTTGCGGTGGTGGGCAGGCCTACCGATGACAGAGATCGTATCTCTGTTGTCGCATTGGTCTATCCCGACAGTGCGGAGGTTGCCCAACGGGGATTGCAGACCTCCGATGCGGTTCATGCCGCCCTGGAGGAGGAGATCAAAAAGCTCAATCGCCGTTTGCCCGCTTACAAACGTATTACCGATATCGAGCTGCGGGATGCCGCCTTTGAAAAGACGACCTCACAAAAGATCAAGCGCGATCGGCTACAGTAAAAACAAGGTCCGTTGCGGCATAGCCGCAACGGACCTTGTTTTTACTGCTTTTCTACGCAATCACGCTCCAGTGCGTTGAGAAAGGCGGAACCGGTAAATATCCTGTATTCCCCCACCGCTTCGCCGTTGTCGATGGAGCGGGAGCTTTTGTCTGTACCGGCAAACAGAGCAACGGGTACGGGGTTGACGATCAGCACCTTTTGACCGTCCCCCTCAAAGGTGAAATCGGTCTTGGTGGTAAAGCGGAAGATCTCAAGTCTTTGATACCATCCGGCCGCGTGCAGCATTTGATCGGATCTGCCGTCGGGAGCATGAAAAACCGTATGGTTATAAAGTCCTCTGGCGGGCAAGATACGCAGTCCGAAGCTGTGGATCACATGGACGGTGCCGTTGGGAGAGAAGGACATGGGGTTGCCTCGCGCGAGCCCTGCCAGCAGCTTACAGCTATATAGCTTGTCATGGGCCTTTACCGTGAAGCTGATCTCATCCTTGATGCGGAAAATCGAACGGTAGGGGCGCTTGATGCGGGAGAGCGAAAACTCGCATTTTTCGCACCGTTGCCGCAGATTTTTGAAAAATGTGCGGCGGATACACAGGGCGCGGATATAGCGGAGCAGAAAGCCGAGCAGAATGACGGCGGCAATGACCGCACCTACCAGACTGAAGCTGACCGCCGCCAACGAGAAAAGGGCGGATAGCAGTATGGAGATGATCCCGGGCAGAAGCAAAAGACAAACAAGGTACAGAGCGCACGTGGAAAGCACGGGCGCAAGGATCCGGCGGGAATTGTCCGGCCGTTGGGCAAGCTCCGCTTCTTGCCAGGTGTAAAGAGCGGATACATGTTGCCACAGGGAGGTGACAAACAGAATGGGCAAGACGATGCAAAGAAGGATCAGCTTTTGCACGGCACGGGACAGGGTGCTGCCATGAAAAAGCAGAAACGTCAAGGGATAAAACCCGCATTCAAGGGGGAGAAGCAGAGGCAGAAGGGCAAGGGTTGCAAGCTCGATCCGGAAGTGTCTGCAGGAAAGGACAAGACGCAGATTCTCCCGCAAGCCGCCTACCGCCTCGGCGCCGGGATAGATCTCCTCCTTCATGGCGGTATCGTGTTCGGCAAACGTGCGGATCAGACTGCCGAGAAACAGGACAATGATCACGCTTTGTACGATAAAGGGATATTGAAACATATCCGCATCGAGTGTGGCCCGCAAGGGGCGGTCGGTCACGGCATAGCCGAACAGGATAAAAAAGAAGGTCCCGATCCCCGTCACGGCAACGAAAAGTGCATAGATGGCGATGGCGCGCCAGATGCGCAGATACACGGAAAACGCTTTTTCGGTGTTCATGCTCCACCTCCTTTATCGTGTTGCTCCGCTTTAAAATATCATCTCTGCGGCGGCTGCTTCCAGCAGCTCATCCGCATGGGTCATGGAATATTCGGGGGAGGGGGCCAGATCACCGATGGCCGTGATACCCGCAAGCCCCATCTCCAGCAGAGTCTGCTTGTCATCCCCGATACAGCCGACCAGGGCGTAAACGGGGATAGCGGCCCTTGCGGCGGCCTTGGCCACACCGCTGATGGCCTTTCCGTAAAGGCTCTGACGGTCGATCCTTCCTTCCCCTGTGATGACCGCATCGGCTCCCTGCAGCAGATCGTCAAAGTGCACCGCATCCAGCACGGCGTCGATGCCCGAGCGGATGGTGGCACCGCAGAACCCCAGCAACGGGGCGGAAATTCCGCCTCCCGCACCGCAACCGGGAACGGTTGCCACATCCCTGCCGCAAAGCGTACGAAGCAGGGAAGCGTAGTGGCGCATTCCGGATTCCATCAAGGCAAGTGCCTCGTCGTCAGCCCCCTTCTGACGGGCGTAAACATAGGTGGCTCCTTCGGGGCCGAGCAGTGGATTTCTGACATCGGTGGCAATGGTGAAACGGCAGGCCGAAAGACGGGGATCCACACCGTCGGTATCGATTTGGGCGATGGCTCCAAGGGTGCCGCCTGTTGGAACAAAGGATTTGCCTGCGGCATCGCGGAAGGTGGCGCCCAGGGCCGCGAACAGGCCGCATCCCCCGTCGTTGGTGCCGCTGCCGCCTGCGGTCAGAAGAAAGTCACGGTAGCCCCGATCCAGTGCGTCAAGGATCAGCTCCCCCACACCGTAGGTGGTGGAGGTCAGGGCATCTCGCTTGCCCTCCGACACCAGGGTAAGGCCTGCTGCCCGTGCCATCTCGATGACGGCGGTGTGCCCGATATATCCGTAAGCGGCGGTCACCTTATCGCCGCCCGTGCCCGTTACGCTTGCGGTCACGGTCCGCTCGGGGGGCACCAAAGCGTCCAGTGTTCCTTCGCCGCCGTCGGCGATGGGGACAAGCAGAGTCGTAAGATCGCAATCGACGGCATATTTGCGGTGCAGGCCCCGCTCGATGGCGCGGGCCGCGTCGGCGGCGGATATACTGCCCTTGAAGGAGTCGGGCGCGATCATAATTTTCAACTGTTTTTTCATAAGGGTAATCCTCCCCGGATGATTCTTATCTTGATTTTAACATATTTGGTAATGAAAAACAAGTAACCAACCGATTTTTGGAGAGAATTGTTGTAAAAACAAACACAAAACTGTACGTGAACGGCAAAAAAATTGTGCAAAAAAGAAAAAATGAAATTTTGAGCGAAAAAATGTTGACGAGCGGAGCGTAATTTATTATAATAATAACA
This sequence comes from Clostridia bacterium, assembly GCA_017451735.1. Classification (GTDB taxonomy): domain Bacteria; phylum Bacillota; class Clostridia; order Oscillospirales; family CAG-272; genus Firm-07. The sequence goes on from JAFTNU010000070.1 coordinate 16,164, forward strand.
ATAAGAAAGGCGATGACAGGAAATAAAGTTCGCGGCGCGGCAAAGAGAACCGTCGGTCGGTGTAAGACGGTGCGCAAAACGAATGATAACTCATCCTCGAGCTGCCGATCGAAAAGCGTCGAGCTCAGTAGAATCGGACGGTTCTCCCGTTACAGAGAAGTTGTGTCCCAAAGGGGCACGGCGTGAGTGGGTGCATCGCACCAAATAAGAGTGGTACCGCGGAGAGCCAATGCCTTCGTCTCTTTTATGCAAAGCAAACGTTCTGTGCTGTTGCGTAAAAGGGGCTTTTTTGTTTCAAAGATCCCCTTCGCACGGCAAGGAGAGAAAGGAAAGACTTTATGCAAAACTGTGCAAAGTACAAAAAGCAATATTTCATGCCCAAGGGCGTGACGATGGAGTGGATGTTCAAGGATGCCATCGAAAAGCCTCCGATCTGGTGCTCGGTCGATCTGCGTGACGGCAATCAGGCCCTGGTCACCCCCATGGATCTTTCCGAGAAGCTGAACTTTTTCAAGCTGCTGTGCAAGCTGGGCTTCAAGGAGATCGAGATCGGCTTTCCCGCCGCCTCCGAGACCGAATATACCTTCTGCCGGACGCTGATCGAGCAGGATCTCATCCCGGACGATGTGACCATCCAGGTGCTGACCCAGTCCAGAGAACATATCATTGCCAAGACCTTTGAAGCATTGCGGGGGGCCAAGCACGCCATTGTACATCTTTATAACTCCACCTCGGTGGCACAGCGCGAGCAGGTCTTCCGCCGTTCCAAGGAGGAGATCGTGGAGATCGCCGTTACCGGCGCAAGGCTTTGCCGCGCATACCGCGAGAAGACCGAGGGGAACTTTACCTTTGAGTATTCTCCCGAAAGCTTTACGGGCACCGAGCCCGAGTTTGCCGCCGAGATCTGCAACGCGGTCCTGGATGTCTGGCAGCCCACTCCCGATGACAAGGTCATCATCAATCTGCCCGTTACCGTTTCCCACTCCATGCCTCATGTTTACGGCGCTCAGGTGGAATACATGTGCAAGAATCTGAAGGGCAGAGAAAATCTGATCATCTCCCTTCATCCTCACAATGACCGCGGCTGTGCCGTGGCAGACAGCGAGATCGGCTTGCTTGCGGGCGGTGACCGCATCGAGGGCACGCTCTTCGGCAACGGCGAGCGCACCGGTAATGTGGATATTATCACTTTGGCGCTGAATCTCTACTCGCAGGGGATCGATCCCGGCCTTGATTTTTCCAATCTGCCGGCCATCACCGAGGTCTATGAGCGCGTAACCGGCATGCACGTTTACGAGCGTCAGCCCTATAGCGGTAAATTGGTTTTCGCCGCCTTCAGCGGCTCTCACCAGGATGCCATTGCCAAGGGAATGAAGTGGCGCGAGCAAAAGGGCGGCGTCTGGAATGTTCCTTATCTGCCCATCGACCCCTCGGATGTGGGCCGCGTTTACGAGGCCGATGTGATTCGCATCAACTCCCAGTCGGGTAAGGGCGGGATCGGCTATATTCTCGAGACCCGTTACCATCACGTGCTTCCGCCCAAGATGCGGGAGGCGTTCGGCTATCATGTCAAGAGCATTTCCGACCACGAGCACAGAGAGCTGTTGCCGCAGGAGGTCTATGACATTTTCGTACGGGATTTTGTCAATCTCGACACTGCCCTGAAGGTGGAAAAGACCACTTATGTGGATACCGACACGGGCGTTATGGCCATTACCCGCCTGTGTGTCAATGGCAAATCGGTAGAGGTTACGGCCTCGGGCAACGGGCGTCTTGACGCCATCAGCAATGCCATTCGCAAGGTGCTCGGCAAGGAATATGTGCTTGAGCAATATACCCAGCATGCCCTGGAGGAAAGATCCACCTCCCAGGCGGCGGCTTATGTGGGCATCCGCTTGGGTGACAACACCTATTGGGGTGCGGGCATCGACAGCGATATCATCGAGTCGTCGGTGCGCGCTCTGGTCAGCGCCGTCAATCGCATGCTGACCGCAGAGAAGTAACAGGAGTACATAGCAATGAAACTGACAGGAGCAGAGATCATCATCAAGACCCTGATCGAGCAGGGCGTGACCGATGTGTTCGGTTACCCGGGCGGACAGGTCATCAATATTTACGACGCACTTTATAAATACAGCGATCAGATCAATCACGTGCTGACCGCTCATGAGCAGGGAGCCTCCCATGCGGCGGACGGCTACTCCCGCGCCACCGGCAAGGTGGGTGTATGCATCGCCACCTCGGGCCCCGGTGCCACCAATCTGGTCACCGGTATTGCCACCGCCATGCTGGATTCCATCCCCATGGTGGCCATCACCGGCAACGTGCCTTGCTCTCTCATCGGCAAGGATAGCTTCCAGGAGATCGACATCACGGGCATCACCCTTCCCATCACCAAGCACAACTATTTTGTCAACGATGTCAGCAAGCTGGCCGATACCATCCGCGAGGCCTTCCGCATTGCCAGATCGGGCCGTCCCGGCCCTGTGCTGGTGGATGTACCCAAGGATGTGCAGGTCGCCACTTATGAGTTTGAGGAAAAGCCCATTGCGGAAAAATTCCCCCTGCCTATCGCGGATGACGCACAGATCAACGAGGCCGTCGAGCTGTTGAACGCCTCCGAGCGCCCCTATATCTACATCGGCGGCGGTGCCGCCGGACTTGGCATGGGTAAGGAGATCATCGCCCTGGCCGAAAAACTGGATGCCTATATCGGTTGCACCTTCATGGGCCTTTCCGCCGTCAATAACGATTGTGACCGCTTCCTCGGCATGCAGGGTATGCACGGCCATTACGCCTCCTCCATGGCGCAAAAGGAGGCCGATCTGATCCTTGCCGTGGGCGTCCGCTTCAGTGACCGCGCTACGGGCAAGGTTTCCGCCTACGCCCGGGGGACAAAGGTCATCCAGCTGGATCCCGATTTTGCCGAGATCAATAAAAATGTCAAGGTGGATGTGGGTATCATTGCCGATGTGGCCGACGCCTTCCGCCGCATTGCCGCAGGTGTGACGGCACACAAGCACCCCGAGTGGCACGAAAAGGTGGATGCACTGCGTGCACTGGAGGCCGCCTCCGACAAGGAGGTCCGCCGCCGTGCGGGGGATCGTCTGATCCCGCAGGTGGTGTTCGACATCATCAATGCAGACAAGCCCGCAAAGACCATTATCGCCACCGATGTGGGTCAGCACCAGATGTGGACGGCTCAATATGCCGATTTTGACGGCCCGCGCCGCTTCGTATCCAGCGGCGGCCTTGGCACCATGGGCTTTGGTATGGGTGCCGCCATGGGGGCCTATGTGGCAACCGGAGATCCCACCGTGCTCATCACCGGTGACGGTAGCTTCGGTATGAATCTCAACGAGCTGGCCACTGCGGTTTCCTACAATATTCCGCTGGTGATCGTTCTGATGAACAACGGCGTGCTCGGCATGGTGCGTCAATGGCAGACCCTGTTCTTCAATAAGCACTATTCCAATACGGTGCTGGACCGCAAGACCGATTTTGTCAAATTGGCCGAGGCCTTCGGTGCCAAGGGCGTGCGTGTCTCCACTCCCGCCGAATTCAAAAAGGCCTTTGACGATGCGCTGACCGCAGGCGGCCCCGTGGTGATCGATACCCTGATCGACAAGGATGAATTCGTTCTGCCCATGTTGCCTCCCGGCGGCTCCATCGACGATATCATCACCAAGGTAGAAAAGTAAGGGGAGGGCATCATGAGTAACAAAAGCAATGAATTTGTGATCGCGATCTATGTGGACAACCAGTTCGGTGTTCTCACTCGCGTGACCAGCATGTTTACCCGCCGCGGCTTCAATATTGATGCGCTGACCGTGGGCGAGACCGAATCTCCCGAGTATTCCCGCATTACCATTTCGCTGTCGGGCGACGGCTATGCAAGGGAACAGCTCATCAACCAGATGAAAAAGCTGTTTAATGTCAAAAAGGTTGAGGTGCTGGAGGATAATGCATCCATCAAGCGTGAGCTGATGCTGATCAAGATCTACAATAAACCCGAAAACCGTGCCGACATCCACTTTGCCGTGGATGCGTACCGCGCCAAGGTGGTGGATTACACCACCGATGGCATGTGCATCGAGGTCACGGGCGACCCCACCAAGATCGACGCCTTCGTCGAGCTGATGAAACCCTTCGGCATCATCGAGATCTGCCGCACGGGCATCGTGGCACTGGAGCGTGGCACAACCTCGCTTCTTTCCAAATAAAACAAAAATCATTAAATCATCCAAAAGGAGATTAAAACAATGGCAAACATCTACTATCAGCAGGATTGCGACCTCAACAAGCTCAAGGGCAAGACCGTTGCCATCATCGGTTACGGCTCCCAGGGTCATGCACACGCCCTCAACCTCAAGGATTCGGGCGTCAATGTCATCGTCGGTCTGTACAAGGGCTCCAAGAGCTGGGCCAAGGCCGAGGCTCAGGGCCTGAAGGTCATGACCTCCGCCGAGGCTGCAAAGGCCGCCGACATCATCATGATCCTGATCAACGATGAGAAGCAGGCCAAGCTCTACAAGGAGAGCATCGAGCCCAAACTGAACTATGGCAATAACCTTGCCTTCGCTCACCGATTCAACATCAATTTCGGTTGCATCAATCCTCC
>JAFTNU010000008.1 GCA_017451735.1 Clostridia bacterium
AATGCGACGGCTTTGAGGTGCACCTCAAAGCCGTCGCATTCTCTTTTTTATGATGAGCCCCCGACCCTTGCCCCCGTGGGCGTGGAGCCTGTGATTTCCAAAAAAGCGCGGTTGAAGGAGCGGATATTCTGAAAGCCGCAACTCAGGGCGATCTCGGATAGTGGCAGGTCGGTCTCGGTGATCAGCTCCTTGGCCCGTTCACAGCGGTACTGGTTTACCAGAGTGCGAAAGCGGACATGCAGATTTTCCCGCAGAACGCGAGAAAGGTAATGGTATTCGTAAGAAAGGGCATCGGCCAGGGTGTGCAGGGTGATATCCTCGGTGTAATTTTCCTCCACATAGGTGATGATCCGAAAGATCAAGGCGTTATTCTGCTCCTTTTTCTGCCAGGTTGCAACGGCGTCAAATTCAGAGCACACGGCATACAGGCAGGCCTTCAGCGTAAAGAGCGGCGGGTTGGGCTGGCGGACACTTCGGTGGTCGGTATCCGCAGGACGGATCGCCATCGTGTCCCGCAGATAGCCCTGAAGTGCCGGGGAAAGGCGAAAACAGGCATCCGTTGGCTCCCTGCCCGATGTGGCTGAAGCAAACTTGCCGATATAGCCGGCGGCAAAGACCGCCACAAAAAAATCGCAATTCTCCACAGTTGTGTAGGAATGAAGCTGATAGGGTAGGATGAAGAGCCCGTCCCCTTTGTGCAAAAGATAAACTTTGTCCGCCACCGTGGCCTGCAGTGTACCCGCGGTGACCCACACGAACTCATAGCTGCGATGAAAATGGAGATGCCAACAGGCATCACGATACCAAAATCCATTGTACAGATCGTTCCCGATGGAATTGACGAACTGATGCGAAAACATAAGCCATCCTCCCAAAAGATAACTTTTGTCTATTATTTTATAATATTGTTCTTGTATTGTCAAGGCCTTTTCGGTACAATGAAAGCAGAAAGAAAAAGGAGGGCGCCATGACCGGAAGGATCTTTTCGATTGAAGAATTTGCCACGTTTGACGGCCCGGGGATTCGGATGACCGTTTTTTTCAAGGGGTGCCCCCTGCGTTGCAGCTGGTGCCATAATCCCGAAAGTCAGCAGATGGGGGTGGAATATGTCCGCAGTCCCAACGGCTGTCTGGGATGCGGCAGATGCCTGCAGGCGGCCAAAACAGCTGAGGATGGCACCAAGCATCTGACGGCGGCATCTGTCGAGGCCTGCCCCCGCTTTTTGGTGCGCCGATGCGGCGAGGACTACAGCACTGACGCGCTTTGCGATCGTATTCTGGCCAATGCTTCGATTCTGACCTCCACAGGCGGCGGCGTGACCTTTTCGGGCGGTGAGCCGCTGTTGCAAGCCGCGTTCCTTTTTTCTTGTCTTGAGGTGTTACGGGGCAGGGTGCACACCGCCATTCAGACCTGCGGGTATGCGGATGCCGAGACCTTTGCGGGGGTGTTGGAGCGGTGCGATTACGTGCTTTACGATCTCAAGCTCATGTCTCCCGATCAGCATCGGGAATTTTGCCATGCGGATAACGCCAAAATTTTGCAGAACTACCGCACGCTGGCGGCGTCGGGTAAGCCCTTCGTTACCCGCGTCCCCTTGATCCCCGGTGTCACCGATACCGTCGAAAATCTCACCGCCATGGCCGCCTTTGTGCGGGAGCAGGGCGTGGATTATGTGGAGCTGCTCCCCTACAATCGGATGGCGGGCAGTAAATACGCAGGGCTCTTGCGTCCCTTCGCTCCCGGCTTTGACGAGAACCGACCCGTAGAGCTACATACTGGAATTTTTGAAAAATACGGCATACGTGCCAAGAAAATGTGAGGTAAGAAATATGACAGAGCTTGTCAAACGTCAGCTGGAGCTGCTCAATGCCCGCGAATACAGAAAACTGCGCCACCCACCGGAGCTGGATCCCGATACAGTGGTACAGCAATGGGACAAACACACCCTTGAGGGGGAGGCCGCCCGCTTTGCCTACGCCTGTACCTGTGAGAAGGAGGCAGTCTTTCACGGAGAGGATCTGTTCGGCTTTAACCGTTACTGCTCCGGTGCTTTGCCGAATAAGGGCCGCTTTGGAAATGTGGTCATCGACTATGAGACCGTTCTGGCCAAGGGGCTGTGCGGCATCCTGGATGATATCAACGCCCGTCGTGCTACCGCCGATGAAGAGGCACAATGCTATTATGACGCTGTCGAGACCTGCTACAAGGCTTGCTTCGGACTGGTCGAAATGTACAAAAAAGCCGCAACGGTGCAGGGAAATACCCGCCTTGCACAGGCTCTTGCGCAGGTGCCCCGTCACGGCGCACGGAGCTATTATGAGGCACTGGTGATGCTTCGCTTCCTTTCCTACGTCCTGCGCATAAACCGTTGTGTCCACCTGCCTCTCGGTCGCTTTGATCTTTATATGAGGCCCTATTACGAGCGCTCTGTAGCAGAGGGTATGACCGAATCGGAGGGCCTGGAGCTGACCGAGCTGTTTTTTATTGCCATGAATTTTGACAGCGACCTGTATATCGGCATTCAAAAGGGCGATAACGGCCAGAGCCTGGTGCTGGGCGGCTGTGATCGGGAGGGAAACGAGGTGTTCGGCCCTCTTTCTGAGATCTGTTTGCAGGCCTCCGAGGAGCTGGTGCTGATCGATCCCAAGGTGAATCTGCGCGTGAACAAAAGCACGCCTCTGCCTCTTTACGAGCGGGGGACTCGCCTGACCAAGCAGGGGCTTGGCTTTCCTCAGTACAGTAACGACGATATTGCCATCCCGTTCCTTATCTCTCTTGGTTATGACCCGGCCGACGCCCGCAACTATGCCATGGCCGCCTGTTGGGAGTTCATTTCCAGCGGTAACGGTGCGGATACACCCAATAAAACGACCATGCTCTTTCCCTTGGTGGTGGAGCGCGTGACCCGCGAAGCGTTGCCCACCGCAAAGACCTTTGAGGAGTTTCTGGAGGCGGTGGGTGTTGCACTGGACAGAGAGTGTGACCGCTTGATGGAGGAATGCAACAAGCATCCTGCCACTACCCCCGTGCCCTTGCTGTCCTCCTTCATTTCTCCCACCATCGAGCAGGGCAGGGATATCACCCGCGGCGGCGGTAAATATCACAATTACGGCCTGCACGGTGCGGGAATTTCCACTGCCGCCGATGCTCTGGCCGCCATCCGTGAGGGCGTTTTTGAACGCAAGGATTTTACGGCCCGGGAGCTGTTAGCCGCGCTGGATGCGGATTTTGTGGGCTATGAGGATATGCGAAAGACCTTGCTATCGTATCCCAAAATGGGCAATAACGACGACCGTGCCGATCTGCTGGGGTGCTTTCTGATGGATCGTTACGCCTCCTATCTCAACGGTAAGCCCAATCACATCGGCGGTGTATTCCGTGCGGGCACAGGCAGTGCTATGACCTACATCACCAGTGCCGCCAAGATCGGTGCCACCGCCGACGGCCGCCGTGCAGGCACTCCCTTTGCCTCCAGCTATTCGCCCTCACCCGACGCAAGGCTGAAGGGGCCCTTGTCCAACATTCAATCCTTTACCAAATTTGATCTGACCAGGATCTGCAACGGCGGCCCCTTTACCATTGAGATCCACGATACCGTGTTCCGTAACGACGAGGGAGAGCGGAAGGTGGCCCAGCTTATCAAGGCCTATATTGACCTGGGTGGCCATCAAATCCAGATCAATGCCATCAATCGCGACCGATTGCTGGATGCACAGGCCCACCCCGAAAATTATCCCAATCTGATCGTTCGTGTCTGGGGCTGGAGCGGCTATTTTACCGAGCTGGACACGGTCTATCAGAACCACATCATCAAGCGTATGGAATTTACGGTTTGAGTGAGTCTCCCCGACAAAAGGCACCTGTGACCACGGTCACAGGTGCCTTTTGTCTTAAAAATGGAACAACGGTATGCAAAAAACGCGTATTTATCGGTTGGGCCTGTCAAAAGCGGGTAACACCCGCATGAGAAATTCGGTGCGCTCGGCCTGGGCGCCGCGGAGCTCCACGGCATAATCCATCCGCAGTGTTCCGTCGGTCTCGATGCGATTGTCCACCGAGCGGGTATAGACGCAGACCTCAAAGGGCATGATCTGGGTCTTATAAATGCACAGGTGCCGCTTGCTTTGCTCAAAGATCAGGGCGGTTTTGACCGTGCCGTCCCGTAGCATGGAGATCATGGCAGGGTCGTTTTTACGGAAGGAGACCGAGGTGGTGGAGCCCTCCATGCCGGAGAGCTCGCTCTCCTTGTAACGGATGCAGATGCGCTCACCGTCATCGTGGTAGGAGGCCTCCACGGTCATTTCCATGTGCTCGGTTTCGGCTTTCGGGAGATCACTTTCGTCCATGTCGGGCAGGAGGGCCCCCATGGGGGTTTCGTAAAGGGAGCCTGCCATCTCATGCCGATCGGTGATGATCTGAACTCTGATTTTTTTCAGCACGGCAGATCACCCACGGTTGAGGCGCCCGGTTTTTTCAAGAAACAGGGCCGATTCCAGCACATGGTCGGTCTGCATCAGATCAAAGCCCCGATCCGCGATCCAGCCCCAACTGCCCTCGGGGTCACCGAGAAAGGCGCGGTCGTCGGAGTGACCGCCGGCCAGCACCTTGCGATGATTATAAACGATGGAGTTGCACCAGACCAGCAGTCCCTCCCGGTGCTGACACTCGATGAACTCGGTGGAGCAAAGAGGGGAGCTGTCGTCGGAAAAGAGCACTTCCGTGCCGACATAGTTGATTTTTCGTGACCGAGCGACGCAGATCTCCTCCGGGCTCTTGACCACGGCCATGTAGGGAATATCCGCGCAGAACTCCTCTACGATGTCAAGGTATTGGGGCTTGACTGCGGTCTTACCCAGGATCTGATCGGTCATGCCGTGACGGCGGATGACCTCGGAGATCTCCCTGGGCTTTTCCCAAAATTTGTCGATGTTGATATAGCATCTGCCCTTGAATTGCTCCAGTACCTCATCCAATGTGTTAATGCCGAACTGGGTGGGCACATCGTCGATATTCACATAGCGCAGCTGCTTGACGAAATCCCAATTGCAACGGGTCAGATTTTCGCTGAAGCCCAGCAAGGGCTTTTCCATGCCGGGATGGAACACGATCAGCTTGCCGTCGGCGGTGTAATCCAGATCGATCTCGATCATGTCGGCCCCCTGGCGGAGGGCGGCCTCATAGGCGGCGATGGTGTTGCAGGGAATATTGCCTCCCCAAACGCCGCGGTGGGCTACCAGCAGCAGCTTTTCCTTGGCGGCGGCACGCAGGTCAAATTTCATAATAGATATCCTTTCTGTCGGAGTCATGTCTTCATTATAGCAGGCAAAGGGGCAAAATGCAAGGGGCAGAGAAAATATATGATCGGGCTTCGGCCTAACTTCTTGACAATCCGGGCGGAAAGGGGTATAATGATAGATGTTGAAATTTTATGAAATGAGAGGTACATCTCCATGGATTTGAAAAAGATTCTCCATACCCTTGAAAATTGCCCCTGCGGCAAGAAGCACACCTTTGACACCGAGGTGGTCGAGATCGAGAGCGGTCTGACTCCCAAGACCGGCAAGATCCTTGCTGACGCAGGCTTCCCCAAAAAGGTGTTGGTCGTTTCCGACGACAACGCCATGAAGGCCGCCGACGGCGTACTGGAAAGCCTGGTCTCTGCCGGCTTTGATTTGAAGAAGCTGGTCTACTCCAACATGATGTACGCCAAGATCGAGCAGGTGCGCGAGGTCGAGGCGCTCTGCGCCGATGTGGACGGCATCATCGCCGTGGGTACCGGCTCCATCAACGATATCTGCCGCGTTGCTTCCTTTAAGCAGGGCAAGAAGTTCTGCATTTTTGCAACCGCTCCCTCCATGGACGGCTTTGCCTCCGACACCGCCCCCATCATCGAGAACAACTTCAAGAACTCCTTCAAGGCAGAGCAGCCCTCCATCATCCTGGCCGATACCAAGATCCTGGCCAAGGCTCCTCTGGAGCTGAAAGCCGCAGGCTTTGGCGATATGGTGGCCAAGTACATCGGTATTTTCGACTGGCGCTTGGCCAATCTCCTGATCGATGAGTACTACTGCCCCGCCGTTGCCGATCTCACCATGCAGGGCGTGCAGAAGGTGGTGGATCTGGCTGATAAGGTCTCCGGCGAGGACGAGGAGGCCGCAGGCAGCATCATGGAGGGCCTGATCCTGTCCGGCCTTGGCATGAAGCTGGCCCAGAGCTCTCGCCCCGCATCGGGCGCCGAGCACGTGGTCTCTCACTACTGGGAGTGCTACAAGCTGGCTCGGGGCATCTGGCCCGAATTCCACGGCAAAAAGGTTGGCGTAGCCACTGTGCTGATCAACCGTATCTACCACAATATTGCCGACCGTGTGCTTGATATCGATCCCATTGCCGATCCCACTGATTGGGATGAGGTCAAGGCCGCATTTGACGCCTCTCAGATCGACGAGCTGATGAAGCTCAATACCCCCACCATCACCGACAAGGTGGATCCCGCCCGTCTCAAGAAGATCTGGCCCGAGGTGCGCAAGCTGGTTTACGAGGTCCTGCCCACCGACGAGGCGCTGATGAAGATGATGAAGGCCGCAGGTGCCGTGACCGAGCCCGAGGATGTACACATCTCCCCCGAACTGCTGGAGAAGGGGCTCAAGTATCACTCCTATATGCGCTACCGCATTCTGCTGACCCGTCTGCTGCCCATGATGAAGCTGGACATCATGGACTTTGTAAAGTGATCCGCCGCCCGAGATGAAGTATCTGTTTTTTGATATCGAGTGTGCCAACTGTTATAACAACTGTGCCAAAATTTTCAGCCTGGGTTACCTTGTGACCGATGAAAAGTTCAACATCCTCGTGGAAAAGGAGGATGTATTGATCAACCCCAAGGATCGGTTCGACTGGTACGTGGCAAAGAAGATGATGGCTTATCCCCGCGAGATATTCAAGGATCTGCCCCCGTTCCCGGATTTTTACGACCGTTTCAAGGAAATGTTCGAGGATCCGGAGACGGTGGTGGTGGGATATGCCGTGACCAACGATGTGCATTTTCTCCATGACGATTGCAAACGGTACAAGCTCCCTTTGTTTTCCTACCGCTTTTTTGATGTACAGCAGCTGTATGCCCGTCAGCCCGTGAACAACACGGCCAAGAACCTGGAGGATTCGGTGCTTTCCTGGTACGGCGAGGAGCCCGAGAATCTGCACCGCAGTGACGAGGATGCCTATAATACCATGCGCATCATGAAGGCCATTGCCGCCTTCCATAACACCGACCTCCCGGGGCTGATGGAAATGTACCCCGATTGCGGGGGCGAGACCCACGACGGCATGATCAATTATGCCTGGAAAAAGCCCGAGGGCGAGGTAAAGAAAAAGCGTCATCGCAGTGGTAAGGGCAAGAAGAAAGCCCAGGAGACCGAGACCCCCGAGGAGGAAATCACGGGGAATACCATGGAGCAGGGCTCGCACAATGCCGAGCTGTTTGTGAAATTCCTTGAAAATGTCAAGCCGAAGGAAAAGATCCGCAGGCCCCCGCTCTTGTCGGGACACACCGTAACGGTCAGCCTCAATTATCAGCGCTACCATTTCAATGAGATGCTCTACCTGGTGCAGATGATCGTGGATGCGGGCGGGCATTATACCCTTTGCACGCGGGATGCCGATACCCTTTACACCTATGGTGATGAGGAAAATGATATCCGTCATACCATCTTTGCCGAGCGCATCGCCGCCGGAGAGGATCTGGACGTGCTCCCCATCAAAGCGTTGTTTGACATATTGGAGACCAGTGAATTAAAGCTTTCCCGCAAGCCGAAAAAGGATCTTTCCGCTCTGGAGGAGTCGGAGGAGACCGAGGAAAGCGAAGAGGTTCCCGTTTGAGTGGAACAAAAGCCGCAGGGGCGCCGATCGGCGCCCCTGCGGCTTTTGTTGTTGCTATTGACAGTTTTCGGTAATTTTGATATAATTTTGAATAAAGAACAGCGGGTGAGCCCCGAAAAGAATGAGGTGAGCATATGAGTGTAACGGCCATGACCTGCCCGGTGTGCGGCGGCGAATTGACGGGAGAGGGAAGAGAACGAAAGTGCCGCTATTGCGGTGCGGTGCATCTGATCTCCGACCCGTTGATGACCGATGAATTACAGACCGCCAATGCCTTTCGGGAATGCACCCGCTTTGCCGAGGCCGAGACCCTTTACAAGCAGATCGCCAAGAAGTACCGTGGTGCAGACCTGTCGGAGGTCTATTGGAACCTGCTGCTGTGCGAACAGCACGTGATGTTCGAAACCGATGCCAAGGGCGAGCGCTTTCCCTCCTTTTACGCGGTGGTGCCGGAGGAGATCGAGGATTCCCTTTATTACATCAATGCGGTGGATATGGCAGAGCGTTATGCCCCCGAACGTGCCGAGATATTCAAGGATCTGGCGGGAAAAATGATCCGTGCCAAGCAGCTGTACGGCAGGATCAGCGAGACCTCCAAGCCCTTTGAAATTTTTATCTGCTTCAAGAAGTCTGCCGCGGATGGCGGCAATACCCCCGATTGCGCTCTGGCCAACGATCTGTATAACGAGTTTGCCAAGGATTATCGCATCTTTTTCAGCGAGCGCTCCTTAAAAAACGTGGTCGTCCGCGATTTTGAGCCGAATATTTATTATGGTTTGTATACTGCCAAGGTCATGCTGCTGTTGTGCAGTCAGAAGGACTATATCGAATCCCAATGGGTGAAGAATGAGTGGTCCAGATTCTGTGCCTTTGCCGGGAATCCTGCCACGGGTAAAACCGTGATCCCTATTTTTATCGACGGCTTCCGCCCCTACGCCCTGCCCAATGAGCTGGTCAGCTACCAGGGACTTGCCGACGGCCGCCAGCTGTTCGGTGACCTGGAAAAAACGCTGAAAAAAATTCTGAAGCCCGTAGACACCGAAAAGCAGATCGAGATGGAGGTGGGCAAGCGGCTGGAGCAGTTCTTTAAGCAGCAGGAGGAAGAACGGCAAAGAGCCCTTGCAGAGCAGCAGCACCGTGCCGAGGAGGAGAGTCGTCGCCGCGAGGCGGAGGAGCAACGCCGTGCCGAGGAGGAGCAGCAGCGCCAAAAGCTGCTGGAGGATCAGCAAAAGCAGTTTGCCGAGCAGCAAAAGGCCTGGCAAGCGCAAATGGAGGCGCTGCGTACCAAGCAGGCTGAGCAGTTCGGGCCGGCTCCCGCTCCGACGGCGCCCGCAAAGGAGTCCGTGTCGCAAAAATCCGTACCCGTTGTAGCAAAAGAACGCCCAAACAGCGATTTTGAAATTGAAAACGGCATTTTAAAAAAATACAACGGTACCGCATCTTGCGTGGTGATCCCCGACGGTGTGACTGTGATCGACCGTGCATTTGCCCGATGTGATACCCTGGAGGAGGTTACGATTCCCGAAGGGGTGACATGTATCGGGAGATCTGCCTTTTATGCTTGCTCCAATCTGAGAAAAGTGTCCTTTCCCTCCACCTTGAAAAGCATCGATACCGGGGCCTTCCGATACTGTAAGGACCTGCGGGATCTGAAATTACCGCGGTCGTTGGAATCAGTGTATTCCGATGCCTTTGCCAATTGCGCAGGGCTGGAATCCATCGAGATGGAGCAGGGCAATCCGCACTATTATACCAAGGATCATTGCCTGATCTACACAAAAATGAAATGGGTGAGTCTGGGGTGCAGAAGCAGCAGAATTCCCGACGACGGCAGTGTGACTGCGATCTGCAGCTCGGCCTTTGAGGGGTGCACGGGGCTGACCCGGATCGAAATTCCTTCGGCTATCACCGAGCTGTATGATCGTGCATTCCGCTCTTGCACCGCGCTGAAAACGGTGATTTTTCATGAGGGGTTGAAGAAGATCGACATTTATGCATTCCAAAAGTGTACCGCATTGGAAGAGATTGTGATACCCGCTACGGTTACATCGGTGTGCATGGGGGCTTTTGAGGGGTGCGAAAACCTGAAAAGCGCTTTGATTCCCGAGACACTGAGCGAAAAAAATATTGGAGACAAGGCCTTTCATGACCGTCGCAAGTGTAAGGTGACCCGCGTGCCCGTCACGGCACCGACGTCCAAGCCCGCGCCTGCGGCCCCTGCCTTTGCGACGGAAAATCAGAAGCCTGCGTCACCGAAATCTGCATCCGTTTCTCAAAAAGCTGTCAATTCTGCGCCAAAACCCGACAAACCCTCCTATGATCCCAACGAGTTTGAGATCAAGGATGGTGTTCTGGTGAAATACAAGGGGAGGGGCGGCGATGTGGTGATCCCCGATGGGGTGACCGCCATCGGCAAGAATGCGTTTGAATATTGCAGCGGGGAGCTGACGCTACAATATCCTCCCGTGAGAAGTGTCAAAATTCCGCCCACGGTGACTGTCATAGGTGAGAGTGCTTTTGTCGGCTGTCATTTGATCGAGCAGATCGAGCTGCCTCTTGCGTTGACGACCATCGGTGGAAATGCATTCGGCTCCTGCACCGGACTCAAGAGCATTACCATTCCCCCGTCTGTGGTGAGCATTGGTAGCAATGCCTTCCGCAATTGTACGGCTCTGACCGATATCCGATACAATGCCAAAGAGGCTGAATCTGCCTTGGCCGGATCGGCCTTTTGGGATGACAATGCCAAAGGGCGCGGTGTTACGGTCACCATTGGTGCCAATGTTATCGGGATTCCTTTTGGTATTTTCAATGGCCATACCGGCATCCGCAGTGTGGTATTTGAAAAGGAATGTGCCTGTAGTTTTATTTGCGAGGCATCATTTTCACGTTGTACTGATCTGGAAAGCATCATACTTCCCAAAAGCTTAAAGAGTATCAATTCCAAAGCCTTCTGCAGATGTGATAGCCTGACCGCTATTTCTGTGGAAGAAGGAAATGAGACATATCATAGTGCAGGAAATTGTTTAATTGAAACCGCGGCGAAAAAGCTGGTGCTCGGTTGTCAAAGCAGCGTGATCCCGGATGACGGTAGTGTGACTGCCATTGGAGAACTTGCATTTTTTCAATGCATCAACCTGAAAGAGATACATTTGCCCGCAAGTATCCGATCTCTTCCTTGGTGTTGGGATATGCCGTGGATGGAGTGCTTGAATCTGGAGCGTATTACCGTGGATCCCCAAAATACAGAGTATCACAGTTCGGGAGATTGCTTGATCGAGACCGGAAGCAAGCGCTTGCTTTACGGTTGTAAAAACAGCATCATTCCCGATGACGGTAGTGTAAAGACCATTTGCAGGTATGCTTTCTTGAATTGCATTGGCTTGACGGCCATTACCATTCCTTCTGCTGTAAAGGAAGTCGAAGATAAAGCATTTAAGGGATGCACCAATCTCAAGGACATCAAATGCTCGATTTTCTTAAAAGGAAAAATCAAAAAGCAGATCAGCGGTTAACCGCTGATCTGCTTTTACTTATGATACTTTCCACCATGGAGAATGGAAAGACTGCGATAGACGGTCTCCAGCAGGAGCACCCGCATCAGCTGATGGGGGAAGGTCAGGGCCGAGACCGACAGCTTGAAATGCGCGGCTGACTTGACCCGCGGTGACAGACCGTGGGAGCTGCCAATGATCAGGCAGAGCTCGCCGCTGTCCCGCATGACGGCATCCAGCTTTTGCGCCAGCTGCTCGGAGGAGAGCTGCTTACCCTCCACGCAAAGGGCGATCACATAGGCTCGGGGCGGAATGGCCGCCAGTACTGCCTCTGCCTCCTTTTCAAGAACTGCTTCGATCTCTGCGGGGGAGGGGCTCTCCGCCACGCGACACTCCTTCAGCTCCACGATATCCACCTTGGCATAGGCGCCAAGGCGCTTTTCATATTCGGCGGCGGCAGAGCGCCAATAGGCCTCCTTCAGGTTGCCCGTTACGATCAAGCGGATGCGTAGCATAATGACCTCACAATTCGATGATATCGGTGGGGGAAGCGGCGGCAATATGCACCGCAGTGCCTGCCAGCGCGGCGCGGACCTCGCCAAGGGCCAGCTCGGGCAGGTTGTTGGTTTCGGAAAGGTGAGCCAGGAGCAGACGCTTCATGCCGCCCGCCGCCAGACGAACCGAGAAGGCGGCGCAATCCACGTTGGAGAGATGCCCCCGCCGCGAGGCAATGCGGCGCTTGAGATCATATGGATAAGGGCCGGTTTGCAGCATTTCCTCGTCGTGATTGCATTCCAGCACTACGGCCTCACAGCCCATCAGGCCCTCCTCCACCGCAGGGGTCACGACCCCAAGGTCGGTGGCATATCCGATGGTGCGGGGCGGAGCATTGCCGTCTCCTGCTACCGTGATGCGGTATCCCACGCTTTCGGCGCTGTCGTGGGAGGTACGGAAGGAGGTAAAGGTCAGAGCTCCCACCGTTTCGGCAAACAGGGGCGGATGGGAGATCAGAGCGGCGCGCAGATGCTCACCTGCCCGTGCCGAAAGCTTGTCGGCCGAGGCTCCCGCCGCATGAACAGGCACGGGGTGGTGCTTGAGAAAAACCTCCAGGGCGGCGGTGTGGTCGTTATGCTCGTGGGTGAGAAAGATGGCCGAAAGGGCATCGGGGGAGATACCCGCCGCAGTTATGGCGGCGGTCAGCACCTTGGCCGATCGCCCCGCATCGATCAGCACGGCGGTGTTTCCCGCCGTCAGCAAAGCGGCATTCCCGGTAGAGCCGGAGTAAAGTACCTTGAGCGAATAATTCATATACGTGTGGCTTTTTTGCGTTCCTTTCGGTATTTTATCTGAAAAAGGTGTCGATGATAAACAGGTCGACCGCGTCGATGAAAAAGGTCACGATCAGGGGAAAGATGATCGTGATCATCCACTTGGAGCGCTCCAGACGGCGTGCACCGTCGGCAAGGAATGAAGTCTTTTGCTCCTCGCTCCATTCGGCAGGCAATTGCTCCCGCGTCAGCCCCTTGCGGTAGAGAAAGCGGTTATAAATGAGGTAGCCCAGCACAAAGCCCAGCAAGAGGGCAAGGTAGAGGACCATGACCACAAAGGACCAGAAGGTCTTATCGGTCATTTCGGCATAGAAAAGGAGTATGCGGTAAACGGCGAAGAACAGGACCGAGTTGACGACCAGCAAAATGAGATAGCGCAGATTCTTGTTTTGCCAAATGCTTTTCTTGTCCATAAAAACGCCTTTCTGTTTCAAAACAGCGCGGGCAAGAAATTGCCCGCGCTGTCAGAATCGGGGAAAATCAGTCTACCTTGGTGGCACCCTCGGCACGGATGCGCAGAACGATGCAGGCGCCCTTACCAAACACGCCGTCCATCAGCGAGCGGAAGCCCTCCACATCCTCGGAGCGGATAAAGGCCTGAATGGTACCGGCAAAGCCGCCTCCATGCACGCGGAAGGCACCCTTCTTGTCGGAAAGGTAGCGCTCGGCCAGACACAACGCCAAAGAAAGCCCCTGCTCGGCCACATTCTTGGTGGTGTATACATTTTGCAGATAGCAGAAGGAGGAGCGTCCGGAGGCGATGACATTCTCAAAGAAGCGATCGAGATCGCCTGCCTCAAGGGCGGCCTTCTGTGTTGCCACACGGCGGTTCTCGGCAAAGAAGTGCAGCGCACGCAAAATGGCGCGGTCACCCAGCTTTTCGCGCAGGGTAGGAATGGCGGCGATCACGTCGGCCTCGTCGGTCTCACGCAGAACGGTCTTACCCATGGCGGCGGCCACGCTCTTCATTTCTGCGGGAACGGCGGCATAATCGGGGGTCAGGTCGGCATGGTTGCCGCCTGTGTTGACAATGCACAGGTTGTAGCCGGCGGCGGTGATGTCAAAGTCGATCTTGTTGATGACGGGCGCCCCCGGATCCTTGAAATCGATAGAGATGATACCGCCCACGCCGCAGGCCATCTGATCCATCAGGCCGCAGGGCTTGCCGAAGAACTCATTCTCGGCGTACTGGGCGATCTTGGCGATCTCCACGTTATCCACCTTGCCGTCGTTGTAAAGGTAATTCTCAATGTTGCCGATCATATCCTCAAAGGCGGCGGAGGAGGAAAGGCCGGAGCCCTTCAGCACGCTGGAGGTGGTGTAGGCGTCAAAACCGCCCACCGTATAGCCGTTTTTGCGCAATCCTTCGCACATGCCGGCGATGATTGAGTCGGAATGGGAGAAGCGCTCGGCGCGGGGAGCGTTATAGTCGTCGATATCCACCACGTCCTCGGGGAAGCCCTCGGATTTGACGCGAACCACAGAGGAGGCGTTGGCGGCGGCCACGGCGATGATATCCAGGTCGATGGAGGCGGCCACCACGCAACCAAAGTTGTGGTCGGTATGGTTGCCCGAGAGCTCACTGCGCCCTGCCACAGAGAACAGATGGATCTCCCGGTCGGCGCCGTAAAGCTCGGCGAAGGCGGCAATGGCTCTTTCGTAGCGCGCCTTGGCGCCTGCCAGAGCATCCTTGCCGTAGAGTGCGGTCAGGCGGGCGTCCAATGCGCCGCCCTTGATGGTTTTGATCATGTCGTTGGTGTTCATATATGTATTCCTTTCACGGTTATTCTTCAAGGCCCATTTGTCCCATCAGCTTTCGATTGAATTCTTCGGCGGTGTTGTAGCCCATCTTTTTCTGGCGGTTATTCATGGCCGCGATCTCCAGAATGATGGCCAGGTTTCGTCCGGGCTTGACGGGGATGGTGATACTGGGAATTTCGACCCCCAGGATCTCCATGGTCTGTTTGTCCAATCCCAGGCGGTCATACATTTTGCCCTGTACCCAGGGCTCCAGATTGATGACAAGGTCGATGCGCTCGGAGTTTTTGACCGCACCCATACCGAACAGACGGCGCACATCCACAATGCCGATGCCGCGCAGCTCCACATAGTGACGGATGATGGCGGGGGCTTCACCGACCAGGGTCTTGGCCGATACCCGCTTGATCTCCACCGCGTCGTCGGCGATCAGACGGTGTCCGCGCTTGACCAGCTCGATGGCGGTCTCGCTTTTACCGACACCCGAGTCGCCCAGAAGCAACAGACCCTCGCCGTAGACCTCCACCAGAACACCGTGCCGCGTGATGCGGGGGGCTAACTGTACGTTGAGGTAGGCGATCAGCGCCGCCATAAAAGGGCTGGTCTTTTCACGGACGATCAAAAGGGGAACTCCGTTGCTTTCCGCCATCTCCCGCATGCGGGGGAAGGGCTCAAGGGCCGTGGTCATGATCACAGCCACCGGCTTGTGGCGGAAAAAGTCATCGATCTTGGCATTTCGCTTTGCCTCGTCCCGCTCTTCCAGATAGCGATACTCGGCAATGCCCACCAGTTGGATGCGGGTATGCTCGAATTTTTCGAAAAAGCCCGCCAGCGCAAGCCCGGGGCGATTGACCTCGGTATTGGAGATCATGATCTTTTCCGCATCGTCGGGCAGATAAACGGGAGTCAGGGTGAATTCATCGATGAGCGAGGAAAGGGGAATACTGTAGGTCTCCTTCATGTTAAACCTCCTTGCTGTCGCGCTTTTCTCTTATTATAACATATTATTTGGGGGATGGAAAGGGGCTTTCGGAGATTTTTTGCAAAAAGCGACATACCATAAGGCCCAATTCACAAAATATTCACAACTATACTTTATAATGAATGCGATATTGTCAAGAATCCAAATATGCGTAAGGAGGCTTTGGCCATGCTGACCAAAAAACTGTTGCGCGTTTCGGCGATGCTGTTGGCCGCCGTCATGCTGCTCTCTCTTGTCGGATGCTCCGCTTCACGGGAGGTGCGTTCCGGTGCCGGGGCAAAAAAGATCGTTGCTACCGCCGGGAATATCGAGATCCCTTATGAAAATCTGTATTATATTACCATGACCCGCATCGCCGAGCTGAAGCGCGTCTACGGTGACGATGCTTTGAACAGTCCCGAGCAGCAGGAGGCATTGAAGGCCTTTGTCCGGGAGCAGTTGCTCACCCGCTCCGAAGCGCTGATCTCCATTGGTCTGGATTACGGTATCAGCACCGATGAGGGCGATGTGGGGGACAGCGTGCAGGAGCGAATGGATGACATCCTGGAGCAGAGCTTTGACAACGATCGGGACGCTTACGTTGATAGTCTCAATGCCGAATATCTGACCGACCGCTATGTGCGGACCTACCTTGCCGTGGAGGACTACCTGCCACAGGCCATTGTGAATGAAATGCTTTTGCGGGGCGAGATCGACGACTCGGACGAAGCGGCAACGAATCTCATCAACGGTGACGCGTTTTTACGTACCGTTCATGTGTTTATCAGTCGCGATAACGGAAAAAGCGACGAAGAAAACCGAGCCAATGCCGCCGCTGTGAGAGCGGAGGTGGCGGCCAAGAGCACAGACAGCGAGCGCTACGATGCCATGCGGAATGCCGTTGGCGGAAAGTATAACAACGATTTCGGGGATGTGCTGGGCAACGGCTATTATTTCACCTACGGAGAGACAGAGACCGCTTATGAGACCGCCGCCTTTGCGCTTTCCGAGTACGGCGTCAGCGAGGTTGTCGAGACCTCGGACGGCTACTATATCATCATGCGTCTGCCAAAGGATGCGACCTATATCAAGGAGAATTTTCAAGCCTTGAAGGAGCAATCCTATTATGTGACCCTTAACCGCAAGGTGGAGGAGCGCCTTTCCTCCATGACACTGGAGATGACCAAATACGGTAATTCTCTTGACCTGATGGATCTGCCCAAAATCGATGCCGACGGCGGCGAAGCGATGTTTGTGATCTCGATTGTCGTTGCCGCGGTGCTGGGGGCAGGCGCCATTGTGGCAGTGGTTTACTTCCTATCCAAAAAGAGAGGAAAAAAAGCGAAAAAGTCGCACCGTTAAGCCCTGTTTGGGGCTCAACTGCAGCCTCTCTTCAACCCTTTGAAAGGACAAGCCCATGGATCCCTTATTCGAATATTTGTTTCTCTTTTGCGTTTGCGCCACGGCAGGGTGGTTGATCGAGGTGGTCTACCGCGGCTTCCGCCATCATAAGGTGGTCAACCCCGGCTTTCTGACCGGATGCTGTCTGCCGATTTACGGCATCGGCGGGGCCGTTCTGTATTTCCTCTCGGGGCTTAAGCTGCGGGCGTTGCCCAACGAGGTCCTGCGGGTGGCTGTCATTCTGCTTTTGGCAGTATTGGTTATGACGCTGATCGAGCTGGTGGGCGGATGGATCGCGGTCACGTTTTTTCATGTACGTTTGTGGGATTACTCGAAGGAATGGCTGAATTTCAAAGGGCTGATCTGCCCCAAATTTTCGCTTTTCTGGGGGGTGATCTGTGCCGCCTACTACTTCCTTTTGTATTTGCCCTTCCACACCTATGTGGAGGCGGTGATCGAGTATCCGTTGCTGATTCTTGCCATCGGTATGTATCTGGGTGTTTTTGTTGTGGACCTGGTCCACTCCCTGCGACTGCTCCAGCGGGTCAAGGCATACGCGATGCATATGCGCACGCTGATCAATCTGAACCAGCTCAAATCCAACGCGCGGGAGCACTTCCGCACCGAGGCGGGAAGGCCCCATGCACCCTTTAACTTTTATCGCATGGTCAGCCGTTATATGACCGACGTCCACGGCTACCGTGAGCAGATCCAACGGAAATGGGGGGATAAAAATGACAAAAACCATTGACGATCAGCTGTTTTTCGAGGTGGCCGGGCAGGTCATCGGCAAGGCCCGATACGATGAAATGAAAAACTGTATTTCCCATTCGGATATCACCGTCTATCA
This sequence comes from Clostridia bacterium, assembly GCA_017451735.1. Taxonomy (GTDB): domain Bacteria; phylum Bacillota; class Clostridia; order Oscillospirales; family CAG-272; genus Firm-07. Next base: position 17,668 of record JAFTNU010000008.1, read on the forward strand.
GCATTGCATCAAGGTGGCGTACACCGCATACTCCTTCGCGGTGCGGCATGAGATCCCCTGTGATCTGCGGGCACTGATCCGCGGAGCCTTGCTCCATGACTACTATCTGTACGATTGGCACGACCCCAATAAGGGGTTCCGTTGGCACGGCTTCAAGCATCACCGCTTCGCGCTTCGGAACGCCGAGCGGGATTTTCCCTTGACCGGGCGGGAGAGAAATATTATTTATTCCCATATGTTTCCGCTGACCTTCTGGTGTCTGCCCAAATGCCGTGAGGCCTGGATCGTGACACTTGCCGACAAAAGGGTCGCCGCCGAGGAGACCTTGAAGAAATACCGCAAAAAAGCATGATTTTCGCACCCCGTTGGTGGCCTTTGGCCCCCAACGGGGTGCTTTGGCTGTGGCTTTAGCGTAAATAAACCACCACCCCGAGGTGGAGGAGTGAAATGTTTTAGCCATAGGCCCCCTTGTCAAAGGGGCTGTCACCGAAGGTGACTGAGGGATTGCTTTGGCACGACTTTAACCTTTACAATCCCTCCGTCTTGGGCAGATTATAATAATAAGTGCAACACCCGAAAAAAGTATAGACAATATTCTCACCAAGGTGTAAAATGTAGTCACCACAACAAACAACTACACGGAGGTG
>JAFTNU010000071.1 GCA_017451735.1 Clostridia bacterium
AATGATCAAGTCGGGGATATCGGATTTGACGGTGGTTGTACTATCGCCCGTTCCGTCTCCCTCGGCACCGACAAAGAAGGTCATCATCGGTACCATAACGCCGACGACCATCAGAACCGCAAGCAGTAATGAAAGGAATCTTTTCATATTTATTTTACTCCTTTTTCGATATAGACTCGGATCCAATGCTCATCAGAGCTCGACATATGCGCGCAGCTTGAGCTGAACAGCAATGCTGTAACGGCTGTAGGAGCCTTCAACAGCCCCCATATCCGTGTAGCAGTACACCTCATCCTGGGTGGTGCTGACATCCGCAAGAGCCGCATTGACCACATCAGTCAAGCTTCTGGATGTAGACTCGGCAGACCAATAGGTATTGGTGGTGCTGTCGTTCAGCTTGACCTTCATATAACCGATAGCGGTGTAGGAGGTGTTATAATCATCGGCCCCCACCGCAATGGAGGAGGAAAGGATCGTGTAGTCGCCGCTGCGGTACAACCGCTTGCTTTCCAGCTTTTGATAACTGATACCGGCGTTGATCAAGTCGACCTCGGTAAAGGTGGTAAGATTGCCCAGATCGTCGGTCTTGACGATCAGCATACCGATCTCAACGGCACTGCCGTAAGTAGAAACGAGAGAGTTGTAAACACTATTGGAAACCGCATTGTCAAAGCGAAGCAAGGGTGTGGCGCCATCAGTATTGATTGCCGCGCCGCTGACGGTCACAATGCCGGTACGCAGTGCATCAAAGTAACGGTAGGTGACATCACCGTTCTCGGCAGTCTCGGAAATAAAGAGTTTGTCAGCAATGGCCACAGTCTCTTCCCCATCCAGAGTACCCAAGCGAGGCTCCATCATAGCGCTGGTGTTGCGCAAGCGGTAACGGGGAGAACCGGGGACATCAACCGTATACCAAGCGTTACCGGTACTCTTTTCCCAGTACTGCACGGTCATGCAATCGGCAAGGGCCGACGCCTTGCTGTTTCCTGCCACACCCACAAGATAATGCATGGAGGTGTCGGCGGGCATCGTGCGCGTCAGAACGTTTGCATAGTAGGTGCTGCCATTGAATTCAATTGCAGTGTACTCCAGGTTGTAGTAGCAGAAAGCGGAGCCGAGCACGGCAATGGAAAGCACATCTTCGGTTTTGACAATGCCCTGCTTGACAGCGCCGGTGGCATTGGCAACACCGTAAACCGCAGATTCAACAGGAGAGATATCAAAGACGCGGGCTGCATTATCCGAGTTGGCGGTGGTACTGACATTACCGTCTACAGCGACGACCTTGGTGGCATATTCACCGTCGGCACCCTTCAGCGCCAGCTGTGTGTTCCCTCTGTTGGCCCAATACTGACGGAAATAGTCGAAGCCGAAATCATCGTCACGGGAGTAGGAGGTGTAGGTATCCTCGGTAATGAACCAGATCACAACCGTTTCACCGGGGGCAAGAGTACAGGTAGCGGGGTTGGAGATGTGATTTTGCATGAAGTAGTAATAAGCACCGTTTCCGACGCCCTTGATCACAGGGTTGCCCGCCTGCATCACGGTAGCATGGATGAAGCCCTCACCAATGGTGGAGTTGGCGCTCAGATCGGAACGAACCAAAGCGTAGTTGTAAAGATCAACAGATTTGGAAGACGTGTTGGTCAGCTCGATAGCGGTAAAGGCACTCTTATCCTCACCCGCCAGGTTGTAGGTGCGCGGTACAATCTCTGTAATACTCAGATCAGCGAAGGTGCCGTCACTCTTTTTGTACATTTCATCCAGAATGATCTGCTGGTATCCGGCCAACCGGCTGACGTGGGAGGTAGAACCGGTAACCTTGTTGTTGGAGATGTACAAGGTGCCGCGGCGGAAATCATCGGAGCCGTCTACACCATAGACCCAAACACCGGAGAAGCCCTTAGAGTTGTCGGTCTCGGTACTGCCACCCTTACCGAAGTTGGTATCATTGGGGTTGGCATCTTCATAAATGTAACCGGCAATCAAATTGGGGTTATAGTCCACATAAGAAACAATGTAGGGATCATATTTCGCATCATTAATATAAACATTAGTGTACACGATGGAGACCTTTTCGGTAGAGCCGTCTTCATTGGTCACAGTCTCATATGCTTTACCTATATAATAGCGTCTGCTACCGCAGGCACCGGAGTCGGGCTCGTCGGCAAGGTTAAAGCTGTTGATGGCAATGATCTTGGTGTCCTCCGTGATACCGCGGGAGGCATTCTTATAACGGGAACGAAGAGATTCACCCTTGATCACGCGGGACAGGCTACCCTGATTAACACCGTTGGTCCACACGGTAGCATTGGTCTTGTGCATCGGGAAAATGATAACGCACTCACCCGGCTCCAGGAAATAGCTGTAATTGCTGGTAGCATAACGGGTATTCCAGTTTTCGATGTAACGGATGCGGCAGAAGGAGCCGGTGCCATCCGTACTCTTAACATAAGTACCATCTACCAGATTGTAGCGCACACCACCGTTCAGGTCGGTATCTTCGTCCAAAAACTCGTAGCGGTTTGTATTATTTTTGTTAGCGGGATCGTATTTGGCAAAGTTGCTGAGCTTATCTTCAGCAACATAAAACTCGCTGCTGTAAATATTTTCTCCGATTACCTCACCCAGATTCTGATAACCGCCATATTTTTTGACCTGGTTACCGGAGATGTAATCATCGGCAGAGCCTTCGCTGATGCTACACCACATAAGCGAATACTGACTCAGATCAATGGAGCGGTCGGTGGGGTTGTAGATCTCGATGAACTCGGCATACTCATAACCCTTGGCCGGCTCGGCAGACATCTCGGTGATCAAAAGCTCGGGGAGCTCGTCAGCATACGCGGCACCACCCAAGGTCGTTGCCGTGATACTGATATCATCAATGTAGGCAACCACGTTGGGATCGGTCACAAGGCCGATGGCCGCACCGGTGGTACGGTCGATAAAATCATCCCAAACACCATTGTTGATCAATTTATCCCAAATGGTTTCTTTATTGGGCTCGGAGACCTTCACACCGTTCACAACAACGCAGACGCCGTCTTCGTTGTCATACTCAATGACGATCTCCAGCTTCTTGCCGATCAGCTTATCACTGCCTGCAAGCGTGGTTTCGGCATCGGCACTATAGTCCTCATCACCAACCGTATGGGCAATGCGAGCGTAAAGGGAGGGATAATTCCCTGTCAGTTGGTAACGGTTGCTCATAACAAACTCACCGTTGTTTTGAGCATCCTCAATCTGCGCGTATACACTACCGCCGGAAACGGGATAGTAGACACTGTTCAGGCCCGTACCGCAAGCGCGTACCGCAACGATACCGTAGGCCTCCCCATTGTTCTGCCCGCTCTTCTCGTTGTAATTGTAGATCATGGCGCTGTACCCGTTGGTATTGGTGGTAGCCGCGTCATAAGTCAAGGTGTAAGAAAGCGTAAAGTTACCGTTGCGCACGACCGACATGATGTCGCCCCCGAACACGGTAACAAAACTCTTGGTAGTAATGCCTTGAACACCTAACGTGTCGGTAGAGACGCAAAGGGACTGATTGCCGTCATCATCGGTCACGATGGTGTAATCAGCAAAGCTTTGCCCCGCCTTGGCAGAGGGCACATACCAGCCCAAGGCCTCGAGAAGGGTGTCGGTCGTGGTAACCTTATCGGTATCCACACCTTCAAAGTCCTCCTCATACACCACATAAGTCGTGGTAGCAACGGGAGCGTCACCCTCAGCCGATGCGGCAATGCCGAACACAGGCAACATAGCGACGACCATCAGAGTTGCAAGAAGAAGCGAAATTGTTCTTTTCATGCGTTTTCTCCTTTTCCGGTTGGTTTACTTGTTGTGTCAGCGCAGGATTTTTTCATGCGTTGTTCACAGGTTATTAGTATTTTAACATATAAAGGGATTTTCGTCAAGTTATCTTTGCTCAAGAATCAAAAAAACTTTTTCCTTGCCAAGTATTCTTTTCGTAGAATTTTTTGTCTATTTCGTTCAAAACGCAACGCTTTTTTCGGCTCCAAAGGGGCGCCAACAGGCTGTTTTCTTCCCCATCGCCCGTCATACGGCCGATTACGGTCTCGGGTGGCATCAATTCCAAAGCACGTACAGCAAGATCCACATAGCGGTCCCGCTCAAGGGGCAAATACCCACCGTTGCGGTATATTTCGGCCATTTTGGTTCCTTCCAAAACATATAGAGAATGCAGCTTGACCTCATCCGGTCGCAATTCCGCCACTCTTTGCGCAGTTTCAACCATCATTTCGTCATTTTCACCAATCAATCCAAAAATCAGATGGATACCGATACGGGCCTTGGGCGCCCCGATGCGAAGGCGCTCATACCCCGTCAGAAAGTCAGAAAAGGTATGTCCGCGATTGATGCGCGCCGCGGTTTCATCGTGGACCGTCTGCAATCCCAGCTCCAATGTCAGCACAGTTCGCTTGGAAAGATCGGCAAGATAGTCCACCACATCCTCAGGCAAGCAATCGGCTCTGGTTGCGATATTCATGCCAACTGCGTCGGGTAGAGTCAATGCCTCCTCAAACAATTCCTGCAGGCGCGGCAAGGAGGCATAGGTATTGGTGTGTGCCTGGAAATAAGGAATACAGCAAAAATCGTTCCATTTGGCACTCAAGCGCTCCCGCTGAATGCGGTATTGCTCAGCAATAGGTAAAAGCGCGGAGGCGGTAAAATCACCGCTCCCGTTCTGAGAGCAATAAATGCATCCGCCATAACCGCAACAGCCGTCACGGTTGGGGCAGGTAAATCCACCATCCAAGGGGATCTTGGCACATTTTGTACCGAACGTATGGCGCAAATAATAATCATAGGTGTGATAACGCTTGTTGCTATCCGAATACGGAAACGGATTGGTATCGCGCTGGGTATCCCCCCTCATGGCACTCTCCCTTCTTTTGACGAGCAAAGGGCGACCCGTGCGGTCGCCCTTTAAAAAGCAGATTTTCAATTTGCGGCAAGCAATTTTTCCACCGATGCGATCCGCACGGCAAGGGTGAAGACGCGCATGGCCGTCTCCAGATCCTCAATAGTGGGATAAGTGGGTGCCAAACGAATATTACTATCCTCGGGATCCTTACGGTAAGGATAGGTAGCGCCCACATTGGTCAAAACCACACCCGCCTGCTTGCAAAGGTCAAAAGCGCGCTTGGCACACCCCGGCATGGTGTAAAAGCTGATAAAGTAGCCGCCGCGGGGATCGGTCCAATGAGCAACATCGGCATCACTCAGGTCCTCCGCAAGAATACGCTCCACCGCCTCGAATTTAGGGCGAATGAGGGTGGCCAGCTTGTTCATATGCTTCAACACATTCTCCGCATTGCCAAAATATTTCACATGACGCACTTGGTTAAGCTTATCGAAGCCGATCGTCTGAGCACTCATGATCGACTTGATCTGCCGGACGTTAGCGGGCGATGCCGCTATAATAGCCACACCGGCACCGGGGAAGGAGATCTTGGATGTAGAAGCAAAATAATACACCATATCTTCACGGCCGGTCTTGCGACACTCGGCAAAGATATCCAGTAGCTCGTCCCTGCCCTCCTCATATATATCATGGATAGCATAGGCATTATCCCAGAAGATGCGGAAATCGGGCGCGGCGGGCGTCAGCGCGGCCAAGCGACGCACCGTATCGTCGGAATAGGTGATGCCATCGGGATTGGAATACTTAGGATTGCACCAAATACCCTTGACCGTGGAATCATTGTTGACCAATGCCTCCACCGCGTCCATATCGGGCCCCGTGGGAGTCATGCGAACGGGGACCATTTCAATACCAAGAGACTCGCAGATGCCAAAGTGACGGTCATAGCCGGGAGCGGGACAAACGAATTTGACCTTTTCCTCGCGGCACCAGGGACGCTCACTCCCCACCACACCGTAAAGCATGGCGCGAGCCACGGCATCGTACATCAAATTCAAAGAAGAGTTACCGCCGACGATGATGTATTCGGCAGGAATACCCAGCAATTCGGAAAAAAGCTTTTTGGCCTCGGGGATACCGTCCAGAATACCGTAGTTACGGTAGTCCACACCGGTTGCGGAACAGCACTCCTCCGGCTTGGTGACGCAGGTGAGCATATCGGTCAGCAAATCGACCTGAGCCGGTGCCGGCTTGCCACGTGAAAGATCAAGAGAAAGGCCTTTGGCACAGTAGGCTTGGTAGTCTGCCGTCAGGGCGGCAAGTTCTGCCTGCAATTGAGCGGATGTCATGCTTGCGTACTTCATATGGGCTCCTTATCTGTACAAGAAATAAAAATCGGCGTTTTCGCATCGAAGTTGCGCCCGAAATTGCAAAAACGACCTAAACTATGTAGTATTATACCACGAATTCGCAAGAATTGCAAGTCAAAATTGCAAAATTTTATATTTTTAAAAAACGGGCTCACTTTGCAGGTTCGCCACCCTGCCAGAACAATTGCAAGCGACGGGCCAGCGCCGCGGGCGTGGCAGCCGCAACAATTCCCTCCCAATGCTTTGGGTATAGATGGAGATAGGGTTCTTCAGCATAGCGGGAATCGATCAGCACCACGACTCCCCGATCCTCCTCAGTGCGAATCACGCGCCCCGCCGCCTGCAAAACACGGTTCATACCGGGATAGGTGTAAGCATAGTCGTACCCTCGCTCACATTTGTTTTCATAATAGTCGCGCAACATATTGCGCTCATTGGAGAGCCCAGGAATCCCCACGCCCACCACAATGGCACCGATCAAACGACTGCCGGGCAGATCCACACCTTCGGAAAAGGAGCCTCCAAGGACGCAAAAGCCCACGCGCAACCTGCCCTCATCCTCCTTGAAATAGTCCAAAAACGCATCCCGTTCGCGGGCTTTCATATTTCTTTGTTGAACAATATGCGGAACCTTTGGGTACTTATCGAGAAACTGTTCCAACACTTTTTCCATATAGTCGTACGAAGGAAAATAAACCATATAATTTCCTGCCTTGGCGCTGACGGTCGCGGCAATCAGCGTGGCAACCTTGCGGTAGGATTTGTCCCGTTCCTCCATACGAGTGCTGATACCCGGAGCTATCGTAACACACAAACGGGAGGGGTCGTAAGGCGACGGCAATTCTACCATATCGGCCTGCTTTCCTCCCCCAAGGATATCAACAAAATAATCCAACGGTGCCAATGTTGCCGAAAACAGAACCGCCGCACGGGCACGATTCATAGCAGTATCAAGAACACCTGCCGGATCAAGGCAAAAAATCTGCACCGTTACTCTTCCCTGTATCAATTCGATATAGGTCAGGAACCGTGAGTCATAGCACTCAGTCAGTGACAGAAAACGGCGCAATTGCCCCGTGAGCTCTGTGATCTGTTCCGCCAAGGGGTGTGCCGGAAGTCCTTTGATAAACTGCTCCAGCTTTCCCTTGGCGGTGCGCACGATCTCGTTGAAATTTTCCAGTGGTGCACGATTCAGATAATAACCGTTTTCACTACCGTCCTCATTTTTTTGGCGATTTTCAGTGCACAGCCTTCCCAACCGCCTCATAGCAATGAGAAATCCACCGAGTGCTTCCTCCAAGGCAGGATCCGCGGCAGGATCCACCCGAGCATACACCGCCTCAAAGGGCCCTGCTTCCAATCGCATGGAATACATATCCCGCGCACGATCGGGAAGATTGTGGGCCTCGTCAACCAGAAAAACATACTCGCCGCGTTCCCCTTCCTCGGGATCAAAATAGCGGCGCAGATAGACAGCGGGATCAAAGGCATAGTTATAATCGCATATGATGATCTCACAGAACTCGGAAAGATCCAGCGAAAGCTCGTAAGGGCATACACGATATTGGTTTCCCGCTTCGGTGATCAATCCGCGTGTAAAGCCGTGGCGGGCACCGAGCAGAGCAAACAGCGCTCCGTTCACCCGGTCATAATAGCCCTTGGCAAAGGGGCAATCGGCAGGATTGCATCGGGAAACGCCTCCCTCACGGCAACCGCCCGTCCGCAGGCACATCTGCTCTTTTGCGTGGAGAACCACCGTTCTCAAATCGGCTCCGGCCGCAAACAGCTTGCCTGCGGCGGCAAAGGCTTCGCGCCTAGTGGAGGCCTTGGCTGTCAAATAAAAAATACGATCGCACAGCCCTTCACCAACGGCCTTAACGGCAGGATACAGGCCAGACATGGTCTTGCCGATCCCCGTAGGGGCCTGGGCAAAAAAGCGCTTGCCCTTTCGAATGGCGCGGAAGCACCCTTCCGCCAGCTCGATTTGCCCTTCCCGCGGGTGCGGGTACGGAAATCCGACCGCTTGTACCGAGGGGATCCGCTCCTCCCGACGGGTCAGTTCTTCTCGGGCAAAGGGCTCGATCCGTTCAAGCAGGGAGCAATAAAAAGCGTACAATTCTTCGGCGGTCGCGATGGAACAGGTGTCGCGGATCTCACCACTCTCGCTGTTTACCAAACGCATCCGCAAATGCACACTTTTCAAATGACGGGCTTCTGCCAAAAAGTAGGCATAGCAACGAAGCTGAGAATAAGCATCACCGCGGGCACCGTATGCAAAATTTCTACCACGTGTGGTTTTGATCTCCTCCACGGTCACTGCCCCGTTTTCTTCGATTACTCCATCGGCACGCCCTTCTACAGTATAAGAAATGCCATGATAGATCGTGGTGTTACGCAAAAACACCTCAGCGTTATAGTTTTTTTCGGTCGCTTGTACAGAGCGATGAATCTCACTCCCCTTGCGCATGGCATCGAAGCGGCGGTGGGGAGCACCCGCATCCAGATTACCGCTTTTATGCGCCAATGCACACAGCTCACGCACCGACAATTCCATAGCGCAGGTATCTTTGTTATATCGCACATGTTCCCCTCCTTTTCACATCTTTAACATATTCTATCATATTTCATGGGTAAAGTCAACCGACTGCAAGGCCTGCGCGAAAATTACCAATATTTTAGGGGTAGCCGCAAAAGCCCTTAAGGCTTATAATATAATATGACGAAAGGCGGTGGCAATATGGAATGGATACGCATCAGCACCAACAAACTGAAGATCATGCTCAGCGCAGAGGATGCGCGCCGCTACGCTTTAAACTGTGAAACCGCCGATTATGCCGACGTGGTCACACGGGAGGCTTTTCGGGAGATCTTAACCGATGTAAGAAAAGAAACGGGATTTGATGCGACGGACGACAAGGTTTACATACAAATGTATCCCTCAAAGGAGGGGGGATGCGAGCTGTTTGTAACGAAAATGGGACTTTTATTGACAGAGGAGAAGGACAAAAACGAAAACCATACCTCGAAGCTATTAAACATAGAAGCAAAAAACGAGAAAAGTCATCGAACGGTGCGAAAAAGGAGCGCTTCTTTCCTCTTCCCCTCCTTTGAACATCTGGTCGCGCTCTGCCGGCGCATGACCGATACTTACAGGGGTGAGAGTGAAATCTGGCGGGATGAGCAAGGCATCTGGTGGCTGATATTGACCGAGAACGGGAATCCCCTGACCATACGGGATGACTATCGGTTCATACGGGAATACGGTCGTATGGTCAGTGCTGAGGAAGCACGTATCATCCTCCCCGAGCACGGGGTGCGGATCTGCGACCGTTGCGCGATAGATATCTTCGCAAGGTTTTAAAAAATGAAAACGGTACGAATTTTTCGTACCGTTTTTATTTTATTGCTTGAGATATGCATCAATATCCGGAGCCCCGTGGAGAGCTTCATAATCCTCGCCGAGGTAACAAGCGAACACCGTAACATCTTCAAAGCCCAATTGTTGATAAAAGTTCAGATCCGCTCGCATGACTTCCTTTTCCAAGTGAAAGAATTGAGGAGGCTTTTTCCATTTGGAAAACAAAGAGTTATCCAACCAATACTCCAAGACCTTGGCTTCCCTTCGGCCAAAGCATTGCAGCAGCTCCGGCAGAGGAGCGACCTCATGAACATTTTTGTCACAGGCCTCGTCCGCAAGCGACTTGGTAAAATCCCGGTCAAAGGGCGCATATTCCAAAAAGATTCCTTCCTCCGGTTTGACATTTGTGGGGGCAGGCTCGGTATTCTGATACGCAAGATAGCACTGGGTAGCGGCAGGATCCACCGTGCGGATCCCCTTCCACAATGCATTGTAAATCAAAAGTGCTTGATCGGAAGGTGACATTTTCCGACATTTTGAGCAATGACAAAAAGAGTCTCGCACATCATCGATCCATAAGTGGTAGCGATGAGTGGTGGGGCGTAATATCTTTACAAGCTCAGCGGCACGGGCGGCTACAAAGCGCAAGGACTCATCGCAAGAGGCACATAGGTTGAAATCGGCCACGCGCTCCCCCGCTTCGTTCATACGAAACCAATCGGGGTGCTCGACAAACATGCTACGAGGTAGTAACCAGGACATGGCGTGCATCTCGTATTCTACCTCGATGCCCATTTGCCGCAGTGTGGCAAATTTTTTGTCAAAATCTCCACGCAACACGGCGAGGCGCAGCGCCTCCAGACTTTCATCCGCTTTTTTGCCGCCTACCGGATGCAATCCCACCGTTCTGATATCCGAATGCTTCAATCGAGAAAGCCATAAATCTCCCAGCTCGTCAGGGTGGATAACCACCCCTCTCGGTAAAGCCATACCATATTTCTCCTTATCACAAGCATCAGGGATGCACTACAGCGGCACCTTGGTTGGCCGAGGCGATCTCCGCCGTCACCAGACGAATGGTATCGCGGGAATTTTCCGGCGTGTTGATATCATTGACACGCTTGCCAAGGATGCACTCGGCAAAATATTCCACCTCATTGGACAGAGCACTGGAACGCGTAAATTCCACCCTCTCAGGGTCCTTGCCTCTGACAGACAGGATCAAGCCACCGGCTCCCATTTCAAGGGTCGCACGCTCGAAATTCACACGGTAGCCGTGGGCAAAGCCACAGGACAGCGTCCAATCGTTATGGGAAAACACCAATGGGCCGTTGGTGTAAATGTAGTTGGTACAAACCGTATCGTAGTTGGTATCCTCATAGATAATCTTGCCGTTAGTGCTGACCCCATTGGGCATGCCGAACAGATACTGCACCATATCCACATCGTGAATATGCTGATCAAAAACAGCGCCTCCCCCCAAGGCCTTATGCATATACCAATCGCGAAAAGACCACTTGGGTGTATCGCTGCCGCGATAGAACATTCCTGCACGTACAGCACCAAGCTCACCTGAATCGATATAAGATTTGAGAATCCGATACTCATCCCAGAAACGCAGGCACTGACCGATCATCAGTTGCTTGCCGTTTTCTTTGGCAACACGAATCATCTCGTCGCACTGCTCTACATCGAGTGCCATGGGCTTTTCGCAAAGGACGTGAATACCCGCTTTCAAAAATTTGACTGCTGTCTCGCAATGCAAATAAGTCGGAATGGCAATGATGACCAGATCCAATTTTTCCTTGGCGATCATCTCATCTACATCGGTGTAGCAAGGATAATTCTTGAATCCGAGCACACTGCTGGATTCCTTGATATTGAACTCTACCTCAATGGTTTCAAACTGTTCGGGGCGGACGTCGCAAACCGCTGCCAGCTTACAAGGATAATTCTCTTTTTGCTGTGCCTGCAACAGCGCCTTGGCATGGGCGCGTCCCTGCCCTCCAAGACCTACCAGCCCAACCTTCAACTGTTCCATATATATTCTCCTCTCTTAAAACGAAAATATTTCATCCAGCGCCGTGCTGACAGAGCGCAAAAGTAATTCGGGGGCGGCATGATAAGGCGAGACCTCTGCCGTGACAAATCCGTCATAGCCTACACGTCGCAGAGCCGCCGTAACAGCGCGGAAGTTCACGTCACCCGCAAACAGATCCACAAATCCATTGATATTCCCTACACTCCGCTTGAAATCCTTCACATGTACCTTACAAATGCGCTTACCGAGAATATCGATCCAGTGATCGGGATAGCCATTGACCAAGACATTCCCCGCATCAAAATAGGCATAGGCGCCCTGCCCCACTTCATCCACAAATCGGCGCATCTCCAAAGGAGAGAGCAAAAATTTATTCCACACATTCTCAATACCCAGGGCCACCCCCTTGTTGGCCGCAAGCTTTGCCAATTCCTTCATACAGGTAAGAGCGCGATCGTAGGCTACATCATAAGGAATATTTCCGAAGGGCTCCCCTTCGCCGCTGACCATCCCCGGCACGACCAGAATCGAATCGCATCCCAGCGCCGCCGCCATATCGATCTGGCAACGGCCGTATTCCATAGCCTTGCTTGCAATGGCAGGATCGGGAGAGGTAAAGGGATATTTCCAATAGATGGCGGTAGCGACACTGTATAGCGCAATACCGTTTTGCTCCGCTTCCTTTCTGATAGCGGCCAGCTCCGCCGGAGTGGTATTCAATGTCAGCTCACCTGTATCGCTCAAAGCAACTTCCACACCGTCAAATCCCGCTTTCTTAGCCATACGGAACGCATCGGAAAGCTTTGTGCCATCAGGAAATGCCCATATACTGATGCCTTTTTTCATGGTAGATCCTCCTTTTGTATTGACAAATCGGATGATTTGTGCTATATCTATTATAACATGTCCGATTCAAAAGTAAATCTGAATTCGGACACAAAAAGTCAGAGTTTGGTCATATAAGGAGTATTTATGTGGCATTTTCACCCCATTGGCCGTCCAGTCAGCCTAACAGGGCTGTATACCGCCTTTGCAACCGAATTTACCCCCGATTTTGTTTTTCGCGGCGAGAGCCATGATTTTTATGAATTGGTTCTGGTAACGAAGGGTGCCATCGGTGTCACGGCAGGAGCAAATTCTTTTGTACTGGAAGCCCCCGCCGCCATATTGCATCCACCTATGGAATTTCATAGCATCCGCTCCGCGCAGAATACCGCGCCCAAGATCATGATCTTTTCTTTCGGCGCCGACGCTCTCCCCGATTACAAGAAGAATATCTTCGCATTGAGCACCGAAAATATCGCTCACGCCCAAAGCGCCCTCGATCTGTTGCACAAATCCACGGCCATGGCGGGAAATCTGGCCGGAGATGTGTTGGAGGGTAAGGAAAAAGAGGCACAGCTTGCCTTATTGGAATTGGAAGTGCTACTGCTGACTCTGACCGAGCAGGGTGAGCCCTCCCCCAAAAAAGAAGGAAGTGCCGGCGGACGAAATTATCGCCGTGCACTGCGAATCATCGAAGAAAATCTGACACTCCCCCTTAACACAAATGATCTGGCCCGCCTTTGCCATATGAGTCCTTCACTGCTGAAAAAAACATTCGCCCGCCATGCGGGCGTGGGAGTGATGGAATATTTTCGCACGCGCAAGATCAACGCCGCTATTCCGCTATTGCGTGAGGGCGTTGGCGTACAGGAGATCGCCACACGTCTCGGCTTTTCCAACGCAGGATACTTCTCTACCGTTTTTCATCGCGTCACCGGAAAGACCCCAAGCTTTTATCGCAATCATTAAAAATCCCTGCGAGAGCAATTGCTCTCGCAGGGATTTTTTGCTTACTTTTGATCCCAAGGCGTAGGAACATTTTCAACAAGATGCCAGTAATGCCCTGTCTCGGTGGGTTCTTCCTCGGTATAGAAATAAATGATGGCGGTTCCAACAGTCATCTCCCCCCAAGCCTCTGCAGTTCCACCGTAATAAACGGCGGTCAGCTTTTCACAGCCGGCAAAAACATCGGCGCCAAAGCTCATAATACCGGAAGGCAACTCAACCTTACTCAAAGCGGTGCAATCCTTAAAGGCATGAGCTGAAACCGTTGTCAGCTTAGCGGTCTTGATCTGCACGGTGGTCAGATTCTCGCATCCCTTAAAAGCATAGGAATTGATGGAAGTCATCTTTGCTTCGTGAGCGACGTAATCTGCCTATTTTTAAATGCCTCCGCTCCGATGCCCGTCACGGCATAGCGCCCGGTACCGCTATAGACAGTCACCGCAATATCGGAAGCGGTCTCGTTGTTTTGTGCCGTACTGTTATTTTCCGCCAAAGCCGTACCGCTGTGATCCGATGGCGACGATACAACCGATTGGCAGGCAACCAGCATAAGGGAACAAAGCAACGAAAGAAACAGTGACAGGCAAAGCAGCAATGATTTTTTCATGTTCTTTTTTCCTTTCTTACAAGCGATTGTGGGCTATTTGTAGCCTAATTGTATCATATATAGCCCATCTTGTCAAGAATAAAAATCTATAATTAACCTGTAAATTTATTTTGGAGGTTGAATATGGACACTTATACCGCCGTAAAAAACAGACTGCTTATGCTTTGCGAAGAAAAAAAGATGTCGATCCACAAATTGTCAATGGAATCGGCAGTCCCGCCTTCGACTGTCAAAAATATCCTGTACGGAAAAAGCAAAAATCCCGGAATCGTCACTCTAAAAATGCTCTGCGACGGTTTCGGGATTTCTTTGATAGAATTTTTTGACACACCTGAATTTTTGCATCTGGAGCAGGAGATCGTGTGAAAAGCGGCCCGATGGCTTGGAATCAAGCCATCGGGCCGTTTTTACGGTATTTTATGTGGCAAACTTAGCCACCAGAGAAAGCACCATGAGCACAATGATGACAAGGGGCAGGACAAAAGTCATATAATGGCGGAGCCAACGGGGCAATGCGGCCCCCTTCCCTGCATTGACCTCGCTGTAAAAAGCATTCCAGCCCCAACCGTAACGGGTGGTACAGAAAAGGACATAAATGATACTGCCAACAGGCAAAAGAAGATTGGAAACGATAAAATCCTCCAAATCCAAGAAACCCATGCCGCCCACCGTCGCCTTGCTCCAGATACCGAGACTGAATACGGCAGGCAGACTGAGCACCAGCAGCAACACGATATTGATGGCGGCAACCACGGGGCGCTTAAGGTCGGTCAGCTCCAGCCAAAACGACATGATATTTTCAAACACACCGATCACGGTGGAGAAAGCGGCAAAGATCATGAACAGGAAGAAAAGCGAACCGACGACCCGCCCCACCACAGGCCCCATGGCATTGAACACACTGGAAAGTGTGGTAAAGAGGAAGGAGGCCCCTACGGTGGAGGCATCTGCATTCACGCCGCCAAGGTAGGTAAAGCAGGCGGGAAATACGATCAATCCGGACACGATGGCAACAAAGGTATCCAAAGCAGTAATGGTGACCGCCTCACCCAAAAGCGATCGGTCACGATCGATATAGCTGCCAAATACGGTCAGACCGCCAAGACCGATGGACAGGGTGAAGAAGGATTGCCCCATGGCGGCGGTGATAATGGTTCCGAGGCCCACTTCCTTGACCGGATCGACAGAGGGTACCAGATAGAACCGCAAGCCTTCCCCTGCCCCATCCAGCGTACAGCAGTAAACGGCAAGACCCACCAAAAGCACAAACAGGGCGATCATCATATATTTGGTAATACGCTCCACGCCCTTTTGTAATCCCAGAGAGCAGATCAGAAAACAGATCAAAATGGTGGCAAAGGTCGTACCGATCTGCAGACCGGTGTTACTGACCGTCTCTCCGAAATGCGCGCCGAGATCGGCGGCGGGAACATTGATAATATCCCCCGACAGGTATTTGTAAAAATAGATCAGCATCCAGCCGGCAATGACGGTATAAAACATCATCAGCAGATAGTTTCCGCCGATACCCAGATATTTCATGAGATGCCATTTCTGACCGGGGCGCTCCAGCTCTTCGAAGGCAGTTGCCACACTGCGTCGCGCCGCACGTCCCACTGCCAATTCGCAACAGATCATGGGGATACCGAGGATCATCAGAAAGCCCAGATAGATCAACACAAAAAGAGCGCCGCCGTAGGCGCCGGTGATGATGGGAAAACGGTATACGTTGCCGAGCCCGATCGCACACCCTGCCGCGATCAGCAAAAAGCCCAGACGGGAAGAAAATTTTTCTCTTTGATTCATGTCTTCATCCTTTTTTAATATTTGTATCTAACTTTATTCATTATACCCGATAGGATAAATGATGTCAAGCAAAAAAAAAAACTTTTCCCGCAACAGACCCTGCTCTTACTAAATTCTCCCGTTTGTGTTTTCCGTGCGACATTTTTCGATTTTCTCTTGTGCTTTCGTATATTTTTTGTTATAATAGTGGCATCATTACATAAAGGAGATTCCGCCATGGATTGGGAAACCCTTGAAAAAAAGTGCAATACCTGCACCGCCTGCTCCCTTGCCGCCACTCGCACCAATTGCGTATTCGGCACGGGTAGCCGCACGGCAAGACTGCTTTTTGTGGGCGAGGCTCCCGGTGAGCAGGAGGATCTTTCCGGCACCCCCTTTGTCGGGCGTGCGGGACAGCTGCTGAATAAATTCCTGGAGGCAGTGGATATTCCCCGTGAGGACGTTTACATCGCCAACATTCTCAAATGCCGTCCTCCCAAGAACCGCGACCCTCTGCCCGAGGAGGAGGAGGCCTGCATCGGCTACCTGCGGGAGCAGGTGCGGCTCATCCGCCCCAAAATTATTGTTTGCCTCGGGCGTATTTCGGCGGCCAAGCTCATCAAGCCCGATTTCCGCATTACCAAAGAGCACGGGCAATGGTTTGAAAAAGGTGATTTCGTCATGACCGCAGTCTATCACCCTGCGTATCTTCTGCGTGATCCCCGAAAAAAAGAGGACATGCTGACCGATATGAAGCGTCTGCGCCAAAAGCTGGACGAATTGTGCCCGAAAGCCGGTGAAAACGGTTGAATCTTGACACGTTCCTGGACTTATTGACGGTCATCGGCATTCTCTTTCTCTTGATGGCCACAGGGTATATCTGCCGTCGGGTCAACCTGATCGACGATACTGCCTCCAAAAAATTATCGGCTCTGATCATCAAGCTGGGACAGCCCATGCTGATCGTGGGAGCGCTTATCAGTAAGGATTTCAGCACCGAGCTGCTGAAAGAGGGCCTGTTTTTCATGCTTGTTGGATTTCTGCTCCACCCCTTGATGGCCCTTTTTGCTTATCTGACCGGCCCGCTCTTTCGGGATGCGGCCGAGCGCAAGATCAACCGCTTTGCCATGATATTTACCAACTGCGGCTTTATCGGTTTCCCCATTCTTGAAGCGATTTTCCCCGGGAAGGGGGCGTTTATCGGCGCCTTCTTTGTAATCGGTTATCACATCTACATCTGGACATTGGGCATTCTGATCCTGGCACAGGGCCGGGATGACATCAAGCTGACACCCAAGAAGGCTCTGCTCAATCCGGGCACGATCCCTTGCGTGATCGGACTTTCTCTGTATCTGCTCAAGGCGGTCCTGCCACTGCCCGCTCCGATCGTCAGCTTCACCGGTCATCTCTCCAATATTTGCTTGCCCATTTCGGTATTGGTCACGGGAGCATTGGTGGCAAAGCAAGGCTTGAAAAAAATTTTTTGCAATCCGCGCCTATATCTGTTCAACGCCGTAAAGCTGATCGGCATGCCGTTGGTCGTTTGTCTGATCGCCAAGGCGGTTACCCTTGGTATGGCAGACAGCTATAATATCATTCTGTTTTGCACGGTCATTGCCGCTCTTCCCAGTGCGGCATCGGTCAGCATGATGGCCGAGCTTTATGATATCACCCCCGAGTACGGTGCCGGGGTGGTCGGGTCATCCACTCTGCTTTCCATCGGGACACTGCCGTTGGCGTATTTCATCGGGGATTGGCTTGCAAGATTGTAAAAAGCCCCTGAACGGGGCGTGAAATCGCTTGATAGAATTGAATCTTTCAAAAAACGCTTTGCGTTTTTCAAGGGAGACGGGTTAGCGGTGGATGAGCAGTTCACGCAAAAAGCACCCTCATCCGTCACGCTTCGCGTGCCACCTTCCCCTACTTGGGGAAGGCTGTTGGTGGCTCCACAGCTACAACAAGAAAAGAGGAGCAACTTTGTTGCTCCTCTTTTCTTGTTCCAAAATCATTAAGCTTCCTGCTTAATGACTTCTTTTCCGTCGTAAGAACCGCAAGCCTTGCACACGTGGTGAGCCAGTACGTACTCGCCGCACTTTGCACACTTGACCATGCCGGGCATTTCGAGTTTGGAGTTGTTGGAACGTCTCTTATCTCTGCGCGCGCTGGAAACTTTTTTCTTCGGAACTGCCATTTGCCTACACCTCCTTGGGTTTGTGTTGAAACACAGCGTTATTTATTATACTATTATTTTTCTTTTTTGTCAAGCCAATTTTTCAATACGGCCAGACGCGGGTCGATTTCTTTTTGAGGGCACCCGCAATCCCCTTCTCTTTTGGGCTTTCCGCATTTGGGGCAAAGACCCGGACAATCCTCATCACATAAAAGCCTCATGGGAAAGCAAACAAGCAATTCCTCACGCAAGGCCTCATCCACATCAAGCTTGCCGTCGCGGATCATGACATAGGAATCCTCGTTCTCTTCCAGCTGCTCCTCGGTGATGGATCCCTCCGCCGCCACCGTCCGATCAAATTCCAGGGTAAAGACCCCTTCTACAGGATCAAGACATCTGGCACAAGCGCCGCGGTAAGGCAAACTTGCCGTCAAATGCAGACGCATGTAGCCCGCATCGTCGGTAATAAAGCCTTCGACCTTGGCATTTTCGGGAAATACCACATCGAGCACAGGCTCGGGGGTCAGCTCATATCGGATATCCATACGCGTGATCTCGCCGCGCAAAATGGGCCCCATATTCAGTACCACCGCCGCACCTCCTGCAACCGAAATTCGCGTTGCGGAAAAAGCAACACAAAATATTATAAACAATCAAAAAAGAATTGTCAAGAGATTTTGATATTTTTTTGTTGGAGTTTGCAAAAAATTTTCGTTTACTGCAGTATATAACGGCCCGCACCCAGTTCAAATACGGCTTTTCCGTTCTCAATCTTACCGAAAAGATCGCCTACTTCGCGCTTGCAACCGTTGACCATCACAAAATCGCGACCGTTGAGCAAGGGGAACTCCACCCGTGCCCCCGTCCCCTCGGGAATGGTGAATTGATAGGTGAAGAGTCCTTCGCGGAAATCCCAGGCGCTCTCGATTCGTCCTGCCGCAGAATCATAGTGTGCCTTGACATAGGTGATGGGCTTCTGTCCCGCGGGCAGTTCCCCACCCTTTCGGGTATCGGGTCTTGGCGAGAGGATGAAGTGCTTGAAACCGGGGCAAACGGGATCTGCGGCGATGCCTGCCATGGCGGCATACATCCACTCGACCACCGCACCGTAGGCATAATGGTTGAAGGAGTTCATCGAAACCTTGCCGAAGCCCGTTTCCTTGGTGTAGGAGTTCCAACGCTCCCACACGGTGGTAGCGCCCTGACGGACACTGTAGAGCCAGGAGGGATCACGGGTCTGCAGCAGGAGCGAGTAGGCAAGGCCGTCAAGTCCCACCTCGGACAGCGTCTGATTGAGAATACCCGTACCCACAAAACCGGTGGACAGGGTGTAGTCGTTGCCGACGATCTTCTTTTCCAGCAGACGGATCACATTCTCACGTACCTCGCCCTCTACCAATCCGAAGTGTAATGCCAGGAGGCAGGCCGTCTGCGTGGTGATAGTCAGCGTGCCGTTTTCTACATAACGGCTGTTGAATTCCGTCTTGATCTCATGATACAGTGCAGTATAGTGGACGACACGGTCAGACCTGCCGATAGCCTTGGCCATCTTGCTCATCAGCAGAGCATCATAGGCATAATAGGAAAGGCAAATATAGGGCTCGGGCGTCTCCTCATAGGCCAGCCAGTCGCCGTAATGGGGGCGGGGACCGCCGAACTGCACCAGGTAATCCATGTATTTTTCCATGGAATCAAAATGCTCGGCCACGGTTTCCAGATCGTTGTACTTGAGGTAAAGCATATACGGCACTACGATACCGGCATCGGCCCAGGCGGCGGAACCGTCATTACTTTTGCCGCTTCTGGAAAGCTTATCAATAGCGGGGATCACATCCCAATAGCCCGCGGAAAGACGCTGACCGTCACGGGCATCCCCCAACCACTTTTTCAGGAACCCACGTGCGTTGGCGTTATAGGTGCCCGCACCGCAGAAAATCTGAGTGTCGCCCGACCAGCCCAGGCGCTCGTCACGCTGGGGACAGTCGGTGGGCACCGTCAAATAGTTGCAACGCTGCCCCCACTGCACGTTTTCAAAGAAGCGGTTGATCTCCGGGTTATCGGTCTCGATGCGACCGGTCTCCTTCATATCGGTGCTGATGAAAACACCTTCAACCGCAAGAATCTCCACATCCGCATCGGCGGAAATGCAGAAATAGCGGAAGCCGAAGAAGGAGTGGGAGGGCTCGTATATCTCCTCTCCCTGCCCTGCCGCCACATACACGGCACGGGCAAGGGCCGTGCGGTAGTTGGCCATATAGATACTGCCCTTGGGGCCGTCGTTGCCACGCGCCTTGTCGCCGCTGTCGTTCAGCAGCTCCGCGACCTTCACCTCGACACGGGCTCTGCGGGGCGCTTTGACGGTGATCCTGGGACGACCGACCATCTCCTGGCCCAGGTCCAGGATCAAATTTTCACCTTTGCGCAGATACGTTTTTTCGCAACCGGCACCCACGCGGGTGAACACGGGTACGATCTCACCGTAATCGGTACCGTTTTCCTTCACCTCGCTGTAAAGCACGGCACTGCGCGGCTGATGGTTGAAAGCAGGACGCACACGCAACGGCTCGCCTACATGCGGTACGATGGCGGGCACGCTTCCCTCATAAAGAGAGGCCTTCTTCCAGAAATAGCCCTCCGGGAAGGTGTGGGCATCGGGCATGGTGGCATCGCGATATTCACCGTCCCAGATGTCGGCAAACAGGATCTGACCGCCGATAACGGTCTCCCAGCTGTCATCGGTCACAATGCGATCGATGCACGCGCCGCTCTTATCAAAGAATGCGATCTCGGCGGCAAAGGCGGGCTCGCGCCAACCGTAGGTGCCAAAGGAAATACGACCGCTCCACCAGCCGTTGGAAACGGCGGCGGTCAGAACGCTTTCCTCCACGCAAAGGGCAGTTACGTCGTATTCGAATTCAAAAACGCGACAGGTATAGTCGGTCCAGCCGGGCTTCATTTCCTCATTGCCGACAGGCTTGCCGTTAATATACAGATCAAATACGCCCAGAGCTGTGGCAGCAACGGTGACTTTGGCACATCCCTTGGGAAGGTCAAAATCGCGGCGGAACAGTGACAGTCCTTCACCGGGCGTGATGGTGCGCTCGGGGCTGTTATAGAAGCGGCCCGCCGACCAGGGGTGATCCTTCTTCTCGTTTTTCGCCAGGGGGTTACAGATAAATTTTGCCGTTTGGTTCATAGGGCGATCCTCCTTTTGCTGATTGACTTCATTGTAACATAGTTACAAATCCTGTGCCACGCTTTTTTTTAGTACAATAAGCGCCCGATTTTCACCTGATTATGGTTGTATTTCTTTGTTCGGGGTTGCCGAGAGGCGACGAATGTGTTAAAATAAAGCATAAGATCCTATTGACAAGCGTCAGAAAGGAGGCACTATGATCCATGTATTGACCGCGGCCGAAATGCGCGCCGCAGACGAGCGAGCCATCAACGCGGGCACTCCCTCCCGTGAACTGATGGAGCGAGCCGCCCGAGCGGCTCTGGAGGTGCTGGAGTGCGAATTTGACACTTCCTTGGTGCTGTTTTTATGTGGAGGCGGTAACAACGGAGGCGACGGCCTGGCCATGGCACGCTTTTTTGCCGAAGGAGGCGGACATGCACGGGTCATCTACATGGGTCGGACCGACCCATGCGGGGCACCCGACACCGACGCCATGAGCATTGAGTGTGCACGACAATTCTCGCTCCTGCCTCCTGCGGTTGAGGTCTGCACCGTCCTCAAGACGGAAGGAGCAACTGCGGCGGTAGACGCGATCTTCGGCATCGGTCTCACCCGCCCGATAGAGGGGAGCATCAAAGAGGCGATAGAGGCTCTGCGCACCGCCAAGCTCCCTGTACTGGCGTTGGATATCCCCTCAGGCGTGAACGCCGATACGGGCGCCGTCATGGGGGTGGCGCTCCCTGCCAAGAAAACAGTGGCCATTGCGGCACAAAAATGGGGACATCTGCTTTATCCCGGCACCGCTCTTTGCGGCGAGATCACGGTGGCGGATATCGGCATCCGGGTCGAGCACTCCGTCGGCTTTCTGATGGAGAAAAACGATCTTGAAGATCTGCCGCCCCGTCCGCCCCGCGCTCACAAGGGTAGCTTCGGGCGGGTATTGATCATCGGAGGCTCGGTGGGCATGAGCGGCGCGGGATTCCTGGCCGCCAAGGCCGCGCTCCGCGCGGGTGCGGGGCTGGTGGAAATCTTCGCCCCGTGGGAAAATCGGGTCATTTATCAAACCCAATTGCCGGAGGCGTTGCTCACTCTTTACGATCCCGAGCATTTTGACGAAAAGGCTTTGCTTGGCGCACTGGAGCGAGCCGATGCGGTGGCAATCGGCATGGGGCTTTCTCAAAGCGAGACCGCGCACCGTATCGTGACATGCGCCCTGACACATACCGCCGTTCCATTGATTGCGGATGCGGATGCCCTGAACCTGATGGCAAAGGATCCTTCCCTGTTAGCGCTTTGCTACAAGCGAGGCGCCCCCACGGTACTGACCCCTCATCTGGGTGAAATGAGCCGCCTTTCGGGGTATCCGATCGCCGCACTTTCCGCCGATCTGCCCGATCATGCGCGAGCCTTTGCCAAGGGGAGCGGCACGGTGCTTGTGATGAAGGATGCCCGCACCGTTGTCTCCGACGGTGAAAAATGCTATCTGAACACCTTCGGAAACAGTGGCATGGCCACAGGTGGCAGTGGGGATGTTCTGGCAGGAATCATCGCCTCTTTTGCGGCACAGGGTGCTTCACCCTTGGATGCCGCACGGTTGGGTGTCCTTGCCCATGCCCTTGCGGGAGATGTTGCCTGTTCCCGCTACGGCAACCGAGGCCTGATGGCCGGCGACATCATCGAAGGGCTTTGCGAGGCTTTGAAATAAGCGCAAGCAGATACCCCGCAAGGGGCGCGAAGCATCGAATTTCCAATCAATAAGCACAGCGGGTCTGCTCCGTGTCGGAGCAGACCCGCTGTGCTTATTCCGCAAGAATTGCATTCATTTTTTCATAAAGAGTGGCGTAAAGTGCCGCATCCTTTGGTTCAAAATGAACGGCCAGGGTATCGTTCATATAATAAAAAGTGCTCTCGGTAAAATAAAGATACAATGTTTCTCCCGTGGCGCTGCGCACCCGCAGGGAAAGATCCCAGGCTCCGCTCGTTTTTTTCTCCTCTGCGGCGATACGGTACCCCCCTTCGGAAAGAGCAGCAATCAGGTCTAACACCTCGGTTCGTGTCTCCCCTTCGAGGATGACCTCTTTTCCCCTGTTGCCAAGGGCATCCCCCGTATTGTACAACGGATCGCCCACGGTAACAAAAGCGGGATCGGGTGCAAGGATCGACTCGAAGAGATCCTTCATCTCGGATCTATGCACGATCTTCGGCAAAAAAACGGCCAGTAAAACAATGATCAGTGCCAAGGCGATCAGCGATGAGCCGATCACATATATTTTCCAGTTCTTTTTCACAGACTTTCCCGCCCTCCGTTTTTATATTATCATATCAAAAGGCGAGGAAAAAGTCAAGTCAGGAGCGCTTTTTGCGGCGAATAAAAAGGGATAGCAGGGCTCTGCCCGAAAAAGGAATGAGCGGATAAAGATAACTGTGCCCGCCGTTGACGGTCTTGTTGGTGGCGATCAATATAATAATGAGCACCACACCGATGCAAAAGCCCCAGATATTGAAAAAGGCCGTCAGGGTCAGCAGGAGAATGCGCATAAATTTGAGGGCGTAGCCCAGCTCGAAGCTGGTTTGGGTAAAGTTTGCGATGGCAACAAAGGCCATATAGAGAATGACCTCGGGAATCAGCCATCCCACGTCAACGGCAAATTCACCAAGGATCAGGCCGCCCACCACCGAAAGCGAATTGGCCAGCATATCGGGGGTGTTCATCGAGGCCATGCGCAGGCCGTCAATAACGAATTCGGCAAGCAGCAGTTGCAAATAAACAGGCAATCGTCCCCGTTCCACGGGCAGAGCGAAGGCGAGCCACTCGGGCACCAGCTGAGGATTCAGCACACCCAGATACCAAACCGGCGTGAGAAAAAGCGTCAGCCAGAAAACGGCGTGGCGCACCATACGCAGATAGGTACCCGTCAGAGGCGGCAGGTAGAAATCGTTGCTTTCCTGCAAAAAGGTAAAGATCGATGTGGGCAGGATCATGACCGAGGGCGAGTTATCCAGGAGAACGATCACACTGCCCTCCAGCAGATGAGCCGCGGTGGTATCCGGTCGCTCGGTATAACGGATCTTGGGAAAGGGGTTGTACCAATGAGTCTTGATCAAGGACTCCGCGAGCGATTCGTGCCCCATGGTCAGGGCATCGGTCTCAAGAGATTTGATCTTATCGGTCACATATTTGACCAGCTTGGGATCGGCGCGGTCGGACATATAGGCCACCACCACATCACTTTTGGAGCTTTTACCCGTGGTAAGGTACTGCATGGTCAGGCTTACATCCCGAATCCGACGACGGATCAGCGCTGTGTTAAAGATCAGCGTCTCCACAAAGCCGTCGCGGGCCCCGCGCATAACACGGTCGTTCTCAGGCTCGGCGGTCTCACGGGCCGGATAGGTCCGTGCATCAATGATCATGGCGCTCGTGCCAAAGGTGGATCCCAGCATCAGCGTGGCCCCCGACAGCACCATCTGGAGCATCGTTTCCTCATTCTCGGTCACGTCACACTCCACATAGGGCATATTTTCCTCCAGAAAGGTGCTCGCATCCTTGGGCATCTTCTTGAGTGACAGCAGATAAATGAATAGCTTTTGCATGGCGCCGTCCTTGATCAGTCCGTCAATATAGAACAGCGTCACTTCCCCGTCGCCGACCTTCAACACTTTTTTGATGATATCAAAATTGTCGGCAACCCGGAGCTTTTCTTCAAAATGCCGCACATTGGTTTCGTAGTTTTCGGTGATTTCGGACATACTGTTTTCCTCCGCATGAATTAGTAAAAGTTTGCCCGAAATGCAAAAAATTATGTGAACGGGTATGAATTTTCGCGACAAAAGGGCTTGCACCGCAGTGCAAGCCCTTTTGCTGTATCGGTCGCTTATTCAATAACAAGAAATTCGGGAATACCGTTGCTGTACTTGGGAGCCGCTTCGCCTGCGATCAGGGGCAAGAGGTAGCGGGCGCACGCGTCTGTGACGTTGTTGCCCCGCTCGTTGATGAACTCGGCAGGCACTTCCTTGATCTGATTGGCGATCTTGGAAACGTCGCTGTGCTCTACGTGATAAGCGTAAGGCTCGGTGCTGTCGCGAACGATGATCATCATCTCGCGGGTGACACCCTCGGATGCGGCCTTGACGGCGGCACGCCCCACATTCACGGATTCGGCAAGGTCGGTGGCGGAGGCGATGTGCGCGGCACAACGCTGGGAAAGATTCAATTCGATAGAACGGACCTTGCAGCCAAGCTCTGCTTTGACCGCGTATTCCAGTGCCTTACCGGTACCGGACAGCTGCTTATGACCGAATGCGTCGGTAGAAGCAACGCCAAAGCCCTCGCAAACATAGGTACCGTCGGCGAAATGGATTCCTTCGGAAACGGCGATCACAACATTGGGATGGACCTTGAGAGCGGCACGGACATCCTCAAAAAATTCCTCCTTGTTGAAGTTCCGCTCGGGAAGATAGATGAGATCGGGCGCGATACCGTTGACCACGCGGCTGATGCCTGCGGCGGCGGTGAGCCAGCCTGCATCACGACCCATGATCTCCACAATGGTCACAGCGGGAACGGTATAAACGGCACAGTCGCGGATGATCTCCTGGAGGGTCACGGCGATATACTTGGCGGCAGAGCCGAAGCCGGGAGTGTGATCGGTAACGACCAGGTCGTTATCAATAGTCTTGGGCACACCCATGATGCACATTTCGTAATCGTTCTCTTTGGTGTAAGCGGAAAGCTTTGCCACAGTATCCATGGAATCGTTGCCGCCGATGTAGAAGAAATAACGGATGTCGTATTTCTTGAAGATGGCAAGCAGTTTTTCATAAACCGCGTCATTTTCGCCGGGCTTGGGCAGCTTCTTGCGGCAGGAGCCGAGAGCGGCGGCAGGCGTGTGCTCCAGAGCGACGATCTTCTCCTCGGTATCAAAGAAAGCGTTCAGGTCTACCAGGCGCTCCTCAAGAAGCCCCTCGACACCGTTTCTCATACCGTAAAGAGTTTTAATGGCACCGTTGCCCACATCCTCCTTGACACCGCGAATGACACCTGCAAGGGTGGCATTGATGGCGGCGGTAGGGCCGCCGGATTGGCCGACAACAGCATTTCCAATGAGTTTTTTCATAATAAACCTCCAACAAGGCTGAATTTCCCTTTTAGTATATCAAAAATATTCTCTACTGTCAAGAAAATCCGATGGCTTTTTTCGATGTTTTCTTCCCTTTTCCGCGGTGATTCGGGACAAGCGCGCCGTCATATAGTTTCTCGGAGGTGATTTTTCATGTTTTCCATGCTGCTATCGCTATTGCTGAATGCAGTACATCTTCTGCTGGGCATCGGCACGCCACAGACCTTTCCCCCACCCCTTGACGCCGAGGAGGAGCATGCCGCATTTCTGGCCAAACGGGAAGGAGACGAAAAAGCCCGGGAAAAGCTGATTCTGCACAATCTGCGTCTGGTTTCTCATATCGTGCGAAAATACTATGGTACGGCAAAAAATCAAGAGGATCTGGTCTCTATCGGCAGCATCGGTCTGGTGAAGGCAGTGGATACCTTTAACCCCGATAACGGCACCCGTTTTGCCACTTATGCCGCAAAATGCATTCAAAACGAGATCCTGATGCATTTCCGCTCTCAAAAAAAACTGTCGGCCGAGGTCTCGATCAACGAGACCATCGACGTGGACAGAGACGGCAATCCCCTGACCTACATCGATGTGATTGCTACCGAGGATAACATCGAGGAGGAGGTGGATCTGAAGGTCAAAAGCGCGCTGGTGCGGCGCTTGGTCAACAATGTGCTGGAGGAGCGGGAGCGACAGATCATTATTCTGCGCTACGGGCTTGGGGGTACCGAGCCCCATACGCAACGGGAGGTGGCACAAATGCTTGGCATTTCCCGCTCCTATGTCAGCCGCATCGAAAAGGGTGCACTGGAGACATTGCGTGAGCATTGTTGACACGCAATCAGGTAGATGTGCGAGTACCGACATCCTCATCCGTCAGCCTACGGCTGCCAGTTAGATTGTCAATCCAAGTGCAACACTTTCTTCAAAAAATCGTTTGGAGACAAAAAACCAAGGCATTTACGAGGACGATTGTTGATCAGAGAAACAACAGCGTCCAACTGTTCTTGAGTCACTTTGTTGAAGTCGGTTCCTCGCGGAAAGAAGA
>JAFTNU010000072.1 GCA_017451735.1 Clostridia bacterium
GACGGACACGGATCAAGCCGTGCATCTCGCCGCTATCCTCGTTGCGGAAGAGCGTGGAGGTCTCGGTCAGTCGCATGGGCAGGTCACGGTAGGAGCGTGCACGGTGCAGATACGCCTGATACTGGAAGGGACAGGTCATGGGACGAAGGGCAAAGCACTCCTTGGTCTCGTCGTTGGGATCGCCCAACACGAACATGCCGTCCAAATAGTGATCCCAGTGCCCCGAGATCTTGTAAAGCTCGCGCTTGGCCATCAAAGGGGTCTTGGTCAGTTGGCAGCCGCGCTTTTGCTCCTCATCCTCAATCCAACGCTGGAGGATCTGAATGGTACGGGCACCCTTGGGGAGCAGAATGGGCAACCCCTGCCCAATCACATCCACCGTGGTGAAATAGCCCAGCTCGCGGCCGATCTTGTTGTGGTCACGCTTGCGGGCCTCCTCCAGTGCGTCCAAATGGGCTTTCAACTCGTCCTTGGAGGGGAACGCCGTGCCGTAAACGCGCTGAAGCATCTTGTTTTTCTGGTCGCCCTTCCAGTAAGCACCGGTGCACTGGGTCAGCTTAAAGGCCTTGACAGCGCCCGTGGAAAAGAGATGCGGGCCGGCACACAGGTCGGTAAACTCGCCCTGCTTGTAAAAGCTGATGACCGCATCGGCGGGCAACTCGTTGATCAGCTGCACCTTATAGGGCTCACCCTTCCCCTCCATCAGCTTGATGGCCTCGTCACGGGGGAGCTCAAAGCGCTCGATCAGATGATTTTCCTTAACGATCTTTTTCATCTCGCCCTCGATAGCGGCAAGCTGCTCGGGGCCAAAGGAAATATCACTGTCAAAATCGTAGTAAAAGCCATCCTCAATGGCAGGGCCGATGGTCAGCTTGACCTGGGGGTACAGTCTCTTGACGGCCTGCGCCAGAATGTGCGAGGCAGTATGACGGAATACGTGCTTCCCCTCGGCATCGGCAAAGGTCAGCAGCTCCACCTCTGCATCCGCATCCAGCAGATGGGTCATGGCCACCACCTTGCCGCCGACCTTGGCGGCGATATGGGCGCGGCTGACGATCTCGGCGGCCTTGGCGGCATCAAAAACCGACAACGGTGCCTCGAATTCCATTTCTTTTTCGGCAAATTTTACTTTGAACATATCATTCACTCCTTTGAGTAATTTTAAAAACGACACACCCCGAACGACCTTGGTCGTTCGGGGTGTGGAATAATCCGCACGGTTCCACCCGAGCTTTTCACTTTAGATCTTATGCAAGCTGACAGCCGGGTGGTACCCTTGCGGCTCACCGTGAAGGGCGTCACACCAAATCGCCCTCTCTCTTGGCACGTAAGCGCGCAGGACATGTCCCTGCCATTGTGTGCTTAAAAGGTTTTCTTTTTGCGGTTATAATCACTTGTGGGATTGAGGAAGTTGCGCCATTCCAGATCTCCCCGATCCAGAGCCGTGATCAGCACCTCGGCAGTGGCGATATTGGTCGCCACGGGGATGTTGTAACGGTCACAGGTGAGTAACAGCTCCTGCTCCTCCTCATTGAAGGATCTGTCGGAGCGAGTATCGCGGAAGCAAAGCAGAATGTCGATCTCGTTGTAGGCCACACGGGTGGTGATCTGCTGTTCTCCGCCCTGCTCGCCCGTCAATAGCCGCTCGATCTTAAGCCCCGTCGCCTCGGAAATATACTTCGCCGTAATACTGGTGGCGCACAAATTATGCTTGCTTAATATGCCGCAATAAGCGATACAGAACTGTGTGATCAGCTCTTTTTTCGTGTCAGCCGCAATGATTGCAATTTCCATTTCCGTGCACCTTCCTTCTACTGTAATACGTCTCAAGAGACGGCAGAAAAAACTTTCCTGTTTTTTATTATAGCACATAGAAAGTAGCATGTCAATGCCTTTTTTTAAAGAAAACTCACCACATCCGAGGGGATGTGGTGAGTTTTCGACTTATTTTCGATAGATCTCGGCCAGCACGGGGCAATGATCGGAGGCATTCAGTGCGGTCGCATCCTGAATGATCTGATGGGAAAGCACAAGAGCTGTATCGTTTGAAACAAATATATGGTCGATGGGCGAGCCCTTGGCAGAGGGCGCATTGGAATTTTTTCCATGAAAGCTGGCGCCGCCGGTTCGCGCATTCTCGGGTGCCAGATCATAGGCATCCTCCAAAATGGTATCGTCTCCCGTCATGGTCTGCATAGAGGCCTCGGTGGATTTGGCGTTCATATCTCCTGCCACCACCGTCAAAATGCCGGGATATTTTTCTCGCATGGCGTTTACCGCCTTTAATATCTCCGCTGTGGCGCCATTACGCCATTGGGCCCCTTCTACCGCATCGGTGGCCGTGGCATATTCCGGCTTTGAGGTATAGCTGCTGGTCATCAGCGGAAAGTGGGTGCTGACCACAAGGACCAGTTGCCCGTCGATCTTAGAGCGGAACACCCCGTAAACCATGCTTTTGGTGTTGGTATACTGATAGCGGTTCTTCCAATAAAAGAGATAGGCGGCACAGTCCTCCTCCACCGGCTCCCATAGCTCAGAGCGGTAGAAAATGGGAGTATTGCAGTATTTCCCCACCTGAGCATAGGTGTCCCACTCCTCATCGGTATCCTTGTTCTCCACTGCCGTGGGGCTGATGCAGGTAAAGGTACCGCCCAATTTTCCGTATCCTGCCTCGGCCAGGGCGGCGGTCACCGACTTGTCTGCATGAGTGCTGTAATACTCCTGAGTACAAACAAAATCGGGCATGGAGTTCAGGATCGTTGCGGTAATATTGGGATTGCGGTCGGTCAGATCTCCCCACAAGGTCTTATCTCCCAATACATTAAAGCTCATCACGCTGAAGGCAGCGCTGGTCTGTCCCGTTTCACCGGTTTTGCCCGCCACCATCAGAGAAAATTCCCCTTGGGCGGTGCTCAGCTTACCCTCCACAAAGTCGTTCAGGATCTTCAGCGCCGCGGCAGTTGCCCCCGCCGTCACGTAAATATCCTCTCCCCGGATCTCTACCTTAAACTCGGTCATACCGAGCGTCCCCGCGTCGCCGCAAAGCACGATGGCAGGACTGTATGGTAGTGTAGAGGACTTGGGATCATAGGTCCCCGTGGGCATGATATGCCCTGTGATCTCGGTCAGCTTTTCGGTTGCCGCAGGCAAGCCCTGGCTCCAATCCACCGCACCGCTCTCTGCAGTCAGCAGTGTGTATTCCGTCACATTACGGCCATTCAATTTGAACGAATTAGCGGTATACGTACCGCTTTTTCTGTGCAATTCTCCGCTCTCGGTGATGCAATAATCGTCACCCAAAATCTGCTCGATAAAAGCATCGCAAGCGGCGGTCAGCACTTCGGCACCCATGCCCAGAATGTAGATATCCTTTTCTTCACGGGAAATAATATACTCATCCACACGGACTGCCCGCTGCAAGGCGTAATCGGTACCGCGATTGGTCTTACCCACCCGGATCTCGGGCACGGCCGAGCTACGTTCGGTGCGGTCGTCTACCACCTTAATGGCAACGCCGGTCTTTTCCTCCAGCTTATCGGCCAGATAGTGCGCCGCATCCCACCCCGCTTTGTCCTTGGAGCCCGAAACAAGGAGATATTGACTTGCTCCCTCCTCGATGATATGGGCAAACCCATCATCCTCAGGCTCCTTTCGGCAGGACGCCAGAACCCCCACCACGCAAAGCAATGCCAGCAGGAGTGAGAGCATACGTTGTTTGACAGATCGTTTCATAAAACCACCTCCATGGGTCTTTGCTTTCATTATACCATACCACATGCAAGGCTGTCAATCAAAAATATCCCACCCTCTCCCGCAGGAGAGGGTGGGATCCCAAAGATCACTTTCTTGCAATATCCACGATCACAGGACAGTGGTCGGAGCCCTGCACCGTAATGGTATCCTTGACGATCCTGTGCTGCAGCACATTCGCCACATCATCCGACACAAAGATATGGTCGATCGGGAAGCCCGAGCCGCTGGGAATCGAGCCGTAATTGTGCGAGGAGGCACCTACGGTTTTGGCGCCATCGGACGCAAGATCATAGCCATCGGTCAGAATCGAAGGCACATCGGTGGTACCGTTGTTCATCGTCTGCATGGATTTTTCGGAGGAAATTGCATTCATGTCACCGCCGACAACGGTCAGAATGTTCGGATACTTGGCACGCAGATTGTTGACCTCCTTGAGGATCTCCAGGGTGGTCTCATAGCGCCACTGTGCACCTTCCTTGTCGTTGGTACAGTTCGCGTATTCCGCCTTTTGGGTATAATCACCGGTCATCAGCGGGAAATGGGTAGAGACCACAAGCACCAGTTCATTGGTCTCTTTGGATTTGAACACGCCGTAAGCCAGGCTCTTGGTGTTGGTGTAGTGATAACGGCTCTTCCAATAGTACAAGTAAGCCTCGCTTTCCACAAGCTCCCATTTGTCGGTGCGGTAAAGGATCGGGGTGTAGCAAAGCTTGCCCACATGGGTATACTGCTCATCCTGATTGGCGGTTGCCGTGGGGCTCACCTTGGAAAAGGTAGGACAAGCAATGCTGTATCCTGCCTCCTTCACATCGTCAAGCAACACGTTGGCTACATTGCCCTCGGAGGGACACTCCTGCAAGCACACAAAATCGGAGCCATACGCATACATCGAAGAAGCGGCATAAGTCATCAGGCTCTTGTGCTCGGAAGAAGTAGCAAACACATTGAAGGTCATAACACGGATCGAGGAGCCCTCGGTCAAAGGCACCATGGCATTCTCGGTGGCCTTGCCGCTTGCCGCCGACAAGGTCAGATTCATGGGCTCTTTCCCATTGGTAATGCCATCCATCAATGCGATGGCCACAGCCTGTGCGCCCTCCTTAGAGCCGGCAGACACATGAATGTTATCACCCTTGATCTCGATCTTGTATTCCCCTTCGCCAAGCCCGTCGGTGCTGCCGTTCAGCACGATAGCGGGGCTATAGGGCAGATCGTTGGCGGAGGTATAGGTGGTGCTGTTGAGCAGGAACCCGGAATAAGAGGAGAGATAATCCTCCACATAACCTATGGAATCTCTCCAGCAAAGGGTATCATCCAAGGGATAATAGAAGGTATAGTCGTTGATCGGACGGGAATTGAGCGTAACGGTATTGATGCTCCATCTGCCGTTGGTGCGCAGAATCTCTCCCGATTCGGCCACCTTGAAATCCTCACTCAATACAGAAGAGAGGAACTCCTTGCATGCCTTTGTGGCAATGCCTGTGCCCTCGGCCAGAATGTAGACATTCTTCTTTTCACGGGCAATCACATATTCCCCTGCCCGCAGGGTGCGCTGCAGGTCAAGCTCCAAACCGCGATTGGTTCTGCCCACCAGAATCTCGGGCACCTTCTTATCGGCGGCCTTGGTGTCATCCTGCACCGTAAACTTGACTTCGGTCAGCTTTTCCAGCTCTGCGGCCAGGTAGTTGGCGG
This sequence comes from Clostridia bacterium, assembly GCA_017451735.1. Lineage (GTDB taxonomy): Bacteria > Bacillota > Clostridia > Oscillospirales > CAG-272 > Firm-07. The sequence goes on from JAFTNU010000072.1 coordinate 5,446, forward strand.
CAGTCTTGCTTTCCCTATCGTTGGCATCGTAAACGATCACATAATCTGTCTCACCATTCTTGGCCAGCGTCACGGGACGCGAATTGGCACAGGACGCCAGCGTACTGACAATACATAAAAGTGCAAGGAACAACGAAATGACGCGCAATGAACGCTTTTTCATAGTAAACCTCCTGATAATATACGTGTTTTCGGATGCTTCGGATACAAAAGAGAGCACCCGGGGGCGCTCTCTTTCATGGTTGTCTGCTTACTCTGCAGTCTGCTCGTCAGCAACCATATCCTCGGGCATTGCGGCCTCAGCGGCGGCAACTTCCTCGAGCAGGGCGCGGATCGAAAGGCTGACCTTCTGCTTGTCATTGTCGATCTCGATGATCTTGGCATCCACATTCTGACCGATCTCCAGCACGTCGGCGGGCTTGCCGATGCGGGTCATGGCGATCTGAGAAATGTGAATGAGGCCGTCAACACCGTCGATGATCTCGGCAAATGCACCAAAGGGCATCATGCTGACGATCTTAACGGGAACGACATCACCGACCTGATAATTGTTGGTGAAGATGAACCAGGGGTTGCTCTCCTCGGTCTTGTAGCCAAGGGAAATGCGCTTCTTCTCTTTGTCGAAGGACTTGACGAATACCGTAACCGTGTCGCCGATCGACAGAACATCTGCAGGGGATTTGATGCGCTTCCAGGACAGCTCGCTGGTGTGGACCATGCCATCCACGCCGCCAAGATCGATGAAGGCACCGTAGGAGGTCATGCTCTTGACGGCACCGGTGTAGGTCTTACCCTCCTCGATGCTTGCCCAGAACTCCTCCTCCTTGGCACGGCGCTCCTCACGGAGTACCGCACGGATGGAGCCGATGGCCTTGTTGCCGGGCTCCTTGGTCTCGATGATCTTGAACTTGACGGTGGTGCCCTTCAGGGGAGCGAGATCGCCATCCTTCGGCACACCCGACTGAGATGCGGGGATGAACACGCGGTTACCGAACACGAACACGGTCAGACCGCCCTTGACCACATCGGCAACGGGGGCCTCGAGAACGGTGCCCTCCTCCTTTGCGGCAACGATCTTTGCCCAGTTCTTGCCGGAATCCACGCGGCGCTTGTCAAGCTCGGCAACGCCGTCCACGTCGCTGACGCGAATGACCTTCGCCTCAACCACGTCACCCACCTTGTAAGCCTCGGTGAGCTTTACAGAAGGATCGTCGGTGACACGTTCGGCCTTGATATAGCCGGTCACGCCGGCGCCAAGGTCCAGCTGCAACTCCGTATCGGTCACGTGCATCACGGTACCGCTAACGATTTCTCCTGTATTTAAAGTCTTGATAGGGGTGCTATCAAGCAATTCTGCAAAGTTTTCTGTTTCGCTCATTGTTTTATGTACCTCCTCAATGATATCCGACGGAGTCGATGCCCCGGCGGTCAACCCTACTTTGCGATGGGTCAATGCAAACGGCTTGACCAGGGGAAGCTCGGCGCGCCCGGTCACGCGGAGAGTGTCGGGGCAAAGGGAGCGACAGATCTCGTAGAGCTTCGCGGTATTCGAGCTCTCTTTTCCGCCGATCACGATCATCCCGTCACATTCCCGTGCCAGCTTTGCCGCTTCGGTCTGGCGCAAGTCCGTAACATTACATATTGTATCAAAAATGAAAGCATTTGTACAGAGTTTTTTCAAAACTTTTTGACATTTTTTCCATTCTGTTAACTTCTGGGTGGTCTGAGCCACCATCACGGGGACTTTTTTCGACAAATTCAGCCCTTTTAAGCCTTCCTCTAATGCCGCGGCATCGGGGAAAACATATTTTTCACCCTCAAAGCAGCTCATAAAGCCCTCCACCTCGGGGTGGTGCTCACTGCCGATGCAAAGGAAAATATAACGTGCTCTTCCCTCTCTCGCGCTGTGCTCCGCCGCAATGCGATGGAGCTTGGCAACAAAGGGACAGGTGCAGTCCTCGAAGAAAAAGTACGGATAGGCGGCGCGCAACCGCTCCAGGGTCTCCCCGGTCTCTTTGGGAATACCGTGCGCACGGATAAAGACCGTGGCGGGCCGATGAGCATCGGTGGCGGCGGCAATGGCGGGTAACTCCTCCGCTCCCACGGCGCACACGCCCGCAGCCTCCAGGTCGCGGTTATAATCCTCGTTATGTATCAGATGCCCTAAGGTATAGAGCCTCTCCCCCGGCGCGGCCTCACGCATGCGGTGGGCAAGACGGTCGGTGGCGGTACGGACGCCCGGGCAGAATCCCGCTCCCGCGGCAACGATCACCTCACTCATTTGGTGGCCTCGCCAAGGCGACAGATCTCGTCATAGACCCGTTCGGTCATGCGGGCATATTCACCGGTCACGCCCTCGCGATATGCAAAGCTTTCAAAGGGCATGGGCTCGCCGATGATCACGTCCACGCGGCGGAAAAACTTCCATTTGTAATTTTTCATTTTGATATGGACAGGCAGGATCTGCACCCCGGCATGAGCGGCAATCAGCCCCGCGCCGAACTTGATCTTGCAATCTCTGGGATTTCGCTCGGCACAGCGGGTCCCCTGCGGGAACATTCCCACCGACCGCCCCCCCTCCAACAGGTGGATGGTGCGCTTGACGGCACCTACATCTCCCTTTCCGCGGGAGACGGGATAAGCCCCCAGCTTGCGCACCAGCCAGCCGAGCACGGGAACCTTGAACAGCTCCTCCTTGGCCATGAAATGGGGCTGCTGATGCCGCAAGGCCACACAAAGGAACACCACATCAAGCACCGTCTGATGGTTGGCACAAACCAGATAAACGCCGTCCTTGCGCGCAGGCTCGTTCTTTCTGCCCTTGACGTGTATACGGAAGATCAGCTTAGCGGGGAGCCAAAGCAAAAAGCGAATGACTGTATAAAAAGCACTTTTCATGAGGGCACGCATCCTTTCTCCCGCACCAAAGCGAGCACCGCGTCGGCGGACTCCTCTACCGTCATGCCGGAATTATCCAGCAAAACAGCATCGTCAGCAGCCACGGCAGGCGCCACCTCACGGTTGCGGTCGTTATCATCCCGCTCCCGCATCTCACGGAGCACGTCCTCAAACCTCACGTCCATTCCCTTTGCCTTCAATTCCAGGGTGCGGCGCTCGGCCCGCGCCTCATCGGAAGCGGTCATAAAGATCTTCACGTCGGCATGGGGCAGGATCACCGTACCGATGTCACGCCCATCCATGATGACGCTGTTCTTGGCGGCAATATCCCGTTGCGTGTCCAGCAGAAAGGCCCGCACGGCAGGAATGGCTGAAACGGCCGAGGCATACATGGAGATCTCGGGCTCGCGAATGCGATCCCCCAGATCCTCTCCGTTGAGATACACATGCTGCGCACCGTTTTCGTAGCGCACCTCGATGCTGATCTGCGGCAGGCAGGCCACAATGCCGTCGGTATCCGTGCGGCTCACACCGCGACTGCGCACGTAATAGCCCACCGTACGGTAAAGCGCCCCCGTATCCACATAAACGATGCCAAGCCTTGCCGCCACCGCTTTGGCGACACTGCTCTTACCGGCTCCGCTGGGTCCGTCGATTGCAATTTGCATAATACCCTCCAAAATGGTGTATTTGTCAAAATAACTCCTTGCGGGCCGTTGAGAACATCGGCCCCTAACAAGATCATTCCTCGTGATCCAATACGGCAATCGCCGCGCTCTCCCCCGCCAGCACTGCGGTGGAAAAGGCGATCTGCAGATTAAATCCGCCCGTATACGCATCCAGATTCAATACCTCACCCGCAAAATACAGACCGTCTGTCTTTTTTGACGACATGGTGCGGGGGTCGACCTCCGAAAGCTCCACGCCTCCCGAGGTGATGATAGCCTCCTCGATCGGGCGGAAGCCCTTGATCTCCACCGTCAGGCCCTTGAGCAAGCGCAGGAACGCATGGCGCTCCTCCTTGGTGATAGCATTTACCTTTTTGCGCGGGTCTATCCCCGACCGCTCCACCAAGGGCGCGATCAGCTTTTGAGGCAATAAGTCCCCCAATGCGTTGAGAAAATCCTTGTTTTTGTATTTTTCGAAATCCGAAAGCAGTCGCGCGTCCAATGTTTTCTCGTCCAACGCCGGCTTGAGGTCCACAGAAACCGTATATCTTCCCCGCTCCATGGGCCGCAGATGGGCCGATGCCGAAAGAACCAGCGGCCCCGTCAGGCCGAAATGGGTGAACATCATCTCTCCGAAATCACGGAAGATCTCCTTCCCCTTTTTCCTGTCGGTCACGGTCAGCTCCACATTCCGCAGGGATAGCCCCTGCACCGATACGCAGAACCGCCCGTCCTCCACCAACGGAACCAACGAAGGCTGCGGATCGACCACGGTATGTCCTGCTGCGGCGGCAAATCGATATCCGTCACCCGTAGAACCGGTCAGCGGGTAGGAAAGTCCGCCCGTGGCCACGATCACCGCATCGAACTGCTCCGTCCCTTTGCCGAAGATCACACCCCGCACACGGCCGTTTTCGATTTCCAGCCCCTCTACCCGCTCATGTACAAAGCGCACACCGCGGTTGCGGCACTCCCGCACCAGAGCGTCCACCACATCGGTGGCCTTATCCGAAACAGGAAACACACGGTTTCCCCGCTCGACCTTCAGCGGCACACCCGCCTCTTCAAAAAAGCGCTCGGTCTCAGCGCTGTCAAAACGGCTCCACGCCGAATAAAGAAAGCGGGCGTTCCCGGGAATATTCGCAAAAAACGCATCACGTGTGCAATGATTCGTTACATTGCATCGTCCCTTACCCGTGATGCGCAGCTTTCTGCCGCACCGCTCGTTTCTTTCAAACACCGTAACGGCAACGCCCATATTGGCGGCGTGAACAGCCGCCATCATTCCTGCGGCACCGCCGCCGATCACGGCGATCCTTTTCTCATTTCCGTTCATATCAATTGTTCTTATCGTAAACGTCGTATTCGTCCCAGATCTCCTCCAAACGGCGCAGGCGCTGTGAAACGGCGTCATGGCGGGCCATCGAAACCGCCGCCACCATGGCGTTGATGATGCTCAGCGGTGCCACAAGGGAATCCACAAAGGAAGCCATGTCGCTGTGTGCGGTCAACAACTGGTCGCAATCGGCCGCAATGGGAGATTGGGCGCTATCGGTGATGGATACCACATCAGCCCCCGCATGGTGGGCAAACTGCACCGCGCGCACCGTGCGCTTGGAGTAACGGGGAAAGCTGATGGCGATCAGCACATCATTGTTTCCGATATCCAGGATCTGCTCAAACATTTCACTGCCCGAGGTCACCTCCACATTGCGCACATTGTCAAACATCATGCGGAAATTAAAGGTGAGGAAGCCCGCAAGAGACGCAGAGGAACGGGAGCCGAGAATATAGATATTCCGTGCGTTGACGATCCTTTCCACGGCGGCATAAAAAGCTTCTTTGTCAAGAGATTCCAGGGTATGGCGAATTTTTTCGGCATCGCCCAGCAACACCTTTTCCAGGATGTTATCCTTACCAAGCAGGTTATCCGCCACTTCCATGCGCTGTGCGGCGGTCAGGTGCGTTTTTGCCAATTCCTGCAAGGCGCGTTGAAGCTCCGGATACCCGGAAAAGCCCAACTCGTCGGCAAAGCGCACCACCGTTGACTCGGAAACATTGACGACGCCCCCCAATTTGGAGGCGGTCATGTAGGCCGCACGGTCATAGTGCTCCAGTATATACCCGGCGATCTGTCGCTGCCCCTTGGAAAAGGTCGCCATCCGATCACCGAGCTGTTGCAAAAGATTCTGTTTCATATTGCCCTCCGATCGGGCAGAGCCTATCTCTGCCCACATCCTGTTTATTATATAACAATATAATAAAAAAGTCAAGCACGGAATATGGGAATCCCTTGAAATCGGCACCTTGAAGCTCTATGGAATGCCCTCGCATCTCCCATTTACCAACATCCTCCTTAAAAGGTTTAAAATTGTCTTTTTTTCTCCTGCGCCGCTTGACAATCCCGTATCTTTTTTTTACAATGGATTTATCATGGGCAATGCCCACAAGCAGGAGGAACCCTTATGGAAACACGTTGGCTTCACACCACAAGCGAAAGCTTCCCCGCCCTGGTCGAGGCATCCGCCAAAACCTGCGTCATCCCCATGGGATGCGTGGAAAAGCACGGCCTGCATCTGCCCCTGGGCACCGACATCATCCACTCGTCTCACATCGCCTATGAGGCATCAAAGCTGGAAACGGTCTGCATTTTTCCCGATTTTGTATTCGGTGACGTGCCCGGCGGTCCCGCCATGCCCGCAGGCAGCATTTCGGTTCCCGTAGAAATGGAAATGGCACTGCTGGAGCAGCTTTGCGACCAGATCGCCCGCAACGGCTTCGAGAAGATCATCATTTATAACGGACACGGCGGCAACAAGCCCTGGCTCTCCACCTTCCTGCGTAATCTGATGAACAAAAAACGGGACTACGTCTGCATGGTGGCTGATATCAAGCTGCAGGCTCCCCATAAGATGGCGGAATATTTGGAGGCAAACGGCACAGGCTCGATCCCGGAGCTTAGCCCCGAGGACGAAAGGCTATTGCTGGACTATCACGAAATGGGCATGAAGATCGGTCACGGCGGCATGGGCGAGACCTCCTATCTGATGGCGATCGCCCCCGACAGTGTGAAGATGGATCGCCTCGGCATCGTCAGCGGTCTTTCCACGGGCGAGGCAGACTACCTCAAGGACGCGGGCATTCAGATCATGAACGGGGGCTGGGATGTAAACTTCCCCAATGCCCTTTCGGGTCACGATCCCATCGGCTGCAACGAGCGCATCGGCCGCGCCGCCGTACGCATGGAGGCAGAGCGCCTTGCCAACGCCATCAAAGTTGTGAAAGAAGACAAAAACCTACTCCGTTGGCACGCCAATTTCCAGAAAGGCTGGTAACGGTATGGAAACAAGATGGCTTTACACCACAAGTGAGAACTTCCCCGCTTTGGTAAAGGAATCCAAGGAGGTCTGTCTGATTCCCATGGGATGTGTGGAGAAGCACGGTCTGCATCTGCCTCTCGGCTCCGACATCATCGAGGCCTCCACCATCACCTACGCGGCCTCCCGGCTGGAAACCGCCTGCGTCTTTCCCGACTTCACCTTTGGGGACGTGCCCGGCGGCCCCGCGAGCCCCGCGGGCAGTATTTCGGTCCCCGTGGAAATGGAAATGGCGTTGCTGGAAACGCTCTGTGAGCAAATCGCGCGAAACGGCTTCAAGAAAATTCTGATCTGCAACGCCCACGGCGGAAACAAATCCTGGCTCTCTGCCTTTTTGCGCAATCTGATGAACAAAAAGCACGATTTCGTCTGTGCCGTCACCACCCTTCCCTTTTCCACCACCCACAAAATATTGGCGGAGCAGCTGCTGCAAAACGGACGGGGCTCCATGCCCGAGCTGACCGCCGAGGACGAGGATTATCTGCTGGACTTCTACCGACAGGGCAAGGAATCGGGGCACGCCTGCATCAGCGAAACCGCCTTGATTATGGCCGTGGCGCCCGAGGCCGTTCACCTTGACCGTCTGGGCATTGAAAGCGGCTTATCCACCCATCAAGCAGACTATTTGAAGGAGGCCGGTATCGAGATCGTGTCCGGCGGCTGGGACATCAATTACCCCAACGCCTATCACGGCCACGATCCCGTAGACTGCACCGAAAACATCGGCCGAGCAGCACTGCGCGTGGCCGCCGAGCAGCTTGCCCGCACCGTGAAGGCATTCAAGGAGGACGAAAACCTCCTGCGTTGGCACGCCAATTTCCAGAAAGGCTGGTAACGGTATGGAAACAAGATGGTTGTACACCACAAGCGAGAGCTTCCCCGCGCTGGTTGAGGCCTCCGCCAAGGTCTGTGCCATCCCCATGGGATGCGTGGAAAAGCACGGTCTGCATCTGCCCCTCGGCACCGATATTCTCAAGGGCAGCAAGGTCACACACATGGCATCACAGTTGGAAACGGTATGCGTTTTCCCGGATTTCACCTTTGGTGACGTACCCGGCGGTCCCGCGAGCCCTGCGGGCAGTATTTCGGTTCCCGTGGAGATGGAAATGGCCCTCCTGGAGCAGCTTTGCGACCAGATCGGCCGTAACGGCTTCGAAAAAATCGTGATCTGCAACAGCCACGGCGGCAACAAGCCCTGGCTGAACACGTTTTTGCGCAATCTGATGAACAGGAAAAAGCCCTATACCGTCTGCGTGGCGGGCGTCAATATCAAATGGGCGCCTCACGGTATGGCCGAGCTGCTGCTGGAAAAGGGACGCGGGTGCATTCCGGAGCTTTCCCCCGAGGACGAGCAGCTTTTGCTGAGCTATCACGAGGCGGGGATGAAGGGCGGTCACGCCTGTATGGGCGAAACCGCGTTAATCATGGGCTTTGCCCCCGAAAGCGTGCATCTTGATCGCCTCGGCATCGAGAGCGGTCTTTCCACCCATGAGGCGGATTATCTCACCGATGCGGGCATTCAGATCCTGAACGGCGGCTGGGATGTAAACTTCCCCAACGCCTATGCGGGCCACGACCCCGTGGGCTGCAACGAGCGCATCGGTCGCGCGGCACTTCGTCTGGCATCCGAGCAGTTGGCGCACGCCTTCAAGGTATTAAAGACGGATGAAAATATGCTCCGTTGGCACGCGAATTTTCAAAAAGGATGGTAAACGGTATTGGAAACGAGATGGCTTTACACCACAAGCGAGAGCTTCCCCACACTGGTAAAGGAATCCAAGGAGGTCTGTCTGCTTCCCATAGGGTGTGTGGAGAAGCACGGTCTGCATCTGCCCCTGGGCACCGACGTGTTTGAGGCATCCGAGATCTCCTACAAGGCAACGCAGCTGGAGACCGCCTGCGTATTCCCCGACTTTACCTTCGGTGACGTACCCGGCGGCCCCTCCATGCCTGCAGGCAGCATTTCGGTGCCCGTAGAAATGGAAATGGCCCTGCTGGAAACGCTCTGCGAGCAGATCGCCCGCAACGGCTTCAAAAAGATCCTTATTTGCAACGGTCACGGGGGCAACACCCAATGGCTGAATACCTTTTTGCGCAACCTGATGAACAAAAAGCGCGACTACGTGTGCGCCGTTTACGGTATGAATTCCAGCAAATCTCCTTATTTTATTGCCGACATCCTGAATGGACAAGGGCGGGGCTCGGTACCCTACCTCACCGCCGAGGACGAGGACTATATTCTTGATTTCTGCGCACAGAAAAAGGAGGTGGGTCACGCCTGCCTTGGGGAAACTGCCTGCGTCATGGGTCTGCATCCCGAGACCGTTCACCTCGACCGCCTCGGAATCGAGAGCGGTCTCTCCACCCATGAAGCAGACTACCTGAAGGATGCAGGCATTCAGATAATGAACAGCGGCTGGGACGTGAACTTCTGCAACGCCTTCCACGGTCACGATCCCATTGGCTGCAACGAGCGCATCGGCAAGGCGGCAGTTCACGTGCAAAGCCACCGCCTGGCAAAGGCCATTAGGGTGATGAAGAACGACGAAAACCTGCTCCGTTGGCACGCAAACTTCCAGAAAGGCTGGTAACATGAGACCTACGCTTGAAGAACTGATGCAATCGGTCGGGTGCACCAAATTTCCCGACCGCTGGAACGAGATTTACGACACCGTTATGGCAGATTTTGAGCAAAGGGAATGTCCCCTCACCGATCCCGCCTATTATGAGGATCTGCACAAGACTTATAATGCCTTTCCCCAATATCTCGACATTTATAAGCAAGCGGCGACAGAGGTGGCCAAAAGCCGGCCCCTCTCCCGCGTGCTGGCGCTTTTGGTGGCATCCCTGTCAGACCCCCAAACGGCATGGCCCGACGCCAAGGCCTTCTCCGCCCCCAAAACCGCCGATGATGCCCCCGATCTTGCCACCGATATGCTGACGGGTCTTGCCATCTGCTGTCAGATCCCCTATCAGCATAAGCTGCTGACCGAGCGAGGCTTACCCGAGGATGTCATATGCGCCACGGTACAGGTGCTGGAGCGGGGCATACATGAATACGCCAAGCGCCACAACGGTACGCCCGGTTATCACCTGCTGGAGTGGTTCCAGCGCTCGATCCACGGGCACCTGTTCCGCATCGGACGTCTGGAGATTGAAATTTTCGCAAAATTCAGCGGACGTGCACAGGTTTTTGAAAACAAGCAGGGAGAGCACATCGCACTGGCACACGATATCGCCCTGCATGAAAGCGGCTTTGCGCTGGGCTCCAAGGGGTATGAGGACGAGGCGCGGAGCTTTACTGCCAATGTGTGCGAAAACGAGTCCGTTTGGGTGGGTTACCCCTATAACGGGGCGGGTTTTGTTGAAAGAACCACCGTCACACTCCCCAAATCCGAATGGCGCAAGGTACTGGAATACGGCGACCCCGTGGTCAGCCTGCACATCCCCGCAGACGGTCGCCTGGACGAGGCCGCAGTCGACAAAACCCTTGCCATGACCAAGGAATTTTTAAAAACCTATTTTCCCGACTACACCTACAAGGGCTTTTACTGCGGCAGTTGGCTTCTTGACCCGCAATTGGAGACACTGCTGGGCCCCGACTCCAACATCGTCAGATTCGGCAAGCGCTTTCATCGCCTCACCGCCAAGAACGGCGGCAACGCCGTATTCGGCTTTGTATTCCTGAAGCCCGACCCGCAAAGCGTGGATCTTGCCACACTGCCCGAAAGCACGCGCCTGGAGCGCGCTCTCAAGTCCCATTATCTCGCGGGGCATCGCATCTATGAGTTCAAGGGATACTTTTTCTGATTTCTCCGGGGCTGATTCATTGAGTGCGTTTTTGTTCGGCGCTAAATGACTCAGCCCCTTTTTTCCTTTTATCTCTTGACAACCCCAAAAAGGTGTGCTATACTATCCGCATAAAGACTGTGACCGAAAAGAGTAAGCAGGAACAGCTTCGCCCAGAGAACCGCCGGTTGGTGCAAGGCGGAGGAAGCCTCTTGCCGAATACCTTCGTGAGTCGCACACCCAAAGAGCATCCGCTCCGGTAGGCTGTGACGGTGTCGCCCGTTATGCGAGCGCAGCATGCCTTGTGCTGTATGAGGTCTTTTCCGTAAGGAAGAGACGAATAGAGGTGGTACCGCGACCCCAAACGATCGCCCTCTTACTGTTTCGGCAGAGGAGCGGCTTTTTTTATGCGCAAATCTCCGAAGATTCCAAAATGTGTAAAAAGGAGAAACAACATGCAAATCTATGAAGAATTGGTACAGCGCGGTCTGATCGCGCAAGTGACCGACGAGGCCGAGATCCGCGAGCTGATCAATGCGGGCAAGGCCACCTTTTACATCGGCTTTGACCCCACTGCCGATTCCCTGCACGTGGGTCACTTTATGGCGCTTTGCCTGATGAAGAGATTGCAGATGGCAGGCAACAAGCCCGTGGTGCTCATCGGCGGCGGCACTGCCATGGTGGGCGACCCCTCGGGGCGCACCGATATGCGCCGGATGATGCCCCGCGAGACCATCGCCCACAATGTGGACTGCTTCAAGAAGCAGATGTCCCGCTTCATCGATTTCGGTGAAGACAAGGCGATCCTGGTCAACAACGCCGACTGGCTGATGGATCTCAATTACGTGGAGATCCTGCGTGATGTGGGTGCCTGCTTCTCGGTCAACAAAATGCTTTCCGCCGAGTGTTACAAGCAGCGCATGGAAAAGGGACTTTCCTTCCTGGAGTTCAATTACATGATCATGCAGTCCTACGACTTCTATCACCTGTTCAAGGAGTACGGCTGTAACATGCAGTTCGGTGGCGACGACCAATGGTCCAACATGCTGGGCGGCACCGAGCTCATCCGCAAAAAGCTGGGCAAGGACGCCTATGCCATGACCATTACCCTGCTCCTCAACTCCGAGGGCAAGAAGATGGGCAAGACCCAGTCGGGTGCGGTTTGGCTGGATCCCAACAAGACCTCTCCCTACGATTTCTACCAATACTGGCGCAATGTGGGCGATGCCGACGTGCTCAAGTGCATCCGCATGCTGACCTTCCTGCCCATGGAGGAGATCGAAGCCATGTCCGATTGGAAGGACGCCCAGCTCAACCGCGCCAAGGAGATCCTGGCCTTTGAGCTGACCAAGCTGGTACACGGCGAGGAGGAGGCCGCCAAGGCCGAGGCACAGGCAAAGGCACTCTTCGGTGCCGGCGGCGGTGAGGATGCCCCCACCACCGAGCTCGGTGCCGACGATTTCACCGACGGCACCATGGATATCCTGACTCTGTTTGTCAAGAGCGGGCTGTGCGCCTCCAAATCCGAGGCACGCCGCACCGTAGAGCAGGGCGGCGCCACCGTGGACGGCGAAAAGGTCACCGATATCAAAAAAACCTACACGGTAGCGGAATTTGCCGACGGTAAGCTCCTGCGCCGCGGCAAAAAGAATTACCGGAAGGTTGTTGTGAAATAAAAGACTGAATTCTCCGACTGTATCGGTCGGAATCGGGAGGTATCACATGAAAGCATCTGCTCTATCCGCGGCCATCACCGCCGAATTACAGGAAACACTTGCATCGATCGATGATGCGCAGGTTGATCTGCTTGCTCAAAAAATATGTACCGCCAAGCGAGTCTTTCTGACCGGCGCCGGAAGATCCCTTTTAATGATCCGCGCATGCGCCATGCGGCTGATGCAGCTGGGATTGACGGTCTACGTGCCGGGTGAGGTTGTCACCCCCTCTATACAAAAGGGTGATCTGCTGATCGTGGCCTCCGGCTCCGGTGAGACCGCTACCGTGGCTCTGATGGCCAAAAAGGCCAAGGCCATCGGTGCAGAGCTGGCACTCATTACCATCGTGCCGGATTCCACCATCGGGCGTCTGGCTGACACCGTGATCCCCGTTGACGCGGCCTCGACAAAGATAGCCGAAAACAAAAAGGAATCGATTCAGTTGGGAGGCAGTCTGTTTGAGATCAGCGTCCTGCTACTCCTGGAGGCGGTCATCATGCTGGTCGTAGAAAAAAAGAAGATCGCAGACCCCAATAAGCTACTCATGGAAAATCACGCAAATCTGGAGTAACGGTCAAAGAACACCCACCGACAAAAAAGAAGGGCAGAGAATGTGAATTCTCTGCCCTTCTTTTTTAACAACGCTTTTGGCGCTTGATTGTGCAGCCCTTTACTTTTGTAAATACTTGAATGATGTCAAAAAATCACAACACATTGCGATATTTTCAGCCTTTAGCAGGTCTGTTCCGCTCGATCTCGGCACAGATATGCTTGCCGGGAGCGGCGAAGAAGGAGGCCATGGTCGGCACAAAGCCCTCATCGCAGTTGCAAAGCAAGGTACCCTTGACCTCATAGGTGAAATCGCCCTGATAGTCGATCTCGCCCAATGCCTTGGCAATATCCATCCAATTCATGATGCCAAGATAAGGCAAGGTATGCAGGTCGCTCTTATAATCGTTATCGTGAATGTGCAGGGAGCCCAGACGGTCATGACCCAGGCCGCGCACAAAATCGGCCGCCTCCATGTCGGTCAGGGGCAGACCCACGTGACCCACATCCAGACATGCGGTGATTTGGTCGCTATCCAGCGTGTCGATGTAGCGGATAAACTCTTCCAGATTAGAGCAGGTATCTGCCACAATGTGCTTGCGGCGAGGATCCGCCTGGAACATATTCTCCACACCGATCTTCACGCCGTACTCCTTGGCGTAAGGAATCAGGCGGCGATAGTAATCCATGTTCAACTGAAAGATCTCTTCCTCATGCCCGTGATAGAGCATATGGTGCAGGGGGTGAATGACCTCCACCTTGGCACCCAAAATACCCGAGATCTCCAGGCTGCGGATCATGCGGGGCATGGCGATCTCCTCAAAGGCGACGGGATCCTTCCAGCGGGCACCGAAATTGAAGGGTGCGTGCGTCTGGGTGATGGGCATTCCCTTCTCATCGGAAATACGGCGGACCTCCTCTGCCTTTTCACGATAGTTGTCTGCATTCCAGGGGTCGGGATCGTTGATCATGCCGGTCAACGAATAATCGCAGGCAGTAAAGCCGGCGGTCTTGTAAATATCAATGCATTTTGCAAAGTCATAGCGACCAAACAGATTGCTGATATTGATAGAAAGTTCCATATTCATTCCCTCGCTTTTATAAAATTTTATGTGGGTTATAAAGTTACTGTACCAGGTGATAGGCAAAGCCTGCGATCTCGTCTGCAATATAAATAAAGGTACGGTTGCCGTTTTTATCGACACGGGCGGTGGAATCGTCAAACTTGACGCCACGGCGGGTCAGGTGATAAATGGCGCGCTCCACGTTGGAGGTCTTAACGGCAATGTGACCCATGGTACCGCGGCCGTTATAGTTCATAAACTCAAAGCCGGTGCCGGCAAAGGAAGAGACATCGCGCTTGTCGGTGGCAAAAGAGAAAATACTCTTCATGGTGGCGGCGGCAGAATCCGCATCCTGCTCGGTGGGGCAATTCACGCCGATATGGACCAGCTTAAAGTCCAGCATCTTATCCACAGCCTCGCGCACCAGCTTCTCGATACCGGCAAAATCCCCTGCCGTGATCATATCGGAGGGCACCATCCAGCTGCCGCCGCAAGCAATGATCTTGGGGAAGGCAAGATAATCCTTCAGATTATCGGCATTGACGCCGCCCGTGGGCATAAAGGTTACATTACCGTAGGGCGCGGCCATGGCTTTGATCATTTTCACACCGCCCGAGGGCTCGGCAGGAAAGAACTTGACCGTGGTCAGCCCCAGGGACAACGCCTGCTCGATGCCCGTGGGATTGTTGATGCCGGGCACGATGGGAATATCACGCTCGACACAATACCTGACCACCTCGGGGTTAAGACCGGGGCTGACGATGAACTTGGCACCCGCCTCAACGGCCGCATCCACCTGGGCAGTGGTCAGAACGGTTCCCGCGCCCACCAACATCTCGGGGCAAGCAGCCGTCATAGCGGCGATAGCGTCCTTGGCGGCCGCGGTGCGGAAGGTCACCTCGGCACAGGGCAGACCGCCCGCAAGCAAGGCCTTCGCCAACGGCACGGCGTCCTTGGCATCATCAATCTTGATCACCGGCACAATGCCGATCCTCGAAAGCTCAGCAAGAATGGGGTTCATGGTAAAAATCCTCCTTAGAACGATTCTATCAAATTTTAATTATATCTTACTCCAATCAAAGGCAAATGTCAAGAAAAAAGCGCACGACGGTACAAAAAATTCCACAGATGCAATCAAAGCAAGCCGGACATTGCAGAAAAAAGCAAAGCATTCAAACTTCCCCGCCCTTTGCATATTCATTTTCTCTTTTCATTTTTGAATTTTTTTCAAAAAAGTATTGACAAATGCCAAAAAGCGTGATATAATAGCAACCGCGTCAATGCGTGTTAGACTAACACGGGAGCATAGCTCAGTTGGGAGAGCATCTGCCTTACAAGCAGAGGGTCATAGGTTCGAGCCCTATTGTTCCCACCAAAGGTTGTGTTGTCGCCCCCGTATGCGGGGGCAGGCAACAAAGCCAATTGGCCCGGTAGTTCAGTTGGTTAGAACGCTAGCCTGTCACGCTAGAGGTCGTGGGTTCGAGTCCCATCCGGGTCGCCACCACTTCGACGCATGTCCACCTCGCGGATTTAGCTCATTTGGTAGAGCGCGACCTTGCCAAGGTCGAGGTGGCGGGTTCGAGCCCCGTAATCCGCTCCAACAAAAAAGAGGGCCGAGCATCGCTCGGCCCTCTTTTTTGCTGTCGCGTCTTACGGGGGCAAGCTTTTCGCACCGTCAGGGGCGAAAATGACGAACAACCCGTAACCGCGACAAAATTGGAGCAGATCGCGGTTGCAAGCAACCGCGCGGGACTCATAAGAGACCCGCAGCGGGTGAAATCTTGCCGATTTGCGAAGCAAATGAAGGCATTCAGCCGAGCTGAGCATCCGCAATCATTTCACAAACCACCGACGCGTAGCAAATTCCCCGATTCACTCCGCAAATGCCGAAGCCTTTCTCCGTAAGCCGTCCCACAAAAAAATTCTTTCTTCTTTTTTCAAAAAAGCCTTGACAAAAGCAAAATTCCCTGCTATACTATTAAAGTATCATGCATATGGCGCCATGGCCAAGTGGTAAGGCACGGGTCTGCAAAACCCTGACTCCCCGGTTCAAATCCGGGTGTCGCCTCCAGAAAAAATAACCTTTCAAGTTTAGGCTTGAGAGGTTATTGTTTTGCTATTTTTGGGTCGAATTGTGCCGAAA
>JAFTNU010000073.1 GCA_017451735.1 Clostridia bacterium
CGGCGCGCCGTATTGCGTGGCAAGCCCCCACAGCCGCTTTTTCTTTGTCGGAAGGAGCCGCAAAGAAAAAGCTATCAAAAAGAAACGGCGTTTTTTGGGGCGCTGCCCCAAGCCCCGCAATCTTTTTGAAAAAAGATTGAACAAAAAACATTCCAAAACGCCTGCCGCATCACACGGCTATCCGCTATGAACCCACCGCACCAAGCCTCCCCTGTGTAAGGGGAGGCTTGTGTAGCTGCGTTGTTCGCACCGCACCCGTAGGGGCGACCATCGGTCGTCCGCATCTCCGACCCGCAATGCGGCTACGCTCGCTTTTATTGAATGGCCTCACGCAGCTTTTGAATGTTCTCCTCAAAGCTGCCGCTCTTGGCATAAATGCTGGAGGTCCCCGCCACAAAAATGTTGGCGCCGGCCTCGCGCATCTTTTTGGCATTTTCAAAGCTCACGTTGCCGTCGCACTCGATCTCCACGTGACCGTAGCCGTTCTCATCAAGATAGCGGCGCAGACGGCGGATCTTATCCAGGGTGGAGGGGATCAGCTTCTGCCCCGCAAAGCCGGGATTCACCGTCATCACCAAAATGGCATCCAGATCGGGGAGCACCTCCGTGAGCACCGAGAGGGGGGTGCCAGGGTTCAGTGCCAGCATGGTCTTGCCCCCACGGGCATGGATCATGGCAAGGGCACGCTGCAAATGGGTGCAGGCCTCGTAATGCACCGAAACGTAATCCCCCTCGCCAAAGGGGATCCAATCCAGCTTGTTTTCGGGGTTTTTCACCATCATATGTATGTCCAGGGGGATGGATGTGCCCTTTTTCAACTGCTTGATAAAATCGGTGCCAAGCTGAAAATTGGGCACAAATTCGCCGTCCATAATGTCAATGTGCAGGTATTCGATGCCGTGCTGCTCCAGCTTTTTCAGCTCTGCGCCAAGATTCAAAAAGTCGGCACACATCAAAGAGGGAGAAATGAGAGATTTCATTTGCATACTCCTTTGCGGTTTCTTCTTTTTTATTGTAGCATACCCCCGCGCCGCCGTCAAGACAGCACTCAAAAAATCTTGTCCGCAAACGGGTGAAAATTTTTGTTCCCTCTTGCAAAATCCTGCGATTGTTGTTATACTAATTACATCCCCCCGAAAGGAGAATAAGCATGAAAGAGGTCCATCTGATCTGTAACGCCCACATCGACCCCATCTGGCAATGGGAATGGGAGGAGGGTGCCGCCGCGGCGCTGTCCACCTTCCGCTCTGCCGTGGATTTGGCCGAGGAGTTTGATTATATTTTTTGTCACAACGAGGTCACACTGTATAAATACATTGCCGAATACGCCCCCGCCCTGTTTGCCCGCATCAAAAAGCTGGTGCGCGAGGGCAAATGGCACATTATGGGCGGTTGGTATCTCCAGCCCGATTGCAATATGCCCTCAGGAGAGAGCATGGTGCGCCAGATTCTGATGGGGCATCGCTATTTTGAAGAAAACTTTGGTGTCAAGCCCACCACGGCCATTAATTTTGATTCCTTCGGCCACTCCTCGGGCCTGCCTCAGATCCTGCGCAAGTGCGGCCAGGATAGCTACATCATCACCCGTCCCGGCTCCGATCCCATCCCCGCAAGCCAGTTCTGGTGGGAGGGCGTGGACGGCAGCCGCGTAAAGGTGGGCGTGCGCAGTACCTATCTCACTCATCTGGGCACCGCCGCCAGAGACATCAAGAACCGCATCAAGAATCGCCCCGAGGATACCATTTTTGTGCTGTGGGGCGTGGGCAACCACGGCGGTGGACCCTCTCGCCGCGACCTTGCCGATATCGAGGCACTGAAAAAGGAGCTGGAGGGCGAGTTTACCATCATCCACTCCACCCCCGAGCAATTTTTTGCCAAGCTCGACCCCAAGGCGGTGCACGACAAGGCATTGCGTTTGGTACAGCCCGGTTGCTATACCTCTATGTACAGGATCAAGCAGAAGCACGCCGAGCTGGAAAGCACCCTTTATATGGTAGAAAAGCTCTGCTCCATGGCCGCAATGCGCGGTCTTATCGAGTACCCCGAGCAGGAGCTGGACGAGGCCACCACCGATCTCCTCAATATGGAGTTCCATGACGTACTGCCCGGCACCTGCATCCGTGCGGGCGAGGAGAACGGTCTGCAATATGCCGATCACGCGCTGCTGATCCTCAACCGTCTGCGCGCCCGTGCTTACTTTGCTCTCTGCGCCGCAGAGCCCCGCGCAAAGGAGGGGGAATACCCCATTTTGGTCTACAATCCTCACCCTTACGAGCACGAGACCGAGATCGTTTGCGAGATGATGATGGCCGACCAGAACTGGAGAGACGATATTCATTCCCGTTTGCGGCTGTTTGATGCAAGCGGCAAGGAGCTCCCCCTGCAGCTTGTCAAAGAGGAAAGCTGCCTGAATCTGGACTGGCGCAAGCGGTTTGTGTTCCGTGCGTCCCTGAAGCCCATGGATGTAACCCGCTTCTCCCTGTATGCCGACTATGCGCCTACCGAGGCTGCCGCCACGCGCCAAAGTGGGGACGTGGTGATGGATTGCACCGTGTCTGTGGACGGCAAGGAGCTGCAAAAGCACGTGGAGATCGATGCCAAGACCGGCTTGCTCCGCTCCTACCGCATCGACGGCAGGGAATATCTGTCCGAGAAGCAATATCTCGGCAAACGGGGTGGGTTTTTGCCTGTTTTCTACAAGGATAACCCCGACCCTTGGGCGATGTCTAAGGAGCAGGAGACCGCCATCGGCTCGGATCCCGTGCCCTTTGCTCTGATG
Organism: Clostridia bacterium; assembly: GCA_017451735.1. Taxonomy (GTDB): domain Bacteria; phylum Bacillota; class Clostridia; order Oscillospirales; family CAG-272; genus Firm-07. The sequence continues at coordinate 2,780 of JAFTNU010000073.1, forward strand.
GATGCCCCCGACGGTCCCTTTGCGGGGATGTCGGGCTTCCGGATCATCGAGGATGGTCCCATCTATACCGCCGCCGAGGCCTTCCTCTCCTGCGAGAACACCAAGCTCCGCATTGAATACGATATTTACAAGCACACCCTTGACGTGGACGTGAAGATGGATGTGTTTATGAACGATGCCAACCGTATGCTCCGCCTGGCATTGCCCACGGCAGGGGAGCGTTGCCTTGGTCAGACCGCCTTTGGTACCGAGGAGCTTTTTGCCGACGGCAGAGAGAACGTGGCACAGCGCTTTATGGCACTGACCCATGGCGAGGGAGACGTACTGGCACTGTTCAATCGGGGCACCTACGGCTCTATCTTCAAGGATGGCGTGCTTTCGGTCTCTATGCTGCGCGGCATCACCTACTGCGGCCATCCCATCCTGGATCGCCCCATTATTCCCACCGACAGATTTGTCAAAAAGGCCGATATGGGCGAGCGGAATTTTGCCTTCCGCCTCACTGTGTGCCCCAAGGCCGCACTGGAGCGACTGGCCACCGAGTTCAACCTGCCCCCCTACGCCTGCAACGTATTTCCTGCCGAGGCAGGGCTCCCCGGTGCCGACCGTCCCCAAACGCCCTTTTCCATTGCCATTTCCGAGCGGAACGTTGTGCTGGTTACCATGAAAAAGCAGTATGGCTCCAACGCCTATCTCCTGCGCCTGCTGAACAACGACGGCGTGTCCAAGGCCTGCACCGTAACGCTGTGCGGCAGAGAAATTGCCCTTGATTTTGGCAAATATGAGGTCAAGACCCTGCGCTATGACGGCGCGGTGCTGACCGAAGAAAAAGCACTGCTGATCTAACGAAAAATTTTCCGAGCGTGTATAAATGTGTTATCCGTGGGGCATACTGTGCCCATGAAAGGAGTGTGACACAATGAAACGCTTTTGGGGATTTTTCATGGCGGCCGCCATGTTGGTGGCCGCCTTTTTGATTCTGCCCATTCACGGTGAGGCGGGCATTTACGATAACGTCATTCGTCTGCACGTGCTGGCCAATTCCGATAGTGAGGAAGATCAGGCGATCAAGCTCACCGTGCGGGATGCCGTTACCGAAAAAACGCAGATGCTGCTGCAAAACGTGAACAGCAGAGCCGAAGCGGAGGCTGTTTTACACCAGTCGCTCCCCCTTCTGGAGGACGCCGCGCGTGAAGCTCTGCGGCAGGCAGGCTCGGCAGATGCCGTAGCCGTGACGCTGAGCGAGGAGCGTTATCCAACGCGGCAGTATGAAAGCCTTGCTTTCCCCGCGGGGGAGTATCTTTCTTTGCGGGTCATGATCGGTGAGGCCGAGGGGCAGAACTGGTGGTGTGTACTCTTTCCGCCCCTGTGCCTCTCGGCAGCCTCGGCGCAGGATACCGAGGCGGTCTGCCTTTCGGCAGGGCTCACGGGCGAGCAGTACCGTGTCATTGCCGATACCGACAGCACCACCTACAAGCTGCGCTTTAAAATTTTAGAGGTCGCCGAGGCCATCTTCGGCTGATGCGGGGGGAGCAAGCTCCGCCCGCATCCCCGACCAACCTTGGAACAACGACCGTACCCGTAGGGCGGGAGCTTGCGGCGAAGCAATCGCGACCAACTATGCGGCTATACGCAATGAACCCACCGCACCAAGCCTCCCCTGTGCAAGGGGAGGGGGACCACGGAGTGGTGGAAGGGTTGTATCCCCGACCAACCTCGGAATAACGCACCGCACCCGTAGGGGCGCCCTCGACGGTCCGCATCCCCGACCCGCAATGCGGCGATGCACCGCACAAACGGGCGCACAATGTGCGCCCCTACAAGGTCGCCGGGATGTTCGCAAAACTTCATTGTAGGGGCGCGCATTGCGCGTCCGCATCCCCGACCAACAACGCAGCTATACACCATGAACACGCCGCATCAGGGCCTTCCCCTAACGGGGAAGGGGGACCGCGTTAGCGGTGGATGAGGTAGCCGCGCAGCGGCGTGTGCGAGCGCACTTCTTGCGTCATC
>JAFTNU010000074.1 GCA_017451735.1 Clostridia bacterium
GGCACCGGTGACGGCACCGAAAACAATCCCGAAAAGATCACGATCCCCTGGGTTGACGGCTCTAAGGACGAAAAGGAAATCCAGCTTGAAGTTCCTTACGATCCTCAAAAGATTGCCGTATGTGATATGGCAGCTCTCGATATTCTCGTGAACCTTGGACTGGAAGATCGCATTGTTTGCGTTGCCACTACCACTCTTGACTATCTTGTAGATAAGGTCGAAGGTATTCCTACCTGCGGTACAATTAAAACTCCCGATGCAGAAACCATCATGTCCTATGAACCCGATCTCATTTTCATGGGTGGTCGTGGAAGTGACTATTATGCAACCCTTTCCGAAATTGCTCCCGTCGTACGTTTGACCGTTAGCGGTAACGTAGTAGAGGGTACGATCAAGAACGCACAGACCATCGCTTCTATTTTCGGCAAAACTGAAGAAATGAACACAAAGGTTTCCGCTTACAATGAAAGAATCGAGGCGCTTCAGGCATTCGCAAAAGGCAAATCCGCTATCGTAGGAATGGTAACCAGCGGCGGCTTCAACGTAACCGGTAACAGCGGTCGTTGCTCTATCATTGGTAATGAGATCGGCTTCGCAAATGTAGGTGTTGACAAGGAGTCCGAGGATGCTTCGCACGGCAACCTTTCCTCTTTTGAATACATCCTTCAGAAAAACCCGCAGTACATCTTTGTTATGGACAGAGATGCCGCAACCGGCGGTGCTTCTACTGCGGCAGAAGTGATGAACAATGAGGTTATAGATCAGACGATTGCTGCCAAGAACGGAAACGTTGTTATTCTTGCACGTCCCAGCGTTTGGTACACTGCTGAAGGCGGCTTTACTGCTCTCGGCATGATGCTGGAAGATCTTGAAAATGCACTTCTGAAATAATTACAAAAGGCTGAACGGGCGGGATCAAACGATTCCGCCTGCTTTTCAAAAACGGAGGTAATTATGTTAAAACACTTATGCCCCTGCTGCGGTCGGCATTGCTATCTTGACGAGCCGCAATGCGAAAGAGGTATGGAATATAAAGAAACGGGCGTAATTCCGCCCCGCAAACCTCGTCCCGATGGAAACGGCGAGAAAAAGAAGCCGTCAGAGAAAAAGATGCAATATTTGGCACTTGACCGTGAAGGAAAACTCGCTCAAAATCTGCTTGAACTTGGTGAAAAGGTAGCTGTCGCAGAAAACGCATCGGATATATTTGATGTCTTGCGCGATGAGGACAGAAACGATCTTCTGCTTCTGCTCGAAAAATTGAAGCACAGCCTTCATCATAAAGCAAAGAAATAAAAGAGGAAAAGCCTTATGCAATATGTTATGGAACCACTGATTGCCCTTGTTGTGACAGTCGGCTTCGCCATACTGTGTTGCGGCGTAAAACGGCTTTGCAAAAAGGCAATTCACAAAATTGAAACCGAGAAGGAGGGTGTTTGATGAAATATCGTGAATCCGAAGAAATGTACCTTGAAACAATATACATATTAACACAAAAAAGCTCAAACGTTCGTTCCGTTGACGTTGCGAATGAGCTTGGATATTCCAAGGCAAGCATTTCTGTTGCTATGAAACGGCTTCGTGAAAAAGACTACGTCAACATCGACTCCTCTGGTATTATCAGCTTGACCAATTCGGGCAAAAAGGTTGCCCTCGATATTTACGAGCGCCATCATTTACTTACGGCAATGTTTGTTCACATCGGCGCGGATGCCGCACTTGCAGAAGAAAATGCGTGCAGAATAGAGCACGTTATATCGGCGGATCTGGTGGAGATCATACGTAACCATTTACACACATAAGCAAAAGTGACCATGTGAAAAACGGCAAGAAATATGGTTTACCATTACGCTTTTCATGGCATTCAACTTCTTTATGATGGTTTTATCAAAAAAAGTCCGTTTGGAGCATAAAAGGCTGATTAGAGTAGAAAAAATATGATCCTCCATGTATAATATTCAAGGACGCCCGCTCGATGGCGTTAATTTTACAACGTATAGTTAGGCACTGCTAACTAAAGGAGGACTCATGAAAAATTCAACGACAAACACAATGCGAATGAAAGGAAAAGACCTAATTACCGTTGGTATCTTTTCCGCAATCTATTTCGTCATTAACTTTGCTTTTATGCTTTTAGGTACCATTCCGATTATGTGGATATTGATGCCGGGACTTATTGCATTGTTTACGGGTATTCCGTATATGCTCTTGGCAGCTAAAGTACAGAAACCGGGCGCGATCTTTTTGATGGGCTTGATTACAGGTCTGATTTATTTTATAACAGGTCAGTTTACCACGGTGATTTTGATTACCTTCGTTATCGGCTGCGGATTGGCAGAGCTGGTTCGTTTCCTTACAAAGTATAAGAGCTTTATGGGTAACACGCTTTCTTTTGCGTGCTTCTCCATCGGGATGATTGGCTCTCCGCTTCCCATTTGGCTGTTCAAGGAAAGTTTTATTGCACAGATCTCCGAGCAGGGTATGTCCGCAGACTATGTTGCGTCTATTGAAGCTCTCTCGTCCACGGGTATGCTTGTTCTGATGATTGCAGCACCTATCGTTTTGGCGTTTGTGGGTGCGTTTATTGCAAAGGTTCTGTTTAAAAAGCACTTTGTAAAGGCAGGAATTGTATAATGAGCTCTGCCGCAAAAAAAGGGCGGCTGAATTTTGATCCGAGAACGAAACTGATTTTGCTCGTGATTGCAAACATAGTAGCGTTCACACAGCAGTCTATATGGGTTGAAATTGCATGGGTAGTTTCTTTGCTCATATTGATTGCTGTGTGCGGATGTGGAAAATCCGCTTGCAAATTAGCCGTTGCTTTTAGCATTTGCTTACTGCTGCAATATTACATAGTTCCCGTTATGCCGCAGGTATTAGCTACCACATTTTTGATTTTAGCTACCTATGCCCGAAAAATCTTTCCGTGTTTGATTATCGGCACATTACTCGTGCAGAAAACTTCGGTCAGAGAAATGACCGCGGCACTTCGGAAATGGCACGTTCCGCAGGGGTTAATTATTCCGCTATCCGTCACGATACGTTATTTTCCCGCAATTAAGGAAGAAATCGGATATATTCGAGATGCGATGAAATTCCGTGACATTCACGGGATACAGAAATTGGAATGCTTGGTTGTACCTATTATGATGTCGGCTACCGCAACCGCAGAAGAACTTTCTGCTGCGGCAGTAACGCGCGGAATAGAAAATCCAAATAAAAAGACAAGCATTGTCACGATGCGCTTCGGAGTACATGACGTACTTTGCTTGGCTTTTGGTATTATCTTTTGCGTTGTCGCTTTCATAATCGTGTAGGAGGTGATGGGCTTTGGTTATAAAACTAAACAATGTTTCATTTCAATATGAAAATCAGCCTGAAACACTTTCCGGCATTGATTTAGAGATCGCGCCAGGAGAGTGTGTACTCTTGTGCGGTGAAAGCGGCTGTGGCAAAACAACGATCACAAAGCTAATAAACGGACTGATCCCTCACTTTGTAGAGGGCGGTGTTCTTTCAGGAACAACGGCGATTGATAATATCAATATTGCTGAAACGGAAATATACCGATTGGCACAGTACGTAGGCTCTGTTTTTCAAAATCCGAAATCACAGTTTTTTAATATTGATGCCGACAGCGAACTCGCCTTTGGTCTTGAAAATGCCGGTGTTGATCCTGCAATGATTCGTGAACGGTTGGAACAGACCATTAAAGCGCTTCACATTGAGTCTTTGATGGGGAGAAATATATTTTCTATGTCCGGCGGCGAAAAGCAGACATTGGCATTTGCTTCCGTTTATGCTATGAATCCGGATATTTTTGTATTGGACGAGCCGACGGCAAATCTGGATGCTGACGCAATAGAATTACTCCGTCAGCAGATTATCAAGGCGAAAAGCGAAGGACGAACCGTTGTAATAGCAGAACACAGGTTGTATTTCCTTGTGGATTTGATTGATCGCGCTATTTACATTGAAAACGGGAAAATTTCAAAAATCTTCTCTGCAAATGAGCTTTGGCAGTTGTCGGAGTCGGAGCGTATTTCTATGGGATTGCGAAGTCTGAAGAAATCGGAACTGCTCATCCCGACAGTCGGTAGCTCTACCGATACACCCGATTTGACGGTGGAAAATCTGTCATGCGCTTTTGATAAAAAAGAGATTTTTCATTCTCTCACTTTCTCTGTAAGGAGCGGAGAGGTATTAGGCATTGTCGGACACAATGGCGCAGGTAAAACTACGCTCACACGCTGTTTGTGTGGCTTACATAAAGAAAAAAGCGGTATTATTCGGTTAGATGAAAAAGTACTAAAACCAAAGCAGAGGCAAAAAAGTTGCTTCTGCGTCATGCAGGATGTAAACCATCAGCTTTTTTCGGATAGTGTATATAACGAGTGCTTGCTATCCTCGCCCAACCGCACAGAGGAAGAAATAGACAAAGTATTACAGGCGTTTGATCTTCTGCCATTCAAAGAAAGACATCCTATGGCGCTTTCCGGCGGTCAAAAGCAAAGGTTAGCTGTTGCAACGGCTGTGCTTTCGGAGAAAAAGGTTTTGATATTTGACGAGCCTACAAGCGGATTGGACTATCGCAGAATGTTGGAAGTCAGCGGTGTAATCAATCAGTTAAAGGCTCATGGGAAAATCATTATTGTTGTTTCACATGATTTTGAGTTTTTGAATCAAATCTGCGATAAAGTATATTACATAGACAAATAACGCTATGGAAAGGGGTGATATGATGCTGGACAAATTTGATGATAAGGTTGCATGGGGCGCAAATGTGCAGGAAATTATCGAAACCGAAGATTGCAAAGTGATGAAAATGCATGATGAATCGGGTGAAGGTGTGATGACCGTTTACCCCGTGTTTCCCGGTGTGTTTATCATGTATAACGATTTCCACATGAAGGGTTGCTACTCTAATTTTCAATCCACCGCAAATTTGCTGTGTATAGATCATTGCCGCGAAGGGCGAATTGAAATGCAGTTGGGTGACGGCAGTTACATTTATTTAGAAACCGGTGATCTCCGTGTGGATCGCAGAGCAAAGCATAACGGTCAGTTTTCCTTTCCGCTAAACCACTATCACGGTATATCGGTTTGTTTTCAGCATGATATTGCCCGACAGCATCTACCGGAAATGATGAAGGATTTTCCCGTATCGCTTAATGGCTTGGTATCAAAGTATTGTGAAACGAGCGTACCGTTTGTTATTCCCGGCGATCCGTCAATCGAGCATATATTTTCCGAGCTTTATAATGTGCCGTCAAAAATCAAAAAGACATATTTCAAAATCAAGGTTTTAGAACTGTTATTGTATTTGGATGCGCTGGAGCTTTCTACGCATAAGGAAGAAAGACCATACTTTTACAAAAGTCAAGTCGAAAAAATCAAAGCGATCCATGCCTTACTAACTGCTGATTTAACAAAAAATTATACTCTTGAAGAATTAGCCTTCCGTTATGACATTGCACTTACACAATTAAAAAACTGTTTCAAAAGCGTTTACGGTAGTCCTCTTTATACATACATGAAAACGTATAAAATGAATTATGCCGCCACTTTATTGAAAACAAATTCAACACTAAAAATTGTAGATATTGCCGGAATGGTTGGATACGATAATCCGAGTAAATTTGCATCTGCTTTCAAAAAGGAAATGGGAAAAACACCACTTGAATATCGAAAATCTTTTGTCTGATCGGAGTAAAAGAGGCTTGCCAGAGTAGAAAACAAAGTGCATAAATAGTAAAATAAGAGCGGTAGGTGAAGGCTTACCGTTCTTTTCTTGCTTTTACAAGAGTTTGAATGAATTAGTGAGGTGAAAAGACATGAAGAAAGAAAAAGGCTGGTTGTCCTGCTTGCTCGGATATGCCAAAGGCAGCGGGAAAAAACTTGGCTTTTCTACGATTTTCTCGGTTATCAGCATAACCGCAGGTATCGTTCCGTATTACTGTGCTTATCGGCTATTGACATTATATATTGCCGGTGATCTTTCCGTAAACACAGTTCTTGTATGGTGTGGAATCATAGCGATAGCGTATTTAGTTAAAGTAGGAATGTTCGGACTATCGACCGTGCTTGCACACAAAGCGGCGTATGATGTTTTGGAAGGACTTCGCTTGCGTGTTGTAAATCGTTTTATGCACGCTCCGCTTGGCGAGATAAACAAGCACAGTATCGGTGAACTTAAAAACATTTTTGTAGATAAGATTGAGAAAATAGAGCCGCCTTTGGCACATCTGATCCCGGAGGGTTGCGGTCATCTTGTTCTCCCGATCGTGAGCTTTATTGCGCTATTTTGTATCGACCCACGTATCGCTTTAGCCTCTCTCGCTACCTTTCCGCTATCCATGATTTGTATGTTCCTGACCTTTGCGATCAGCGGAAAGAATTTCGGGATTTACAATGAATCCAACTCCCGCATGAACAGTATGATCGTGGAGTATATCGAAGGGATTGAGGTGATCAAAGCCTTTGGACGTGCGGGAGCATCCTATGAAAAATATTCTAATGCGATTGGTGATTATAAACGCTTTGTCGTAAAATGGATGTCCTCTACTTGGGTTACGATGAAGCTGGCATTTGTATTGTTCCCGGCAACCTTGCTCGGTGTACTTCCCGCTAGTCTGTATTTGCAGACAAGCGGAGTGATAACGGTTGCCGAGGTCGCTCTTGCTGTTATGCTTGCTATGTCAATGGTGACGTCACTCTCCAAATTGGAGGTGTTTTCTAATGACATTAACCAAATGAAAAATACGGTATTGGAATTGCAAGACTATCTGGAAATGCCGGAATTGCCGGAGCCTACGGAAAACGCAGATATTACAAATTACACGGTTTGCATGAAAAACGTTCGGTTCTCTTATTCGGGTAATAAGGATGATGAGGTGCTGCATGGTATTGATCTGTGCTTGTCCGAAGGGAGCTTCACGGCATTGGTCGGGCCTTCCGGTGGCGGAAAATCAACGGTTGCCCGTTTGCTTGCGAGATTTTGGGATGCCACGGAGGGATGTATCACCATCGGCGGCGTTGATATTAAAGATATGCCGCTTACACAACTTGCAAATATCGTCAGTTTTGTTACGCAGGATAATTTCCTTTTCAACTGCTCATTGAAAGACAATATCCGTGTTGGCAATCCACACGCAACTGATGATGAAGTCTATGCTGCGGCGAAAGCTGCTTGCTGTGATGAATTTATCCGAAAATTGCCTATGGGATACGATACCCCTGCTGGTGATGCCGGAAACCGTCTGTCCGGTGGCGAAAAGCAGCGTATCGCCATAGCAAGAATGATACTCAAAAATGCGCCTATTGTTATTTTAGATGAAGCTACGGCGTTTACCGATCCGGAGAATGAAGATAAATTGCAGCAGAGTATTTCGGCGCTGACGAAAGGAAAAACGCTTTTGGTAATCGCCCATCGGTTGTCAACCATTAAGCAGGCTGACAATATCGTGGTTCTCAAAGACGGTTCTGTTTTGGCACAGGGCAAGCAAAATGACCTTTTAGAGAATTGTCCTTTATATCATCAGATGTGGCAGGCACATATCGGTGCAAAAAATTGGAGTGCGGCAGCGCACGGAAAGGAGGCACACAATGTTTAAGTCAATCGGACGAATTATCTCTTGGTGTGGAAAATTCAAGGCAAAATTGTTTATCGGCTTTATCTTTTCTTTCCTTGCGACATGGTGTGCCGCTATGCCTGCGCTGATTGCGGCGCATACCATTGGAATGTTGACCCGACAGGCACAAGGTAAAAGCACATTTGACTCAAAATGGATTTTGTTGAGTATGCTGCTGATTGCGTTCTTTGTCGTTCTTCGCTTTATCTGTACCTATCTGCAAGCGAAATTTCAAGAAACGATCAGCTATGAGCTGGTGGCGAGAGATCGTCTGGCGATTGGTGAGGCGATGAAAAGAGTATCATTAGGGTATTTCCAAAAAATGAATACGGGAAATATTCTGAACTCGATTACAACCGGCTTGCAAACACTTGAAAATATGGGTATCCGTATGATCGACACATTTATAGGCGGTTATTTGAATTACTTATGTTTCTTCTTGTGGTTGCTGTTTGTAAATCCGATTGCTTCTTTGATTACGCTTGCCGGTGCGGTTGTTTCGTTCCTGTTTTTGATGTTGATATCAAAACGAAGCGAAAAGAATATCCCCGTAGCCGCAAAAGTGAATCGTGAATTAACTTCTGCTTCAATCGAATATGTCAGAGGCTTGTCTATTGTGAAATCCTTCGGGCAGAGCGGCGCATCCATGCAGACAATGGCTGCGGCTTGTAAAGCAAGTAAGGATATCAATGAAAAAATTGAATTGGGATATACTCCCGCTAACTGCTTGCATCAGTTGGCTCTGAAAACGGCATCGGCAGCTCTGCTGATAGAAATATTCTGTCTTGGTATTATGGGGCAGATCGAATTGCCGCTTATGTTGGTGTTTGTCTTTTTGTCGTTTACTCTCTTTGCGGGAATCGAACCGATCAGCGACAGCGCACATATTCTCGGTATTATCGACGACGCATTGGAACAGTTAGAGGAATTGCAATCCGAGCAAGTTTTGGATAAAGACGGTAAGGATATCAAACTTGATACATTCGATATTTGTTTTGACCACGTTAGCTTCGGATATGACGAAAGACCCGTATTGAAAGATGTCAGCTTCACTATTCCCGAACAGACAACTACGGCTATTGTAGGATCGTCCGGTAGCGGCAAAACAACGATATGTAATCTGATTGCAAGATTTTATGATGTAAACAGCGGTACTGTGTCGGTCGGTCAGACGGATGTACGAAAAATGACCTGCGACAGTTTGCTGTCGAATATTTCAATGGTGTTCCAAAAAGTATATTTGTTCAATGATACCATTGAGAATAATATTCGCTTTGGTAATCCGTCAGCTACACATGATGATGTTGTGGAGGCGGCAAAAAAAGCACGGTGCCACGATTTTATTATGAAGCTCCCGGATGGATATAACACGATTGTTGGTGAAGGCGGTTCTTCACTTTCCGGCGGCGAAAAGCAACGTATTTCTATTGCAAGAGCTATTTTGAAGAATGCTCCCATTATTATCTTGGACGAGGCTACGGCAAGCGTCGATCCGGAAAATGAGCATTTCATTCAACAGGCGATAAGTGAATTGACAGCCCATAAAACGGTTATCGTTATTGCTCACCGTCTTGCAACGATTGAGCACGCAGATCAGATTTTGGTGGTTGAGGATGGGCGTATTGTTCAAAGCGGAACACACAAGGAATTGATCCAACAGGAAGGGCTATATAAGCGATTTATTTCTATCCGTGAGCAAGCGGAGGGATGGAGTATCAATTAACATTAGTATTGCATAAACCACAACGTAAAGGACAATTTATACGTGGCTTAGCGACAATATTATCAGCGGTATTTGCAGACTTAACCGATATTCTTGCAAAGTGCGGAATGCGAAAAACAAACTTGGATGTAGTTTGTCTTGAATACGAATAATGCTCCTACCAACCTTTATTGGGTCGAGAGGAGCATTATTCATTGATATTCTAATCTAATGATTTGTATTCGGTTACTGTTTTCAAATATGCTTCGGGGTCGCCGTTCAAAATGAGGTCTGCATATTCAAGCGGTGCATTATAGATTAGATAATCAAGCTCTGAGCGCTGATACATATTGTCGGCAACTTCATTCTCAACAGCAATCGTATCAATCGCAATCATGCTACCGTCGGTGAATTTCAGTTCCACACAGCAGTTATCGAAGTTATATTCGCAGGATATAAGGCGTTTCATAGGGTTTTACCTCCAAAATTGATGTTATGGAAGTATTGTAAGCGTGGGTTTTGAGTGGTATCTTTAACTATGGGAAATCTCGCCTTCGTACAAGGACATCAGCTTTTTGCTTTCCTCCGCACTGTTGCCGGTGCCGGCGTGCGGATTATAAATGATATAAGTTTTCATATGTCGCCTCCCTTAATTGATCGGATTGCAGGTCTGAGAAGATACTTTAATTATACCACATCATTTCAAAGCCGAAAATAAACAAAATCGCGAATTTGTTTAGTTTTTCGATAAAAAACGACGCCCCCTGCCCCCCGAACACCGTTCGGGGGGCGGGGGGCGATCCTTCAGCCGTAGGTTTTTAAAATGCTTTCGGCTATGGCGCGCTTTGAAACGCATTGATCCATCGCTGTCTTTTCGATATATTTGTGGGCATCCTCCTCGGTCATATTCATATGCTCGATCAATACCCATTTGGCGCGGTTCACGATGCGGATCTCGGCCATTTTTTCTTCTACCGATACTGTTTTTTGCTCCGAGCACCGCAAGCGCTCGCGGGCAATGACGAGCCAATCCAGTGCCTGTGTGAGGGTGGGCCTTGAGGTGGGCTTTGGGAGAATAAATACACCCCGTAAAGCTGCCTTTTCGTAAATTTCGTGATAGACCTCGTTGCGCACCAGCATCATGGCCACGGTACTTTTCTCGTTACAGACATCTATGGCAAAGCGGGTACCGATATCATCGGGCAGGGGCGCATTGATCAGCACAAGGTCAAAGGCATATTCCAGCATGGCCCGCTTGGCGGCGCTGATGCTTGCCACGGTGGTGACGGGGAAATAGCGGGATTCGGGGAGCAATTCCCGCAAGGAATCATTGAGCTTTTCCGATGCTGATACCAGTAAAACACTGTATATCCGTTCTGTCAGACTCATCGTGCTCCCCCTTTCTCGGTTGGAATTTTGTTGATTTCAGATCATGCGTTGTGACAGTAAGCACCGATAACCGTGCCCGGCAGATGGCGGGCGATAAAGGCGCTGGCCCCGGCGGCCGCCACTGCCTCGTCACGGGATTGCGGTAGCTTTTTGAATTTGGCCAGAGTGACGGGATCGGCCGCAAACAGATTGATGTCGGTGGCGGGAGGCAGAGGTATTTTTTTCTCGATACCGTCCATTGCCGCACGGATGAGAAGCGCAAAGGCCAGATACGGGTTGGTGGCAGGATCGGGGGAACGAAGCTCGGCTCTGCGGTATTCGCCCGTGGCGGCGGGAACACGCACCAGCTGTGAACGGTTCTCGGCGGACCAGGAGATGTAACGGGGAGCCTTGTAATTTCCAAAACGCTCATAGGATTCGTGAATGGGGTTAAGGAACAGTGTCATATCCGATATGTGCGTCAGGATCCCCGCGATCATGCAGGGGAGCAGGTCGGAGCCGTTTTTATTTTTGACCGACAGATTGATGTGGAAGCCGTTGCCGGGCTGACCGGGGACAGGCTTGGGTGAAAAATCGGCGCACAGACCGTTACGCCCCGCCACGGTTTTGACCACGGTTCGAAAGGTCATGGCATTATCGGCACTGGTCAGGGCATCGGCATAGCGGAAGTCGATCTCGTTTTGCCCGGGGCCCTCCTCGTGGTGAGAGCTTTCGGGGAAGATATCCATTTTTTCCAGGGTCAGACAAATCTCGCGGCGCACATTCTCGCCTCTGTCCTCGGGGGCGATGTCCATGTAACCCGCGGTGTCAAAGGGTGCGGTGGTGGGGTTACCGCTCTCATCCAGCTTGAACAGATAGAATTCCATTTCCGCACCAAAGGCAAAGGAGATGCCTTGCTTTTCGGCATCGGCAACAGCCTTTTTCAGAATGCTTCTGGTGTCTCCCTCGAAAAGAGAGCCGTCGGGGAGGTGGATCGAGCAGAACATCCGCACCACACGGCCGTGCTCGGGGCGCCAGGGAAGCACCGTCAGCGTGCCGGGGTCGGGGCGCAGGAAAAGATCGGAGTGGGTCTCGTCTCCAAAGCCGTCGATGGCAGAGGCGTCGATGGCGATACCGCAATCAAAGGCCCGGGGCAGCTCCCCCGGCATGATCGAAATATTTTTTTGCTTGCCGTAGATGTCGCAAAAGGCAAGACGGATGAATTTCACATCCTCCTCCATGACATATTGCATGACTTCTTGTGCCGAATACTTCATCTTCCCACTCCTTTAAAATCCTTTAATTTGAGACATACATCTGATGATAGGGGTTATTGCTGTCGGGGGTCACCACGGTGAAGGGTCCCCGCATGATCTGCTCGGTCTCATATCCGAAAAGTGCGCAAAATTCGGATACGTACGGCAAAATTTCGGCAAGATCCGCATCGTCTGCGGTTTTTGCGCTCACTTGCGCGGGAAAGGAGATATTGGTGCAATCCGACCGTAGGAGCACTTTTCCGCCGTGCATGCCCGTGCAGGGAAAATCCCCCACGATGGGGCCGCCGTCAAGTCCCAGAACGATGATCTTTCCGCCCGCCTGATATTCCCCGAGAAAGCTGCCCGCACGGCCACCAATGACGATGACCGGCACCTTCTCCCGATATTCCTTCATATGGATGCCGGCTCGGTAGCCGGCATTCCCCTTAACAAGGATCCTGCCGCCGCGCATAGCATATCCCGCGGCATCGCCAATACTCCCGTGTACAACGATCTCACCGTCGTTCATGGTGTCGCCCACGGCATCCTGGGCGTTGCCGTTTACGGTGACGGTGGCACCGTTGAGATAAGCCCCAAGGGCGTTCCCCGGTATCCCGTCAATACCGATCTTTTTCTCTCCCATGCCGGCGGCGATAAAGCGTTGCCCCCGGCAATGGGTGATCTGACAAGGCTCCTCTGCCTCGCGGATTCTGTCATTTAAGGCACGGTGATCCAGTGCTTCTGCGTTTATCAACATGATTATATCACACCTTTCATTATTTTTCCATGGTGTTATTAGATTTTTTTATTCGCCTGCGTGGGCGATCCCCAGGATCGACAGCTCCTTTTCCGAAAGTCCGATCCCACGGAGCATGAGACGGTTGCCTCTGAGTGCTTCGATGGCGTTGATGCCCATGCCGCCCATCATCTCCTTGATTTCGTGATTCCATGCGGTCATCAGATTGCACAGACGGCGAGCACCTTCCTCGGGGTCAAGGCGTTTGACCAGCTCGGCCCGCTGGGTGGCGATACCCCAGTTGCATTTACCGCTCTGACAGTTGCGGCAGAGATGGCAGCCCAGGGCGATCAGGGCGGCTGTGCCGATGTAGCAGGCATCGGCCCCCAGGGCCACTGCCTTGACCACATCGGCGGCGGAGCGGATGCTTCCGCTGGCGATCAGCGATACACGGTTGCGGATTCCCTCGTCCCGCAGGCGTTGATCCACGGCGGCCAGTGCCAGCTCGATGGGAATGCCCACATTGTCCCGGATGCGGGTGGGAGCGGCCCCCGTGCCTCCGCGAAATCCGTCGATGGCGATGATATCGGCGCCGCTGCGGGCAATACCGCTGGCAATGGCGGCAATATTGTGTACGGCCGCTACCTTCACAATGATCGGCTTTTTGTATTCGGTGGCTTCCTTGAGAGAAAAGACCAATTGACGCAGATCCTCAATGGAATAAATATCATGGTGCGGGGCAGGGGAGATGGCGTCGGACCCTTCCGGGATCATGCGGGTGCGGGAAACGTCCCCCACGATCTTGGCCCCCGGAAGATGGCCGCCGATACCGGGCTTGGCGCCCTGACCCATCTTGATCTCGATGGCGGCACCCGCCTCGAGGAAATCCTTGTAAACACCGAAGCGGCCCGATGCCACCTGTACCACGGTATGCTCACCGTAGCAGTAGAAATCCTCGTGCAGACCACCTTCGCCCGTGTTGTAATAGATGCCAAGCTCTGCGGCGGCTTTGGCCAGTGCGGCATGGGCATTATAGCTGATCGAGCCGTAGCTCATGGCTGAGAACATGACCGGCATGGTCAGATGGAGCCGGGGGGTAGCCTCACATTTGATCCGCCCTTCCTTGTCCCTCTCGATCCGCGCGGGGCTTTTTCCCAGAAATACATCGGTTTCCATAGGCTCACGCAAGGGATCGATGGGGGGATTGGTGACCTGGGATGCATTGATCAGGATCCTGTCCCAATAGACGGGCAACGGATTGGGATTGCCCATGGAGGAAAGGAGCACACCGCCGCTCTCGGCTTGCTTGTAGATCTCGTTGACGGTGGAAGCCGACCAGTTGGCATTTTCCCGCAGAGTGCAGTTACTTTTCACGATTTTTAATGCACGTGTGGGACAAATTGCGACACAACGCTGGCAATTAACGCATTTGCTTTCATCTGCCAGCATCAGCTTGTGCTCGGCATCAAAGCGGTGCACCTCGTTGGCACATTGCTTTTCACAAAGGCGGCATTTGACACAGCGGCTGTCGTTACGTACCACCTCGAACGCAGGATAGATCAGATTCATCTTCATCAGAATCGCCCCTCCTTTACTTTGATGATGACAGGCTCACCGCCTGCGGGCGCATAGATTTTTGTCACATTCGGCTCCATGACACGAATGGCGGCCTCCTCGCTGGCGATGTAGACCTTGTCGTCTTTCTCGCCCACCACCATGGAACGCAGCTTCAGGCGGTCGTTGAGAGCCATCAGGCCACCCTCAAAGCCCACAACGATCGAGAAGGGACCTGTGACCAGCAGACCTGAAAAAACGGTGCGCAGATAGGTGAGCCGCTCGCGTTCGTCGGCGGGGCGCTTTTCAATGGTGCTCCAGAAGGGGGCGGCGATCACATGGGCCGCTTCTTCCGGGGTAAGCCCTTGGATGCGGAGCAGATAATCCATAATGTAGGTGATCACCTCAGTGTCGGTCTGCAGATTGCACTGATAGCCGAACATCTCGATAAAGCGGCGGTTGGCATCGTAAGAGGAGATCTCGCCGTTATGCACCACCGACAGATCAAGCAGTGTGAAGGGGTGAGCGCCCCCCCACCAGCCGGGGGTATTGGTGGGATAGCGACCGTGTGCGGTCCAGGCATAGCCTGCGTATTCCTCCAATTTATAAAAAGCACCTACATCCTCGGGGAAGCCCACTGCCTTGAAGGCTCCCATATTCTTGCCGCAGGAAAAGACGAAGGCTCCTTCCATTTCGGTGTTGATCTTGATGACTGTCCTTGCCACAAACTCTTTTTCATCCAATTGCAGCGAGGCCAACACCGAGCGTAAGGGGGAAACAAAATAACGCCAGATGATGGGCTCGTCGGTAATGGCCGGGATCTTGCGGGTGGGCATGATCTCGGATTTTACGATCTCAAACCGCTCTTTGAGAAATTGCTCGCAGCTTTTGCGCGTGGCACGCTCGTTAAAAAAGAAATGAAGGGCATAAAAGTCCTTGTATTCGGGGTAGATGCCGTAAGCGGCAAAGCCGCCGCCAAGACCGTTGGAGCGGTCATGCATGGGGCGCATGGCGTCCATAATGGGCCGGCCAGACATCCGTTCTCCTTCTTTGGAGATGACGGCGGCAATGGCACAGCCCGAAGGGATGCGAATCTGACCTTCTTTTTTCATCATAAAAATCCCTCTCATGTTCAAAAAAGAGAAAAGCGCACACAAAAAACAGCATATACTGTTTCTTGTGAACGCCTTTGCTCACTTGCAAGCATTATAGCATCAAACCTTCAATTTGTCAACGGAAAAACGAGAAAAATTCAATTTTTTGCAAGAACGCGTTTAAAAAATTGCAAAAACCCCTTGACAAGCGAGAAGAATGGGTGTATAATGAGCGCATCAAAGGCAAAGGCGTCTTTTGGGTTCTGTACCCGAAGGCGCCTTTGTCTATTTTATTCCCGAAAGGAGATCTTTGCTATGGGAAGCATACCGGAAGAGTTTGGGAGTCTTGTATTTGACGACAGAGTGATGCGTGCGAAGCTTTCTGCCAAGGTTTACGCCTCGCTCAAGAAGACGATCGACGAAGGAAAGGAACTGGATCTGAATGTGGCCAACGCAGTGGCGGGGGCCATGAAGGATTGGGCCATTGCAAACGGTGCCACACACTACACCCACTGGTTTCAGCCCTTGACCGGCGTGACTGCCGAAAAGCATGACAGCTTTATTTCTCCCGCTCCCGACGGGGGCGTGATCCTGGAGTTTTCGGGGAAGGAGCTGATCAAAGGGGAGCCCGACGCCTCGTCCTTCCCCTCGGGCGGGCTTCGTGCCACCTTTGAGGCAAGAGGCTATACTGCTTGGGATCCCACATCTTATGCATTTATTAAAGGTAAGACACTTTGCATTCCCACTGCGTTCTGCTCCTACGGCGGGGAAGCATTGGATAAGAAGACCCCCCTGCTTCGTTCCATGGAGGCCTTGAATGTGCAGGCGCTCCGTATTCTGCGGCTCTTTGGTAACGATGCCGTCAAGTGCGTACGTACCTCGGTGGGCCCCGAGCAGGAATACTTCCTTGTAGATAAGGAAATGTACAATAAGCGCCCCGATCTGGTCTATACCGGCCGCACGCTTTTCGGTGCAAAGCCCCCCAAGGGGCAGGAGATGGATGACCACTACTTCGGCGTGATCAAGCCCCGCGTTGCCGCCTACATGGAGGAGCTGAACGAGGAGCTCTGGAAGCTGGGTATTCTGGCGAAGACCGAGCACAACGAGGTCGCACCTGCTCAGCATGAGCTGGCACCTATTTACTCCACCACCAATATTGCCACCGACCATAATCAGCTGACCATGGAGATCATGCAGAAGGTGGCGGCACGGCACGGTCTTGTGTGTCTGCTGCATGAAAAGCCCTTTGCCGGCGTCAACGGTAGCGGTAAGCACAACAACTGGTCCATCGCCACCGACGGGGGCGTCAACCTTCTGTCTCCCGGCGAGACACCCCACGAGAATGCGCAGTTCCTGCTGTTCCTGTGTGCCGTGATCAAGGCAGTGGATGAATACCAGGATCTGCTTCGTATCTCGGTGGCAACGGCAGGGAACGATCACCGTCTGGGTGCAAACGAGGCACCGCCTGCCGTGGTATCGGTGTTCCTGGGGGATGAGCTGAATGCGATTCTGGAGGCCATCGAGCGGGATGTGTCTTACGGCGGTACCGCCAAGACGACCATGAAGCTGGGGGTGGATGTTCTGCCCAAGTTCCCCAGAGACACCACCGACCGTAACCGCACCTCTCCCTTTGCCTTCACAGGCAATAAGTTTGAGTTCCGCATGCTCGGCTCCTCCAACAGCATTGCCTGTGCCAATATCATGCTGAACGCCGCCGTGGCCGAATCTCTCAAGCAGTTTGCCGACACCCTGGAGGCGGCTCCCGATTTTTCAAGCGTTTTGCATGCCACCATCCGTAAGACCATTAAGGATCACAAGCGGATCATCTTCAACGGCAACGGCTATGATGACGCCTGGATCAAGGAGGCAACAGAGCAGCGGGGGCTTTGCAACTACCGCACCACACCCGATTGCGTACCGCATTTGTTGGATGAGAAGAATGTCAGGATGCTGACCTCCCACAAGGTCTTCTCCGAGGCGGAGCTGAAGTCTCGCTATGAGATCACGCTGGAGAATTATTGCAAGACTGTGACCATCGAGGCAAATACTATGGTGGATATGGTCAAGAAGCAGATTCTGCCCGCCATCGGAAGCTATGTCAAGGAGCTTTCCGCCACCGCCACCGCCAAGCTGGCATTGGATAGCGATATGCCCTGCGGTTTTGAGCGGAATACGGTGAAGCGCCTGTCTGCGCTGGCAGACGGGATCGCCGTTCATACCGCGGAGCTGGAGAACGTATTGCTGAAATTGCGTTCGGCGGACGAGATCGGTGAGGAGGCGAACGGTATTCGGGATGAGCTGTTGCCCGCTATGGGCCGTCTGCGCCTTTCCTGCGACGAGGCAGAGAGCCTGACCGCCGCAAAATATTGGCCTTTCCCCACTTACGGAGAGCTGTTATTTGGTGTAAGATAAATGCTTTACAGGACAGATAGGAGAATATGCTATGAACCTGACAATGTTAGTTGATACCCTATGGGTGTTCCTTGCAGCCATATTGGTATTCTTTATGAATCTCGGCTTTGCCTCCCTTGAGGCGGGCATGGCAAGGTCGAAAAATACCGTTAATATCCTTTCAAAGAACTTTATTGTGTTTGCGGTCTCGTCCCTTGGCTTTATGCTTTTGGGGTGGGGATTGATGTTCGGCGGTGACAATCCGTTTATCGGTACACAGAACCTGTTCATTTTAGGTAATGCGGATCTTTCGTTCTACAATGACACATTGACATCGAATGTACCCTTTTGGGGCAAGTTCTTCTTCCAGCTTGTCTTTTGCGGTACTGCCGCAACCATCGTTTCCGGTGCGGTTGCCGAACGGATCAAATATGTTTCGTTTATCGTCTTCTCGTTTGTGCTCACATTGGTGATCTATCCCATCGTTGGTCACTGGGTATGGGGCGGCGGGTGGCTGGCAGATCTTGGCTTTAAGGATTTTGCCGGTGATACCGTTGTGCACTCTTTAGGCGGCTGGGCCGCTTTGGCGGGGGCGATCATCCTCGGTCCCCGCATCGGTAAATACGGAAAGGATGGCAAGCCCCGCGCCATTCCCGGGCACAATATGTCTCTTGCGGTCATCGGCTTGTTTGTGCTCTGGCTCGGGTGGTTTGGCTTTAACCCCGGTTCTACCATGAGCTTTCAGAATCCGGATGATGTGATGCATATCCTCATGACCACCAACACCTCTGCCATTGCCGCAGTATTGACCTCCACCGTTGCTTCGTGGATATTCGTCGGCAAGCCCGATCTCGGTATGACGATCAACGGCTGTCTTGCAGGCCTTGTGGCCATTACCGGCGGTTGCGCCTATTTTTCCATCCGTGATTCGCTGATCATTGGTGCCATTGCAGGCGTTATCGTAGTATTTGCGGTCGTATTCTTTGATCGCATCAAGGTCGACGATCCTGTAGGCGCTACCTCCGTTCATCTTTGCTGCGGCGTATTCGGCACCATCTGCATCGGCCTGTTCGCAAAGGAAGGTGTGACAACCCTTTCGACAGAGAACGGTCTCTTTTACGGCGGCGGACTGAAATTGCTCGGCACTCAGCTGTTGGGCGTTGTAGCGGTGGGGGCATTCGTCTTCGTCACAACGGCTCTCCTTTGGTTGCTCTTAAAGAAGACGATGGGGATTCGTGTCACCGCGGAGGAAGAAATTGCCGGTCTTGATATCGGTGAACACGGTAACCGTGCATATCCCGACTTTGCACCGACGGTTGAAAGCATCGATTATGCCCGGGAGGGCGAAGAGGCAGAGCCCACGGGCCGGGTTTCCGTTGCAGAGGCGGTACCTGTCAGACAGGTGCCCGCACCTGTAGAGGGCGCACCCAAGTTTACCAAGGTGGAGATCATCTGTAAGGAAGCCCGCTTTGAGACCTTGAAGAAGGCCATGGCCGAGCTGGGCATCACCGGCATGACCGTTTCCCATGTGCTGGGATGCGGTCAGCAGAAGGGTAGCCCCGAGTTCTATCGTGGCGTCCCGGTGGAGGTATCCCTCCTGCCCAAGGTCCAAGTGGATATTGTGGTCAGCAAGATTCCGGTACGTAGTGTGATCGAGGCGGCCAAGAAGGCCCTTTACACGGGCCACATCGGCGACGGTAAGATCTTTGTTTACGATGTAGAAAACGTGATCAAGGTCCGTACCGGCGAGGAAGGGTATGACGCCCTTCAGGATGTAGAATAATTTTGAGGTACACTCAAGATGGGTGGCACCGCATTTGCGGTGCCACCTTAAGGCGTATTATAAGAAGGGAAAAGCTTTTATGAAAATCGACAAAGAACAGGTCAGACATGTGGCGGCGCTTGCCAAGCTCCGATTTGAAGAAAGCGAATTGGAGGCCTTTGGTGACAGCCTGGGCGCCATTATCGCTTTTGCCGATCAGCTGAACGAGCTGGATGTGGGCACGGTGGGTGCCACGGCACAGAGCTCGGATCTTTACAATGTATTCCGTGAGGATGAGCAGAAGGCCTCTTATCCCCGTGAGGTGATCCTTGCAAACGCGCCTGAGCAGTGCGAAGGATGCTACGCGGTCCCCAAAATCGTAGAGTAAGGAGAGCGTCGGATGGGTATGATGACAGTAAAGAAACTGAGCAGAATGCTGCGGGAGAGGGAGGTTTCCTCGGTGGAGGTGACCAAAAGCTATCTCGCCCGCATTGAACAAAGGGACGGTGTGATCGGCAGCTTTATCACGGTTTGTGCCGATGAGGCCTTAAAGGCCGCCACCGCTGCCGATACGCTCCTTGCCAAAGGAGAGGGCGGGGCGCTGACGGGGATTCCCGTCGGTATTAAGGATAATATCTGTACCGCGGGCGTACGGACCACCTGCGCTTCCCGTATGCTTGAGCGTTTTCTGCCGCCTTACGATGCCACCGTGGTGAAAAGACTGAAGGATGCAGGGGCAGTGATCCTGGGCAAGCTTAATATGGATGAGTTCGCCATGGGCTCCTCTACCGAGAGCTCTTATTTCAAGAAAACGAAAAACCCGTATGACCTCTCTTGCGTGCCCGGCGGCTCCTCGGGCGGCTCTGCCGCTTGTGTGACGGCGGAGCTGGCTCCTTTTGCTTTGGGCTCGGACACGGGCGGCTCGATCCGTCAGCCTGCTGCATTTTGCGGCAATGTGGGGCTCAAGCCCACCTATGGGTTGGTGTCCCGCTTCGGCCTTGTAGCCTTTGCCTCCTCTCTTGATCAGATCGGATCCTTTACCCACACCGTGGAGGATTGCGCTCTGGTGTTGAACCATATTGCGGGGCATGACCCCATGGATTCCACCTCTGCCGCTCTTGATCTTCCCGATTATACCGGGGCGTTGACGGGAGAGGTCAAGGGGATGCGAATCGGCGTGCCCCGCGAATACTTGGGTGAAGGGATCCAGCCCGAGATCCGTGCGGCGGTGGAGGATGCCATGAAGGTATTGGAGCGTTTGGGTGCCCATTGCGAGTACTGCTCCTTGCCTCTGACGCAGTATGCACTGCCGGCCTATTACCTCATTTCCTCGGCCGAGGCAAGCTCCAATCTTGCGCGGTATGACGGCGTGAAATATGGCTATCGGGTATCGGAATTCAAGGGCTTGAATGACCTTTACGAAAAGACCCGCAGTGAAGGCTTTGGGGCCGAGGTCAAGCGTCGGATCATGCTTGGCACCTATGCACTCAGCTCGGGCTACTATGATGCTTACTATAAAAAAGCACAGCAGGTGCGCACCTTGATTGGTCAGGATTTTGGCAAACGGTTTGCAGAATTTGATGTTTTGCTGACCCCCACCACGCCTACAACGGCCTATCGATTCGGTGAAAAGTCCGATCCGCTTGCCATGTATATGGGGGATATCTGCACCGTGGCCGTAAATATTGCAGGGCTCCCGGCCATCAGTATTCCCGCGGGGCTCGACCGTGCGGGCAAGCCCATTGGCATTCAATTGATCGGCGACCGCTTTGCGGAATCCGAGATCCTGCGTGTTGCCCATGCTTATGAGAAAGAGACGGGACATGATGCCATCAGCCCCGTATGGAGGGAGGAAAGCGTATGAGTGCTTTTGAAACGGTGATCGGCCTTGAGATCCACGCAGAGCTGGCGACACGCTCCAAGATCTATTGCTCCTGCTCCACCGCCTTCGGTGCCGAGGTGAACACCCACACCTGCCCCATTTGCACGGGAATGCCCGGTGTGCTGCCCGTGCTCAACAAAAAAGTGGTGGAATATGCCGTTATGGCGGGGCTCGCCATGAACTGCGAGATCACCGAGTACGGCAAGCAGGATCGGAAAAACTACTTCTATCCCGACCTGCCCAAGGCCTATCAGACCTCCCAGTACGATCTGCCCATCTGCAAAAACGGTTATCTGGAAATCGAGGCCGACGGGAAAGTGAAAAGGATCGGCATTACCCGTATCCACATTGAGGAGGACGCAGGTAAGCTGATTCACGATCCCTACCGCGGGCAATCCCTGATCGATTATAACCGATGCGGTGTACCCCTTATCGAGATCGTGACCGAGCCCGATATGCGATCCCCGGCCGAGGCCAAGGCTTTCCTTGAAAAGGTCAAGTCCATTCTGGAATACACCGGTGTTTCGGACTGTAAGATGCAGGAGGGATCATTGCGGTGTGATGTGAACCTGTCGGTCCGCCCCATGGGTCAAAAGGAATTCGGTACCCGTACCGAGATGAAGAACATCAACTCCTTCAGTGCGGCGGTCCGTGCCATGGAGAATGAGCGGGAGCGGCAGATCGATCTGATCGAATCGGGCGGTGAGGTGGTGCAGGCCACCCGTAAGTGGGATGACGTGAAGGGGGAGAGCAGTCAGATGCGCTCCAAGGAGGAGGCCCACGATTACCGTTATTTCCCCGAGCCCGATTTGGTGCCTATCGTAGTGGACAAGGAATGGGTGGAGCGCATCCGCAGGGCCTTGCCCGAGCTGCCCGATGCCCGCAAGGCTCGCTATATGTCGGTATTCGGTCTTTCTGCGTATGATGCCGGCATTCTGACAGCCTCCCGCAAAACGGCGGACTATTTTGAGCAGGCCGTGCAAGAAGGTGCTTCACCCAAGGCGGCGGCCAACCGCATCATGGTGGATATCTCGGCGCTTCTGACCGAAAAGGGCTTGGAGGAGATCCCCTTCGCCCCCGTGTATCTTGCCAAAACGCTGGCCCTGGTCGAGGCGGGAACGGTAAGCAGTACGGCGGCGAAAAAGATCATAGAGGCTTTGTTTGAGGAAGTGAAGGAGCCTGCCGAGATCGCCAAAGAGAAGGGGCTTTTGCAGGTCAGCGATGAGTCGGCGCTGGTGCCCATCATCCAACGGATCATCGACGAGAACCCGAAGGCGGTGGCCGAGCTGCAAGCGGGCAAGGAGAAGGCCATGGGCTTTTTTGTGGGGCAGGCCATGCGCGCCTCCAAGGGCAGTGCCAACCCCGCTGTCATTCACAAGCTGGTCAGAGAAATGCTGAAAAAATAAAGGACGAGGTGCTTGATATGTTGAAAGGTGAACAACTCTACGAAGGAAAAGCAAAGAAGGTATTCAAAACTGACGATCCCGAGCTGCTGATCGTCTCCTACAAAGACGATGCCACGGCCTTTAACGGGCTCAAAAAGGGAACCATTGCAGGTAAGGGCGTCATCAATAACCGTATGAGCAATCTGCTGATGCAGATGCTGGAAAAGAAAGGGGTGCCCACCCATTTTGTACAGGAGCTGGACGATCGGGACACGGTGGTCAAGCGGGTAACGATAGTCCCCCTGGAGGTGATCGTGCGTAATATTGCCGCAGGTTCCTTCTCCAAGCGCTATGGCGTGGAGGAGGGTGTAGTGTTCGATACCCCCACCATTGAATTTTCCTATAAGAACGACGCACTGGGAGATCCGTTGCTCAATACCTACCACGCACTTGCGTTGAAATTGGCAACACCTGCCGAAATCGATACCATTAAGGCACTTTCCTTTAAGATCAATGAGGCCCTGAAGGCCTTTTGGGCCGAGTGCGGTGTCACCTTGGTGGACTTCAAGCTGGAGTTTGGCAGACTTTTTGACGGAACTGTCGTTCTGGCTGATGAGATCAGTCCCGATACCTGCCGCTTGTGGGACAGTGCGACCGGTGAAAAGCTGGATAAAGATCGCTTTCGCCGTGACCTCGGTGGCGTGGAGGATGCCTATGAGCAAGTTATGAGCCGTTTGCTCAGCCATATTTGAGAGGTGCTCCGTGGAAAAAGTTCTGATTCTGGATTTTGGCGGACAGTATAACCAGCTGATCGCACGCCGTGTCCGCGAATGTCACGTTTACTGTGAGGTCAGACCCTATACCATGGCGCTTGCGGAGATCAAGGCATTCGATCCCGTCGGCATCATTTTTACAGGCGGCCCCGACAGTGTTTATGCGAAGGATTCCTACCATCCGGCACAGGGAATTTTTGAACTGGGGATCCCGATTCTCGGCATCTGCTACGGTTGTCAGCTGTTGGCCCACCATCTGGGCGGCGAGGTGACTGCCGCCCAGGACGACAGCGCCCGGGAATACGGAAAAACCGCTACCGTTTTCGATAATTCGACACCGCTTTTTGCAGATCTTCCCGAAACGGGGGTCACCTGGATGAGCCATGGCGACTATATGGCCAGAGTGCCTGACGGATTTCGTCTGGTGGCTCACAGTGCCAATTGTCCGAATGTGGCCATCTGTGATGAGAAAAAGGGCTTTTACGGGGTGCAGTTTCACCCCGAGGTCGCCCATACCGAAAACGGCAGTGCCATGATCCGCAACTTCCTTTACCGTGTCTGCGGTGCCAAAGGCGAATGGACCATGGAAAGCTATAAGGAGCGTACGATTGCCGAAATTCGTAAAAAAATCGGAACGGGCAGCGTTTTGCTGGCTCTTTCGGGGGGCGTGGACTCCTCGGTGTGCGCCGCCCTGCTGGCAGAGGCCGTGGGGCAACAGCTGACCTGCGTTTTTGTGGATCACGGTATGATGCGCAAGAATGAAGGGGACGAGGTGGAGGCGGCCTTTTCCAAATGGAATATTCACCTCATCCGTGTGAACGCCAAGGAGCTGTTTCTCGGCAATCTGGCAGGGGTGACCGAGCCTGAGGAAAAGCGCAAGATCATCGGCGAGGCCTTCATTCGCGTATTCGAAAAGGAAGGACAGCGGATCGGTCATGTGGACTATCTGGCGCAGGGCACCATCTATCCCGACGTGATCGAGTCGGGTAAGGGCGATGCGGCGGTCATCAAGAGTCACCACAATGTGGGAGGACTTCCCGATTATGTGGATTTCAAGGAGATCGTGGAGCCCTTGCATAACCTTTTCAAGGATGAGGTGCGGGAATTGGGCAGAGACCTTGGATTGCCGTCCTATCTGGTGGACCGTCAGCCCTTTCCGGGGCCCGGACTCGGTATTCGCGTGATCGGTGAGATCACCGAGGAAAAGCTCGATATGCTGCGGGAGGCCGACGCCATCTTCCGCGAGGAGGTGGAGAAGGCGGGGCTTTCCCACACCATGAGCCAGTATTTTGCGGCGCTGACCAATATGCGCTCGGTTGGGGTGATGGGCGACGGACGCACGTATGACTATGCGGTGGCCCTCCGCTCGGTGACCACGGAGGATTTCATGACGGCGGAATGGACAAGGATCCCTTACGAGCTGTTGGACAAGGTGTCCACCCGCATCGTCAATGAGGTGCCTCACGTCAACCGCGTTCTGTACGATGTGACCGGCAAGCCGCCCGCAACGGTGGAGTTTGAATAGATCCCGCCATTGGCGGCCGTTTTGCAAAACGGTCGCCTGTCAAAAGAAAGGTAAGATCATGACCAAATATATTTTCGTGACCGGCGGTGTGGTGTCGAGCCTTGGCAAGGGCATCACCGCCGCTTCACTGGGCAGATTGCTCAAGGCGCGCGGACTGAAGGTTGCCGCCCAAAAGCTGGATCCTTATATCAATGTGGATCCCGGCACCATGAGTCCCTATCAGCACGGGGAGGTTTATGTGACCGAGGACGGTGCCGAGACCGACCTGGATCTGGGGCATTACGAGCGCTTTATCGATGAGGATCTGAACAAGTTTTCCAATCTGACCACCGGTAAGGTCTATTGGAATGTGCTGAACAAAGAACGTCGCGGGGAATACCTCGGCTCTACCGTTCAGGTGATTCCCCATATTACAAATGAGATCAAGGAGTTCGTTTACAGCGTCGGACGCAAAACCGATGCCGATGTGGTCATCACCGAGATCGGCGGGACCATCGGCGATATCGAATCTCAGCCCTTTCTGGAGGCAGTGCGTCAGATATCCCTGGAAACGGGGCGTGAAAACAGCCTTTTTATCCATGTAACGCTCGTCCCGTTCCTGCGGGGCTCCGATGAACATAAATCCAAGCCCACACAGCACTCTGTCAAGGAGCTGCAGGGAATGGGTATCAATCCCAATATCATCGTGTTGCGCTGTGACGAGCCGCTGGAGGAATCCATCTTCAAAAAGATCTCGCTTTTCTGCAATGTCAAGCCCGATTGCGTCATCGAAAATATCACACTTCCCAATCTTTACGAGGCACCGCTGATGTTGGAGAGATCCAACTTCTCTGCCGTTGTCTGCCGCGAATTGGGACTTGAAACGCCCGCTCCCGATCTTGGAGAGTGGCAACAAATGGTCGAGCGCATTCGAAGACGTACACGTACCGTTGAGATCGGCCTTGTGGGCAAATATGTGGGACTTCATGATGCCTATTTGTCAGTGGCCGAAGCACTACGGCATGCCGGCTATCATCACAATACCCATGTCAATATTCGTTGGATCGATTCCGAGACCTTGACAGCCGAGAATTGCGACAGGGCGCTTGCGGGGCTTGACGGTATCCTGGTGCCCGGCGGCTTTGGCAGTCGGGGCATTGAGGGAATGATCCTGGCCGCCCGCTTTGCGCGGGAAAAACACATACCGTATTTCGGGATCTGTCTTGGTATGCAGATCGCCGTGATCGAGTACGCCCGCCATGTGGCGGGGCTTACAGATGCCAATTCGGGTGAATTCGATGAGCAATGCCGTCACAAGGTCATTGACTTCATGCCGGGGCAAAGCGACGATATTGACAAGGGCGGTACGCTGCGCCTTGGTGCCTATCCTTGTGTGATCAAGGCCGGGACTACCATGGAGCGGTGCTACGGCACCGACATCATCAGCGAGCGGCACCGTCACCGTTATGAGTTCAACAATGACTACCGCGAGCTGCTTGAGGCAAAAGGGCTGACCCTGAGCGGCACCTCTCCCGACGGCAGATTGGTGGAAACGGTGGAGCTTTCCGAGCGCCCCTTCCATGTGGGTGTGCAATATCATCCCGAATTCAAAAGTCGCCCCAATCGCCCGCATCCGCTGTTTCAAGGCTTTGTGGGTGCGGCACTGGAGGGCAAGAAATGAGTATTCGCGAAGCATGCGGTGTGTTTGGCGTGATGGGCGAAAAGCCCCTGAACGTGGCGAGCTTTTGCTATTATGGGCTCTATGCGCTCCAGCACAGAGGACAGGAAGGGTGCGGCATTGTGGTCAATGATGACGGTGTCTTTTTCTCCCATAAGGACCTGGGGCTTTTGAACGAGGTCTTTACTGCCGATCGGCTTTCGCGGTTTCCGCAGGGGACGATGGCGGTGGGGCACGTGCGGTACGGTACCACGGGGGGCAACAGTCGCAACAACTGTCAGCCCATCGAGGTCAACCACCGAAAAGGGAAGATGGCCCTTTGCCACAACGGCAATCTCTCCAATGCGGCCGAGCTGCGTGCCGAGCTGGAGCTGTCGGGTGCGATCTTTCATACCACCAGCGATACCGAGACCATTGCTTATATTATTACAAGAGAGCGGTTGAGAGCACCTTCCATCGAGGAGGCGCTGAGTGCCGCCATGGATACGCTGGAGGGGGCATACTCCCTGGTGCTCATGTCTCCGCAAAAGCTGATCTGTGCCCGTGACCCGCACGGATTCCGCCCTCTTTGCTTCGGTAAAACGGCAGACGGCGTTTTCGTGGTAGCCTCCGAGAGCTGTGCTCTGAAGGCGGTGGGCGCTGCTTTCATACGGGATGTGGAGCCGGGCGAGATCATTGTGTTCGGCAAGGATGGGATCCAAAGCCACCGTGAGCATTGCGGCCGGGTGAAGAAAAAGCTGTGTGTATTTGAGTATATCTATTTTGCCCGTCCCGACTCGACCATTGATGGGGTTTCGGTACATAAATCCCGCATACGTGCAGGAGAAATTCTGGCAAAGACCCACCCCGTTGCGGCAGATACGGTCATCGGCGTACCCGATTCGGGGCTGGATGCGGCTCTTGGATACAGTCGGGCATCGGGCATTCCTTACGGCATCGGGTTGATCAAAAACAAGTATATCGGTCGGACCTTTATCTCTCCCGGACAGGGGGAGAGGATGGACGGCGTCAGGATCAAGCTCTCTGCCATTGAGGAGAGTGTAAAGGGCAAGCGCGTGGTGCTGATCGACGATTCCATTGTGCGGGGAAATACAATGGGGAGGATCGTGGGATTGTTGCGCGAAGCGGGTGCTACCCGGATACATGTGCGTATTTCATCGCCTCCGTTCCTGTATCCGTGCTATTACGGTACCGATATCGATTCCAGGGAGCATCTGATCGCCTGTCGTCATACGGTGGAGGAGATCGCCCGTATCATAGGTGCAGACAGCCTGGGCTATCTGCCTGTGTCGGCACTGCCCGAATTGACGGGTGGCGGTTCGTTCTGCAATGCCTGCTTTTGCGGCGACTATCCCACAAGCGTTCCTGCCGACACCCGAAAGGATCGGTTTGAACAAAAACTTTCGGAGAAAACGTGAGGTCTCATATGGCAAAACAATTTGACAGAAAGATCATTTTTGAGGATGGGGAGGTGTATTACGGCTACGGTTTCGGCGCCGATGGCGATCGGGTCCTGGAGATCGTGTTCAATACCTCCATGGTGGGGTATCAGGAGATCCTGTCCGATCCCTCCTATACCGATCAGGCCGTGGTCATGACCTATCCTCTGATCGGCAACTACGGTATGTGTGACGATGATTACGAACGGGGCGTGTCTACCATCGGCGCCTTGATCGTAAGAGAATATAACGGCATCCCCTCTAACTTCAGAAGTACGCAGGCGTTGGGGGATGAGATGAAAAAATACGGTATCGCAGGTATTTATGGGGTGGATACCCGCAAGCTGACCCGCTCCATACGCGATAAGGGCTCTCGCCGTGTGCTGATCACCGGGGCGGATGTGCCTGCGGAGCAGGGGGTTACCGTATTACGTGCCGCTATGGTTCCGGCTGACGCCGTTGCACGCGTCAGTGTCAAATCGGTACGACGGGCGGAGGCGGACCATGAGCGATTTCACGTGGTGGCCATCGATTGCGGCATGAAGGAGAACATCGTGCGTTCGTTGAATCGGCGTGGCTGTACAGTGACTGTGGTTCCGTTTGATACGCCCGCCGCCGCAATCGAGGCATATGCCCCTGACGGTCTCTTTCTTTCCAACGGCCCGGGTGACCCCACCGATGCAGAGCCTGTCATTGAGACGGTCAGGGCATTGCGGGGAAAATATCCCATCTTCGGTATTTGTCTGGGGCATCAGATCCTTTCACTTGCCTATGGGGCGACCACCTATAAGCTGAAATTCGGCCATCGGGGCGGCAATCATCCCGTGCGGGATCTGGAAACGGGGAAAATCGAGATCACCTCGCAGAATCATTCCTTTGCGGTGGATGAAAAAAGTCTTGCCGCAACACCCCTGACCGTGACACATATAAATTTGTTGGATGGCACAGTGGAGGGGGTCGAATGTAAGAAGGATAGGGCGTTCAGCGTGCAATATCATCCCGAAAGCGCTCCCGGGCCGCAGGACAGCGCGTATCTTTTTGACCGATTTATCCGACTGATGGAGGAGGAAAAGCATCATGCCTAAGAGAACCGATATCAAAAAAGTTCTTGTCATTGGCTCCGGCCCCATTGTGATCGGCCAGGCGGCGGAGTTTGACTATGCGGGAACGCAAGCCTGCCTTTCGCTCAAGGAGGAGGGGTACGAGGTGGTGCTTTGTAACTCCAACCCCGCCACCATCATGACCGACACCGGCATTGCCGACAAGGTCTATATGGAGCCGCTGACTCTGGAGTATGTTGCCAAGATCATTCGCTATGAGCGACCCGATGCCATTCTGCCGGGTATCGGCGGGCAGACCGGCCTGAACCTTGCCATGCAGCTGGAGAAAAAGGGGGTTCTGCGGGAATGTCGTGTGGAGCTGCTCGGCACAAGCAGCGAGTCCATCGAGCGTGCCGAGGACAGAGAACAGTTCAAGGAGCTGTGCCAGAGCCTCGGTGAGCCCGTGCTTCCCTCTGACATTGCAAATTCCATGGAGGAGGGGCTTGCGGTGGCGGAACGGATCGGCTATCCCGTGGTGCTTCGTCCCGCCTTTACTCTGGGCGGAACGGGTGGCGGTTTTGCCGACAATGAGACGGAATTCCGTGCGCTGATGAAAAATGCGCTCACGCTCTCTCCCGTGCATCAGGTGCTCATCGAGAAGAGCATCAAAGGGTTCAAGGAGATCGAATACGAGGTCATGCGGGATCGGAACGATACCGCCATCACCATCTGTAACATGGAGAATATCGACCCCGTGGGCATTCATACGGGCGACTCCATCGTGGTCTGTCCCTCCCAGACTCTGACCAACAAGGAGTATCATATGCTCAGGGATAGCGCGTTGAAGATCATCCGTGCCCTGAGGATCGAGGGGGGCTGCAATGTGCAGTTCGCGTTGGATCCCCGCTCCTTTCAATATTATCTCATCGAGGTCAATCCTCGTGTTTCCCGCTCCTCTGCGCTGGCCTCCAAGGCATCGGGGTATCCCATTGCCCGTGTGTCGGCCAAGATCGGCGTCGGTATGACGCTGGACGAGATCCGCATTGCCAACACTCCCGCCTCCTTTGAGCCGACGCTGGACTACGTGGTTACCAAAATGCCCCGTTTCCCCTTTGACAAATTCGCCGATGCCAACAATAGCCTTTCCACGCAAATGAAGGCCACGGGTGAGGTCATGAGCGTGGGACGTACCATTGAGGAAAGCCTGCTCAAGGCCATTCGCTCGCTGGAAATCGGTCTTTGCCATTTGCATCACCGCAAATTCGACAATATGGACCGGGGAGAGCTACTGCATTATATCGGCATCGGAACCGATGATCGCATCTACGCTATGGCCGAGCTTCTGCGCCGCGGATGCGCCGTAGAGACGATTGCGGATGCCTCCGCGATTGACTTGTTCTTTATCCGTAAGATGAAAAACATTGTGGAGGAAGAAAGGGAGCTTGCCGCCAACAAAGGGGACCTTTCCGTGTTGCGCGAGGCGAAAAAAATGGGTTTTTCGGATCAAGAGATCGCCTGCCTTTGGCAAATGAGCGAGATCGAGGTCTTTGAGCTGCGCAAGCAGAAGGGCATTTTACCTGTATATAAGATGATCGATACCTGCGCCTCGGAGTTTGACAGCTACATTCCTTATTTCTACTCCACCTATGAGGAGGAAAACGAGTCGGTGGTCTCCGATAGGCAAAAGGTCATCGTGCTGGGCTCAGGGCCCATTCGCATCGGGCAGGGCGTGGAATTTGATTACTCCACGGTTCATGCCGTGGGGACGATCAAGGCGGCCGGCTACGAGGCCATCATCATCAATAACAATCCCGAGACGGTTTCTACCGATTATACCTGCTCCGACAAGCTCTATTTTGAACCCCTTTGCGTGGAGGATGTGATGCACGTTATCGAGCTGGAAAAGCCCATGGGCGTGATCGCTACTTTGGGCGGCCAGACCGCCATCAATCTGGCACAGCCCTTGCGGGAGCGCGGGGTAAGGATCATCGGCACCGACTGTGACGCCATCGAGAGGGCCGAGAATCGGGATGCCTTTGAAAAGCTCCTGTCCCAATTGCATATTCCCCGGCCCAAGGGGCAGGCAGTGACAAGCATCGAGGCGGGCGTCAGAGCCGCCGCCGAGATCGGCTATCCCGTGCTGGTTCGTCCCAGCTTTGTTTTGGGTGGACGCGCCATGCAAATTGTGGCCAAGGAGTAGGCCTTGCGCCACTATCTGAAAACGGCCGTGGAGATCGACGAGGATAAGCCGGTGCTGGTGGATAAATACATTCGCGGCAAAGAGGTGGAGGTCGATGCCGTTTGCGACGGAAAGCGGGTCTTTGTCCCCGGCATCATGGAGTTGGTGGAGCGCACCGGTGTCCATTCCGGTGACTCGATTTCGGTCTATCCCCCTTTCAGCCTTTCGGAAAAGGTCAAGAGGACCATTCTCGATTACACCGAAAGGCTGGGGATCGGGATCGGTATTGTGGGGCTGTTCAACATCCAGTTTATTGTGGATGAAAGGGAGGATGTTTATATCATCGAGGTCAATCCGCGTTCCTCACGTACCGTGCCCTTTCTCTCCAAGGCCACGGGGTATAGTCTTGCCGACATCGCCACACTGGTGATTCTGGGTAAGAGCCTTGCGGAGCAGGGAATTTTCCATGTCTATCCCAAGGAAAAAGAGCGCTATTATGTCAAGGCTCCGGCCTTCTCCTTCTCCAAGCTGCGGGGTATGGATGCCTATCTTTCGCCCGAGATGAAATCCACGGGTGAGGCCATCGGCTATGATGACAAGCTGCACCGTGCGGTCTATAAGGCCATGATTGCTTCGGGCCTGCGGCTGCAGAATTACGGTACTGTGATTGCCACCGTCGCGGACGAGGATAAGGAGGAGGCTCTGCCGTTGATCCGCAGATTTTACAATATGGGCTTTCATATCGAGGCCACGGTGGGTACGGCCGAATTTCTCAGGGAGCACGGTATTCGTACACGGATCCGACGTAAGCTCAGCGAGGGGAGCGAGGAAATCCTGGAGTCGATTCGGGCGGGCTATGTCAGCTATGTGATCAATACCCGCGCCATCCTCTCGGGGGTGCACTACGAGGACGGGGTGGCCATCCGTCGCTGTGCAAGCCAGAACAACATCACCATGCTGACCTCTCTTGACACCGTCAGAATGCTGCTTGACGTGTTGGAGGAGGTCACGATCGGTATTTCCACTATCAACGAAAGGTGAGGGAAGAATGATGCACTTTACAAAAATGCAGGGACTTGGAAACGATTATCTGTATGTTTTCGGTGAGGTACCCGAAAATGTGGCGGAGCTTTCGATCAAGCTCTCCGAGCGGCATTTCGGTGCGGGCTCGGACGGTATGATCTATATCAGTCCGTCGGCGGTGGCCGATTTCAAGATGCGCATCTTCAATGCCGATGGCAGTGAGGCAAAAATGTGCGGAAACGGCATCCGTTGCGTGGGTAAATATGTTTATGACAAGGGCTATACCGATAAGACACGGTTGCGTATCGAGACGCTTTCCGGTATTCGTACCCTTGATCTCCACGTCAGCGCAGGCAAGGTCAGAAGCGTTACCGTAGATATGGGAAAAGCCACCCCGTCGGGGGACTTATCCCTTGAAATTGAAGGGAAAACGGTGGTCTGTACTCCCGTTTCGGTGGGAAATCCCCATGCGGTGATCCTTGTGGAGAATATCGAAAAAGCTCCACTGACCACGCTCGGCCCCAAAATCGAGCATCACAGTCGTTTTCCCGGCGGCGTGAACGTGGAGTTTGTGCAGCTTCTGGGGCAGGATGAGCTCCGCATGCGTGTCTGGGAGCGGGGGAGTGGTGTGACCATGGCCTGCGGCACGGGTGCTTGCGCCAGCGCCGCGGCGGCCGTGGCGAAGGGATTTTGCCCATACGGTACTCCGATTTCGGTACATCTGGATGGCGGAACACTGAAAATAGAGGTCGCCACGAACGGTACCGTGACCATGACCGGCCCCGCAGAATTTGTTTATGAAGGAGAAAGCGCACTATGTTGACACCCAATATGCACTATGCAGATCTGAAGGATTCCTACCTGTTTGCGGGCATCGCACAAAAGGTGAAGCACTATCAACAATCACACCCCGATCAGCACATTTACCGTATGGGCATCGGTGATGTATCCTTGCCCCTTTGCGATGCGGTCATCAAGGCCCTGCATGAGGGCGTGGAGGATCAGGCCGACAAAGAGCGATTTCACGGTTATATGCCCGAATGCGGTGCGGATTTTCTCCGTCAAGCCATTGCCGGGTATTATCGGGGCAGAGGCGTTGCGCTTGCTCCCGATGAGGTGTTTGTTTCCAGCGGTGCCAGTGACGAATTGGGGGATATCCTCGATCTGTTTGACGGAAGCAGCTCTGCTCTGGTCATCGAGCCGGCCTATCCCGCTTATGTGGATGCCAACGTGATCGCAGGGCGTGAGATCGTCCACCTGGCATCGGGCGAAGAAAACGGATTTTTGCCTCTGCCCGATGAGCATACAGTGGCCGATATCCTTTATATCTGCTCACCCAACAATCCCACGGGTGCGGTGTTTGATCGCGAAAAACTGCAAGCGTGGGTGGATTTTGCAAACAAAAACGGCTCGGTGATCCTTTTTGACGCTGCCTACGAGGCGTTCATCGAGGAAAGTGATCTGCCCCGCAGTATCTTTGAACTGGAGGGAGCGCGGACCTGTGCTATCGAGATCTGCTCCTTGTCCAAAACCGCGGGATTTACCGGCACACGCCTTGGCTATACGGTGATCCCCAAAGAGCTGACCCGTTGCGGTATGAATCTGAATGCCATGTGGGTGCGCAACCGCACCACCAAGACCAATGGTGTCTCTTATATCATCCAGAAGGGCGCCGCCGCAGTGTTTACTCACGCAGGTCAGGAGCAGATCCGCCAAAACATCAAGGTCTATAAGAATAATGCCAAGGTTCTGATGGCGGCACTGGACGAAGTGGGCATATGGTATACGGGCGGCAAAAACGCACCTTATATCTGGATGAAGTGCCCTGACGGTATGGGAAGCTGGCAGTTTTTTGATTATCTGCTGAATGAAATTCAGGTGGTGGGGACTCCCGGTGAGGGCTTTGGAGCCTGCGGGGAAGGATATTTTCGCTTCTCCACCTTCGGCAGTCCTGCGGACACCCGGGAGGCGGCACGCCGCCTGACGGATCTGCTCAGAGGAAAGTGAGGTTGGAGCCGATGCGTGACTATAGAATCGAATTTGAAAAAAGAGTGGCATTCATTCGCACCGTTTTGGCGGATAGCGGCATGAAGGGATTGGTTTACGGCAATAGCGGCGGCAAGGATTCGGCCCTGGTGGGTATCCTATGCAAGGCGGCTTGCGACAACACCTTGGGGGTGATCCTGCCTTGTACGTCCAAGCGGAATTATGATGAAGATACCGCGGATGCCTTGACGGTGGCCCGACAATACGGTATCGAGACCCGCACTGTGGATCTGACCCCCGTCAAAGAAGCCGAGCTGAAGGCGTTGGAAGGGGTGACGGCCCTCAACGGTGCCGCCCTTGCCAATATGGCACCCCGCTTGCGGATGCTCACCCTTTATGCCATTGCCGCCGCGGAAGGCCGGCTGGTGGTGGGAACCGGCAATCGCAGTGAGGCCTATGTGGGATATTTCACCAAGTGGGGGGACGGTGCCCACGATCTCAATCCCATTGCCGACCTGACCGTGACCGAGATCTATGCATTTCTGCGTTATCTGAAGGCCCCGGAGCAGCTCATCCGAAAGGCACCCTCCGCGGCGCTGTTCGACGGACAGACCGACGAGAGCGAGATGGGGGTCGGCTATGGTGAGCTGGACGCATATCTGAACGGTGCGGATATTCCTGCCGATAAAAAGCAGATTGTGGAGCGCTTACACAAGGCAAGTGAGCATAAGAGACGTGGTATCCTGACCTACTCCGAATGAACAAAATTTTGCAAACCTATTGACAAAAGACTTATGCGGTGTTATACTGTTAACATCAAAACCGTTGAAGCGGAGATAACGGCGATAGAGCCTATCCAGAGAGCCCGCGTTGCTGAGAGTCGGGTTAGTAGCTGATCGTCAAATGGACCGCTGAGGGTGCGGAACAACGGCGCGGATCGTGCTCAGTATTCTGCAACGTAGGGGCATACGTCAGTTGCCCGGGATATGCAGTATCCCAAAAGTGCATGGCGCTTGTCATGAATCAAGGTGGCACCGCGGATAATGATTCTTATTCGTCCTTGGCAGAAATCGTAGGGTTCTGCCAAGGATTTTTTGTTTCCGGGAGGGGTGTAAGAATGCGGTTGACACGGCGATGGCAAGGCCTTGGTTCCCTTTGATATGCAGATACTACACAAATCTCATTTTTGATTTACGGAGGATATAATGATGAAATACAATGGCGTTGATTTTGACACTTATCTGAAAAATTATCCCGATCAGAACGGCTTTTTCGGAAAATACGGCGGTGCTTATGTTTCCGATGAGCTGAAAAAGGCCATGGAAGAGATCACCCAGGCTTATTATACCATTTGCAAGTCCAGCAAGTTTGTGGGGGAGCTGCGTCGGATCCGTAAGGAGTTCCAAGGCAGACCGACGCCCATCTCCTATTTGGAGCGCCTGTCGGGCAGTATCGGCAATGTGCAGATCTATGTAAAAAGAGAGGATCTGAACCATACCGGTGCACACAAGCTCAATCACTGCATGGGCGAGGCACTTCTTGCCAAATATATGGGCAAAAAGAAGGTCATTGCCGAGACCGGTGCAGGTCAGCACGGTGTGGCGCTTGCCACCGCCGCCGCTTACTTCGGCCTGGAGTGCGATATCTATATGGGCGCCGTGGATATCAAAAAGCAGGCTCCCAATGTGGCACGCATGAAGATCCTCGGTGCCAATGTGGTCGAGGTCACCGACGGCCTTCAGACCTTGAAGGAAGCGGTTGACGCCGCCTTTGCCGCATACTGCAATGAGTATAGGGATGCCATCTATTGCATCGGATCAGTAGTCGGTCCTCATCCATTCCCGATGATGGTACGTGATTTCCAGAGTGTGGTGGGTATCGAGGCCAGAGAGCAGTTCCTGGATATGACGGGTGAGCTGCCCGATGCCATTGTTGCTTGCGTGGGTGGCGGCTCCAATGCCGCAGGCTTCTTCTCCGGGTTCCTCAACGACCCTGTGGATATCTACGGTGTAGAGCCCCTCGGGCGCGGCCCCAAAATGGGCGATCACGCCGCAAGCCTGAAGTATGGTACCGAGGGCATCATGCACGGCTTTAACAGTATCATGCTCAAAGATGAGAACGGTGACCCCGCTCCCGTTTATTCGGTGGCAAGCGGCCTGGATTATCCCTCCTCCGGTCCCGAGCACGCCTTCCTGCACGACCTGGGTCGCGTGAAATATGATGTGATCAACGACGAGGAGACCATCGATGCCTTCTATACGCTTTCCCGTATGGAGGGGATCATTCCAGCCATCGAAAGCGCCCACGCCGTGGCTTACGGTATCAAGCTGGCAAAGCAGATGGGTAAGGGCTCTGTCCTTGTGAACCTCTCGGGCAGAGGAGACAAGGATATGGACTATGTCATCGAAAAATACGGGATCAGAGAGTGATCAGCTTCAAGCAGGCGTCGCACCGCGGCGCCTGCTTTACGTTTTGGCCGGGTGAATTCATTCAAAAAGGCGACCGCCGAAGCGGCCGCCCGAAGAGGGGAATCATGCAAATTTATGTGGCAGAGGGCGCCTTATCCCTTATGCGATGCAGGCGGGATCGTAGCAAAACAGGATCTTCACCAGGTCATAAAGGGGGCGCTTCACATTCAGCGGACGCACAAAGCCGGTGGAGTAGAGAAAGGACATGACCTCCTTGGTTTCCTTGGGGTTCCAGATCCGCTTGACGGTGATATCACTGTATTCGCAACGCTCTGCGTCGGCAAGATACTTGAGGTGCTTGTTGAGCTCTGCAATATCGGTGCGCTCCTCGGGGTTGCGCAGGGAAATGACGGCAATGCGGCACTTGCGGTTCACGGCACGGATGCGGCCGATCAGGTCACGGTATGCCTGATCGAAGGCAGAGGAATTCTCGCCAAAGGATTTCAGATCGGCGGCGCCGATATGTAGGAGGACGGTCTCGGGGTTCAGGGCCTTGATACAGGCATCGAAGACCTCGGCGGAAAGGCTGACGGTAAGGTCGGGCATGCTTCGGTTATAGAGATCCCCCTCCAGTGCAAAGGCCTGCTTCAATTCGCCCAGAGGAATGCTCAGATCATCGGTCCCTCCAAGGATCACCGTGCCGTGTTGAGATGCCAATTTGTTCAAGGATTGGTATTTTGCAATTTCGCTTTCAAACATAACGATCGCCTCCGTTTAATTTTTTTCGGCTTCACTCACGTCGCCGGTGCGTTTTTTATCCAAGGCCACATTGCGAAAATACACCGCAAGATTCAGCAGGACAATGGCCAGATTGATGAAGTACACCACCAGCACGTAATTGAACTGATGATTGATCAGCTTGGCGGCGGTGCCCCCGATATAGCCGGTAATGATCAAGAGGATAAAGGGCAGGCTCGTGGCTTTGGCGGTCCTTGCCTTGTACGCCTTGATCATATTGATCGGCCATGAGAGGCCAAAGCAGATCAGCATGATGGTTTCCAGAATGTTACTCATGATACAAACCTCCTGTGTGTTTTGGTTGTGAGCACAGGATAGCATGCAGAAGCGCAAAAATCAATTTTATGAAAAATAGAAAAACAGAATGCTTCTTTAAACCGTTTATTTTACTTTTAAAAGGTTTTCAAAAAGAATGAAATTGATGTATAATGAAAGCAAAGCAGAGCAGGAGGGGCTTATGACGAAAAAGGAAAGCGGAAACAAGAAAATCAGCACTCAAAAAAGAAAAACACTGAAAAGCATTCAGCAAAAATTCTTTCATATGCAGTTGATATTGATCGCGGCGCTGGCGGTGTTTCTGGGCGTTGCTGGAACGCTGATCAACATTCAATTCGAAAAAGAAAAGCGTGACCGAAATCTGCAAAACGTGGCGGAGGCTATTGCGCGCTCGCCGCTTCTTATCGGGCAAGCGTCGGGATCCGACGTGACGGACGGCAATGCTGCATTGATGGAGTATCTGGATTCACTCAAGGAGTCCTTGGATGATATTGATGTGATCTCGGTGGTGGTGGGCGACAATGTACGCTTGTATCACTCCAATCACGAGCTGATCGGTACCGTTTATGACGGTACGCTCCCCGATTTTGCGGATGCATCGGCAGAATACTATGCGACCAACGAAAGCGGACCCTCGGGCACACAGCGGCGTGCCTACGCGGCGATCTATGATGAGAACGGCAATTATGCGGGCTTTGTCATGGCCATTATGCTGATGGAAAATATCCGTGAAGAGACCTGGCAAACGCTTTTGATCTATCTGATGATCACCGTTGTGGCAATTTTGCTGGAGGTGATGATATCCAACGAGCTGTCGGGAAAGATCAGAGACAGTCTGCTTGGGTACGAGCCCGATGTGTTTTCTGCAATGTATCAGATGCGCGATAACATTCTGGAATCGCTGGATGAGGGGATCATCGCCGTAGACAGTGACGGTACGGTGCAATTTGCCAATGGGGCGGCGATGACCATGCTGGAAAAGGATGAGGGAGAGAGCCCGGTGGGGAAGCATCTGGATGATGTTTGTGACGGCGCATTGCTGTCCCGTACCATCGAGAGCGGTGAAAAGGAGTTTAACGGCACTCTGGAAAGCGGAGATATTCTGATCGACCGTATTCCGATCAAGGAGGAGGATGCGGTCGTCGGCGCGGTGGGAATCCTTCATAACAGAAAGGAATACACCAAGCTGATGGAGGATCTGACGGGTACACGGTATCTGGTGGATTCCATGCGGGCCAATAATCACGATTTTACCAATAAGCTTCATGTCATATTGGGCCTCATTCAAATGGGTATGTACGATCAGGCCACAGCTTATATCGAAAATATTACCATCCTGCAGCGCTCTGCCATCAGTAAGATCATGAATGCGGTAAGCGAGCCTGCGGTGGCGGCACTGCTGATCGGCAAGACCGCCCGTGCCTCGGAGTTGAATATCAAATTTATTTTACGGGAAGGCTGCTGTTATGCGGGGGCGGATATGCATCTGCCAGCCGAGGTGTTGGTTACGATCATCGGCAATCTGATTGATAATGCGTTTGAAGCCATGAACGAGCGCGAGGCCCCTTATGACGCCCCCAAGGAGCTATTGTTCGGCATCTACTCCCGTCCGGGTGCGGTGCTGATCACCACGGATGACACGGGCAAGGGCATTGCGGAAAAGGACCTGCCTCATATTTTTGAAAACGGTTATTCTACCAAGGGAGCGGGGCGGGGAACCGGACTTTATCAGGTCAAGAGCATGGTCGAAGGACTTGGAGGAACGATCACCGTGGAATCTCAGGAGGGTGTCGGCACCTCCTTCTCGGTCAGTTTTACAAACGGAGGAAAAAAGGATGTATAAGGTATTGATCGTAGAAGACGATCCCATGGTCGCCATGATCAACGAGCAGTATATTGCCCGACATAAGCAATTCTGCCTTGAGGGCAAATGCAAAGACGGCAAAAGTGCCTTGGAATTTCTGGAAGGCCATCAGGTGGATCTTATCATTCTGGATGTATTTATGCCCCAGATGGACGGCTTTGAGACGCTTCGGCAGATCCGCAAGCAGAATATACCAGTGGATGTGATCATGGTGACCGCCGCAAACGATCGGGAAGCGCTGGAGACCGCCCTGCACCTGGGGATCGTGGATTATCTGGTCAAGCCCTTTACGTTTGATCGCTTTCGCATGGCTCTGGACAAATTCATTGCCCAGACCGATGCACTCAAGGATCTTAGAACACTGAATCAGAAAAATATCGATTTTATCATTGACAATGCGCGCAAGAAAAGCGAGGAGATATATCCCAAGGGGATTCAGGAAAAAACATTACACCTGATCCTGGGGTATCTGAACAAGCATCGGGACTATATGCTGACCGGCGACGCCATTGCCGAAGAAACGGGACTGACCGGGGTAACGGTGCGCCGCTATCTGAATTATCTGGTGGAGTCGGGCAAGGTCGTCGGT
Source organism: Clostridia bacterium (assembly GCA_017451735.1). Classification (GTDB taxonomy): domain Bacteria; phylum Bacillota; class Clostridia; order Oscillospirales; family CAG-272; genus Firm-07. The sequence continues at coordinate 40,319 of JAFTNU010000074.1, forward strand.
GAGATGAACTACGGCACCGGCGGCAGACCGTGTATGCTGTACCGCGCTCTGGAATAGTCCCGTAACGGGGTAAGAAAAGCGTTGAAAAGTGGGAGGCCGAGTGAAAACCGTACTCTTCTTCTTTGGCGGCGAGGATCGGATTTGTGCGGATTATGTGAGCACGTTCTGCTTTTTTATCGACATAAAATTGCCAATCATAAGTTGCGAATTGCGGCACACAATATATTCGGAGCGCGAAAGTGCTCTTGAAAATAGATAAAAGCCCACGCTTCGCCGCGTGTCAGCAGATGATGCTCGATCGATGGCGGACACGCGGGCGAAGGAGAAACAAAATGGCAAACAAGCAGGCAAAGAAGGCCCTGGAACAGTTCAAGATGGAGGCCGCTAACGAAGTCGGCGTCAACCTTCAGCAGGGTTACAACGGCGACCTTACCGCTCGTCAGGCCGGTTCCATCGGTGGCCAGATGGTCAACAATATGAACCCCGTACGAACTATGAGATTTGAACGTCATAACCGCATATCGCAAGGACACAAAATAACCGTCAAGTACGCGTTTTCCCTTACGGTATAAGGCTTTGATGAAATAAAACGTACGGAGGAACAAAGAAATGAAGGACAGCAAAACCATTTACGAACAGCTCGGAGGTACATACCGCGAGGAAAA
>JAFTNU010000075.1 GCA_017451735.1 Clostridia bacterium
GGCTAAGGAGTTGGCGAGTCCGCGGGGTGGCAGACAATGAGTCCCCCCGAAATAGAAAAGCCGCACACAAGGAGAGGAGCCAAAGACTCCCGAACCCTGCGGCGGCGTTGCTGTTGTTGCAATCCGTATCTCCGAGGCGGGCGGGCATCTGCCTTATCGGTGCCTTTCGCTCGGTGGTGCAGGGTACTCTCTTACCCAATGAAGCAAACGGCGCGCTAACACCGAAGGCTCCCGCGGTTTTCCGTTCCGATCAGAGAACTGCAAAATGGATAACAAAAAACGCCCCGTGGTGCACAGAACAAGCACCGCAGAGCAAAAAATCCGCCAAGAAAAAGCCTATATCCGAAAATCCACTTGCGAAACCGAAAAGAATGTGATATAATATCCCTCGGGCGCCGGTTATCCGGTTGTATAGGAGTGCTCTCTCACTTCTGTGCAGGGCTGTCATGCGCTAACATGGCCGCCCGCCTTTTTTGTTGTACTCTTATTTTACCACACTTTGGCGCTGTTGTCAATGGTTTTTTACGAACATTGTACATCCCGCAGTCGTGCCATGGCACGTCTGCCAATGGGAGGGACCCTCCCCTATGGGTTTGTGCGATTCACCTTGCGGCTACGCACTATGTTCGCACAAACCCGTAGGGCGCATCGTGATGCGCTCGCGATAGATTGCCTTGCGGCAATGCGATATATGCCCGTGTGGTCATGCGATATATCTTACGGTGCGATATGTCGCCTGCGGCGACGCGTGTGTATCCCGGCGGATACGCGCGGTAGCCGCTTTCCTTTTTTCATTGATTGACACCGGGTATAAAGCGTGCTATAATAACTACCGTAATCACTCTCTTATAAAGAAGGGTTGAATATGAAAAAAGCTTCCCGTTCGTTACTGCCCTTTTCCCTCTCCACCACCCAGATCATTCTGCTCAGCTTTCTGGTGGCCATTCTGCTTGGCAGCTTACTGTTGTGGTTACCCTTCAGCGCGGCCGACGGCCGATCGGTGCCCTATGTGGACGCTCTGTTCACCGCCACCACCGCCACCTGTGTGACAGGACTGGTAACCCTGCCTACGGCATCGACCTGGAGCCTGTTCGGGCAGATCGTGATTCTTTGTCTGATTCAGGTGGGAGGGCTGGGCATCATCACCGTCATGTCGGCGCTGATGCTGTTTCTCAACCGCAAAATGGGCCTTGGAGACCGCCTGCTGATTCAGGATGCCTTCAATCTCAATACCCTTTCGGGCCTTGCGGAGTTCATCAAAAAGGTGTTGCTGGGCACCCTCATCATCGAGGGCGCGGGAGCGCTCCTGTATATGACGGTCTTCGTGCCCGACTACGGCCCACGGGGCATCTGGATCTCGGTCTTTACCTCGATCTCGGCCTTCTGCAACGCGGGCATCGACATCATCTCGGAAAACAGCCTGTGCGACTATGCCTGCAATCCCGTCATCAATCTCACCACCTGCCTGCTGATCGTGCTGGGCGGCATCGGCTATATCGTCTGGTGGGATACTCTGCGGGTGCTGAAGGACTTCAAAAAGAAAAGGATCAGATGCCTGCAGGGGCTCACACTGCACAGTAAGATCGCCCTTTCCACAACCCTGATTCTCATTTTTGTCGGAGCGCTGGGCTTCTTCGTGTTTGAATACAACAACCCGCTCACGATGCAGGGCGATTCCCTGTTTGACAAAATACAGATCTCCTTTTTTCAATCGGTAACCACAAGAACAGCGGGCTTTGCCACCGTGCCCCAGCAAAATCTGACCAACGCCTCGGCCGTTTTATCCCTTCTTCTGATGTTTATCGGCGGTTCGCCCGTGGGTACCGCAGGCGGCATCAAGACCGTGACCTTTGCGGTGCTGATTGCGACGGCGGCGGCCACAGTCAAAAACAAAAACGAGGTCACCCTGTTCGGCAGGGCCGTTCCAAAGCAGGCCATTACCCGCTCCGTCGGTGTGCTGACCATGTCCTTTACCATCGCATTGATCTCTACCCTGCTCCTGGCGACAGTAACCGACGCCGATGCGCTTTCGGTCATGTATGAAACAGTCAGTGCCACCGCAACGGTGGGGCTGACACGAAATCTGACCCCCTATCTCGGAACGGCGGGCAAGCTGATCATGATCGCCACCATGTATCTTGGCCGTGTGGGACCCATTTCTCTGGCCCTGGCCTTCAACTCCCGCAAGCAAAGCGGAAATATCATCAAAAACCCCACCGAGGAGATCAGCGTGGGGTGAAAGGAGACTGCTATGAGCATGCATCAAACCTATGCCGTGTTCGGCCTTGGCAGATACGGAAGGGCCGTGGCTACCGAGCTGGTACGCAGTGGCGCCGAAGTTCTTGCCGTGGATACGGACGAAGCCGCCGTAAACAGTGCCGCTACCGACATTCCCGTTTGCAAATGCGCCGATATCACCGATCGCGAGGTCCTCAAGCAGCTGGGGATCGCCGGCATTGACACCGTCATCATCGCCATGGCCAGCAATCTGGAGGCAAGCGTCCTTGCCACCATGATGTGCAAGGAGGCGGGGGTAAAGACCGTTATCGTCAAGTGCTCCAACGAGATGCACTGCAAAATCCTCAGCCGCGTGGGTGCCGACAAGGTGGTGGTGCCCGAAAGCGAATCGGGCACCCGCCTGGCCAAAAATCTGCTGAGCTCCGGATTTGTGGACATGATCGATCTGTCAAACGACGTTTCGATGATCGAGCTGAATGTTAAGCCCGAGTGGACGGGCAAGAATCTTTCGGAGCTGAATCTGCGGCGCAAGTACGGCATCAATGTGGTGGCCCTCCGTCAAAAGGGCGGGATCTGCATCGACATCGATCCCACCACTCCCCTGAACCGGGAAGAAAAGCTGATCGTGATCGCCCACACGGCAAAGCTGAGCAAGCTGAAATAAATTCCGACACAAAAGGCCTTGAAAGCAAGAGCTTTCAAGGCCTTTTTGTTATTCCTTCGGAGCAGACTGCTCCAGACAACGAATGATCAGGGGCAAGAGCACCAGCTGCAGCAGAACGCCGAAAAGGCCCGTTCTGAAGCTTGCCAGAGCGCTGAGCACCCCCAGGTCGGTCCTGCCTGCGGCAAAGATCGCCACAAGCACTCCGCCAAGATAAGCCATGCGACCCGCGATCTGGGCAATCAGCAGCCGCAACACGGTGGGGAGCCCGGAGCCGCTCAGAAGGCCTGCCACCAGGCCGTAGACGCAAAGCTCCAGCATCATCAAAGGCAGGTTGGAGATCAGCGGCATTCCCGAAAGCAGAAAGCTGACCACAGGGCTGAGCAGGCCCGCCGCGGCTCCCGCCACGGGGCCTGCCGCAAGTCCTACAAACAGGATGGGCAAATGCATGGGCAGAAGGGCGATACCAAGAGCGGTGCCCAGCCCTGTTACGCGGCCGAGCACGTGAAGAATCTGCGGCAAGGCTACGGCACACACAACGGCGCAAGCCGCCGCGACCCATTGCCACTTGAGCGAAAGAGATCTTCTTTGTCTGAGTTGGGATAGAATGCTTGTCATTTCAGTTACTCTCCTTTATATGGATTACAAGGTCACTGTTCTTCTCGACCTCCATCCCCGCAAAATAAGCCTGCTCCATGGGGATCCACTCCTCAAAAAAGCGACGGTGCAGAAAGGAGGGTCGCAGCAGAATGCGCTCCTTTTGCAGAGCGGGCGAGATCTTCATAAAAATCCTCAGGTCATCATATTTGCCGAGATAAGGGTGGGTGCTGTAGCTCCCCTCCACGATCTCCAACGGGCGGGGATCCACCGTCACAGGTGCCGACAGGCTTTGGGTACTGCAATCGTATGGGCTGTAAGAGAAGGGCTTGCCAATCAGAAGCGGCTCGATCACCTCGGCGCGGAATCGCTCATAGTCGATATTTCCGCCCACCTCACCAAGGCGCCGGGGAGTACGTTGCTCGGGCCGCAGGAAAAAATCATCGGCATGAAAGACATTGCAGTCAAATATGTTGGCCAAATTCTCCGCCAAGGTGGTCTTTCCCGCGGCACAGCACCCGTCGATGGCCACGATCACGCGCTCCTTCACGGCAAGGCGCTCCCGAATGGCACGGCATACGGCTTCAAGCTCCTTCATGCGTCCACCACCATTACGGCAACCCCGTCGGGAATGGCGGTGATCGTAGGTTGTGCCGTCCCCACCAAGGACTTGGCGATCTCCATCGCCTTTCCGATGTCATGGGCGGGGATCATATGCATCTGCCGCACCAGCGCATCGGGAGCATCGGAAATATAGATGACCCTTGCCCGTTGCAGGATGCGCAGGAAGATCTGCGTCTGCCACTGATCGGGCACGGTCTCATTCCGCCCGCGGTCAAGAAAGCTCCGCATGGTCTTTTCGATATCCGGCTCGTCGGCCAATTGGCGGTAGAACTGCTCGCCCCCGTGCCCGTCATCGGACTTGGCCAGCATGATGATCACGCCGCCCTCTCTGACCGTGGCCTCGGCGGCGGTCATCCCCTTTACCGCCTGATAGATATTCTGATCCAGTGGGTATCCGCCGTTGGTGGAGATGACGATATCCGCCCATAAGGGCTTCACGCGGCACTGTCGGGAAAGAAAGGCACAGCCCGCCAGGTGGGCCTGCTCCACATCCCCCGCCACGGCAAAAATGGCCTCCTTCCTCTCGTTGATGACCACATTGACGATGTAGCGCAGCTTTGCCTGTCTGGCCGCCCAAAGCATATCCCGATGGATGGGATTGTTCTCCAGCACGCCCGTGCGGGCGCACGGATGAGCAATGAACTCGGAGCAGTGGTTGGCAAGCACGCTTTCTCTGGCCGCCACCCCGGGCAATACACTTTTTCTACCCCCGGAGAATCCGGCAAAAAAGTGTGGCTCGATAAAGCCCTCTGCCAAAAGCAGATCGGCCTCGCAGGCCAGGCGATTGATCCGCAGCTCTCCACCCGAGGGCAGAACGCCAAGGCTGACCAGATTCTCCTCATCGGCACAATCGTGAATCACGATCCTCTCCCGCGCCACGATCTCCTCACCGAATTTTTCCACCAGCTCCTCCCTTTTGGTGTGCCGATGGCATCCCGTGGCGATCAGCAGGGTGATATCGGCATCGGGATTCACGCTTCGGATCTCCTCCAGCATGGGCGGAATGATGATCTTACTGGGCACAGGACGGGTGTGGTCGCTGGCAATGATCACGATCTTATGCTTGCCCATGGCCAGCTCCGACAGTCTCGGAGAGCCGATGGGATGCTCCATGGCGGCTTTGATCAGCGGAATACCGCTATCCTTTGCCGCGTACGCCTGTAGACCGGATGTCAGAACGCCATTGAAGCGTTCGCCCGAAAAATCATAGGTCATCTTCCCTTTTCCGTAAGGGAAATCAACCGTTGTCACAGGATCACCTCCGTTCGAAATACTGTTCAAGAAAAGTATAGCACATATTTTTTCGGCCGTCAACAGAAAATCCCGCCGCATAGCGTGATCGTTCGTTACGCTATGCGGCGGGATCCTGTGCTTTTAGGCGTGCTTTCTTTTTTCCCATTTATTCTCACCGAGATAATCATCCAGTGCCGCCACCTTGTCATAAAGGCAGATCAGCCACCCCGCCTTGGTCTTGGGCAGGGTAAAGGGCATGATGGGGAACATGTGGTTGCGGATCATATCCTGCTGGCGATAGGTCAGATCTGGATAGTGCTCCAGAGCATTTTGCAGGGCATATTTGGGGTGGGTAAACAGATGCAGCTTGTGTCCCGGTGCCATATCGTGCCAGTCGTACAGATAAAAATCGTGCAGCAGCGCGCCCCGCACAAACTCACGCAGATCGATATCGGTGCCGTATTTTTTGTGATGCAGATAGCAAAGGTATGCCACCTTGAGCGAATGATCGTACAAATTGCTTTTCACGTGATGCCGATACGCCTTCATGCCCTCAAATTCCTTACTTGTCAGAATGTCCTGTATCAAGCCGAAAAATTCCCGCTCCATTGCCCTCGGTCTCCCCACTTTTTTATTTATTTTACCATGTGCTTGTTGAGGATAGGTTTGAGAATTGTTTGCGTTTTGTAAATCTTTCGATCAAGGCACCAAAAGCTTTTGGAAAAAGCGGTAAAAAGCGGAAACGGCTGTGATTTTCACAGCCGTTCCCTGTTTTATAGGACAAAGGTAAACTGATTTTTACCGTTCTTGCAAAGGTCAAGCTCCTTGACGACGCGCCTGCCGCCCTGCTCGATCACAACCTCATATTGCCCGTAAAAGCCCTTGAATTGCACCCGTCCCGCGGCATTTGCCGTCAGCGTCTCCTCGGTGTGCCATTCCTTCCCGATCAGATTCTTGATCGCATGGAAGGCAGGCTTGGGGCTCATATCAAAGCGCAGCAAGCCACCGTAATAGTAGTTCTCCCCCAAGGTCATATTACCCTGAGAGGCTCTGACCTCGGCCCCGTTGCTCTTCACATGCGCATAGCCGTCCACCAGATTCCAGTAAATGATCTGCTCCATCTTCTCGTGCGAGAACCAAATGGAATAGAGCCATTTGATGATCTCTGCCTGGATCTCCTCGTCCTCAGGCTCCCAGGAATAGGCGGGGATCGTCACCTCGGTGACCTGCAACGGCTTACCGAATTTTGCGTACATATCCATGTGCTTATAAAGCTGTACGGGATCGTAGGTTACGCGGGTCTTTTCGTACTCATCCTCGCGCTTGTGGAATTGATGATATTGAAAGCCGATGGCGTCGATGCGGGCCCCACTGAGCATGGCCGCCTTGATATAGGAAAAATACTTGTCGCTGGGGCGGGACTTATCCTCCCAGCAGAGCTTGGTGTGCTCGTTGATCACCAGCTGATTGGCGGGAAAATACTTCTGTGCCAGCTTGAAGCAGAACTCCACATAGTCCTCCTCCTCATAGAAGGAGGTTCTGCCCTTCCCGATGCCCCAGTCCATCTCGTTGGTCACCTCGATGGTATGGATCTTGTCTGCATACCGTTCCGAGATCTCCCGATAGCGCTTTTCCAGCGCGTGCTTGACCTCGGGGGTCGAGGCACCGTAAAGCCATTCGGGAAAGAAATGATCATAGGCCAAGGCGTGCTCGCGGGGCTCGATACCGTGCTCTTGACAAAATTCGATACAAAGATCAATGGCAGGACGGCGATAAAGCTTTGGAGCATCCTTTTGGTAGCGGGTCTTTCCGGGCTCGGGCTCGGTGGCATCCCAATAAAAGGGCAGTGTGGCCATATTAAAGGTCTCGGCAAAGATCTTTTTATATTGCTCGTTCTTCTCCGGGGTCTCCAGCTCGTCCAGCATAAAGAGATTGGCACCGAACTTGAATGCATGGCTCTTTTGTCTGACGGTGATCACGGCATCGGTCACCGCCTCCCCGTTTGCATCCTTGATAAAAATGTCGGCGTACCCCTTGCGATGCTGCTCGATACCGTTTTGGATGCGATCCTCCATGTAGGTCTTGTTTTCCTCAAACAGCTCCAGAATTTTTCTTCTTTCGTTCATGATCCTTCCCTCCTCAGCTCCATTCTCTGTCGTTGGCCCATTCCTTGTTCCATTCGTCGGTGGGCTCCCATTGACCGGGATAATCCTTATGGATATGCTCTGCGATCAGCTCCTCGTTAAGGGCATCGATGCCAAGTCCGGGCTTATTCGGCACATTCACAAAGCCATCGTGGAAAATGGGATTATCGATGCCGATGGCAAGGTCGTTCCACCAGGGCACATCCACCGAGTGGAACTCCACCGCCAGCACATTCTTGATTGCCGCTGCCGCATGGATGGCCGCCATGCAGGCGATAGGACTTTCCGCCATGTGGATGGCCATGGCCACGCCGTGCTTTTCGCACAGATCACCTAACTTTTTCATCTCCAGGGCGCCGCCCACGGTCAGAATGTCGGGGTGCACCACCGAGACGCCGCCGCAGGCCATCAAGGGCTCAAAATTCTCGGCAAGGAAGATATCCTCACCCGTGTAGATGGGCACGTTGCAGGAGGAGGCGATCTTCTCATAGTGCCGGGTATAGTGCCAGGGGGCCACATCCTCCATCCAGGCGATGTTGTATTTCTCCAGGCGGCGGGCAAAGCGGATACAATCCTCGATGGCGATATGCCCCAGATGGTCAATGGCCAACGGCACCTCGTAGCCGATCACCTCGCGGACCTCCCGCACGTAATTCTCCAGATAGTCCATGCCGCGCTCGGTCAGGTGAATGCCCGTGGCGTGATGGGGGATGGTAAACACCTCATAGTTTTTGCCCAGCATCAGGTCGCGGTCGATGGATCCCGACTGATGGTTGATCGCCTTCATGGAATATTTCTTGATATCCTCCAAAAAGCCGATCGGCGCATTGAGACAACCCGGCTCATCCAGCATCAGCTCGATGCCCAGATCCATTTTGAGAAAGGTAAAGCCCTGCTCTATACGCTTTTTGAGGGCGTGCCCCATATCGGTGCCCGTATGCTTACCGTCCACGTCGGTATCGCAGTACATCCGCACCTTATCGCGGAATTTACCGCCCAGCATCTGCCAGAGCGGCACGCCCCAGGCCTTGCCCGCCAGATCCCACAGAGCGATCTCGATGCCGCTGACACCGCCCCCCTGTCGGGAATGTCCGCCAAACTGCCTGATCCTTCTGAACAGCTTATCCACGTTGCAGGGATTCTCACCAAGCAGACGGGATTTGAGCATCAGGGCATAGGTGGCGCTGGAGGCGTCGCGCACCTCGCCGTAGCCCACAAGCCCCTGATTGGTGTAAATTTTAATCAAGGGGCAATGCTTGGGCGCCCCGTTGATGTTGGCGACTCTGATATCCGTTATTTTCAGTTGCGACGGATCCGAGCACACGTTGATATTTTCCGAGATCATGTCTTTGATCGACTTGTTCACTTCTGCCTCCTTGACTTTACACAGGTTGTGTGGTATGATTTCATTGTAGCAAAAGCAAGCGGAGTGCGCCACCACTATTCTACGGAATTTATCCACTATTTTACGAAAAGGAAACGTCATGAGATTTGATGAGCACGATCTGCGGGATGATAACGGAAACATTGTGATCAAGACCTTTCATTCCGGCGTCCGCCCCGGCAAGCGGGCCTATAACGAGCATCACCACACCGAATGCGAGCTTTCCCTGTTCCTTGCGGGGCGAGGGGTGTACGCCGTTCACGGAAAGGAGCTTTCGTTCTGCCCCGGAGATATGTTTCTTTTTGGCAGTGACGAGGCCCACTGCATCACCGAGATCCATGAGGAGCTGAATCTGCTCAACATCCACTTTGAGCCGCGCATCCTCTGGGAACGCTCCGAAAACATCGAGCTGTTGGCTCTGTTTGCCGCCCGTAACAAGAATTTCAGCAACCGCTTTGCCGGCACCGATCAGGAGCTGCGACGGCTGATCTTATCCGCAGAGGAGGAAATGGCAAAGAGGCGCCCCGGATATCGGGTACAGGTCAGATCTCTGCTTTACGCCGCCCTGATTCACATTCTGCGAGCATACGATTGCACGCAAAAGGACGACACGTGGTTAAAAAACTTCTCCACGGCCGAAAAATTAAAGGACGCCATGCTCTTTATCGACCGCCATCTGGAGGAGCAGATCACCTTAAGGGAGATCGCCGATGTGGCCTGCATGACGCCCACTTATTTCTCGTCGGTGTTCAAAAAATTCAACGGCATCTCGCCTTGGGGCTATATCACCATCAAGCGGGTGGAAAAGGCGGTTGAAATGCTGAAGCACACCGATATGAACAAGCTGGAGATCGCCGAAAAATGCGGCTTCTCCAGCTCCTCCAACTTTTATAAGGCTTTTTTCAAGGTGACGGGCAAGCGCCCCGGGGACTACACGGACTGATCCTGTGACAAGCCGCAGCCAAAAGCCGCACGCCTTGGGAATCACAGCAAGGGGGCGAAAATACGGATGACCGAGCGCAGGGCGCGCTGAAACAGATTGACCTTGATCATGCTCTGCTCCACCCGAATGCTTTTGGCAAGCGTCTGCTCCATATCGGCCTTCAGATCGCCGATGCATTGGCACCGATACATCCACACGCCGTTCTCGAAATGATGCACCAGACTGCGATAATCCAGATTGATGGTACCCACCATAGCATAATCATCGTCCACCAGATAGCTTTTGGCATGCACAAAGCCGGGCTCGTATTCGTAGATCTGCACGCCCGCCGCCATCAGTCGGGGATAAAAGCTGCGGGTCATGGCAAAAACCATCCTTTTATCGGGAATGTGCGGCACAATGACCCTCACATCCACCCCCCGCAGAGCGGCGTTTTCCAGACTCAGGCAAAGATCGTTGTCGATGATCAGATAGGGCGTGGTGATCCAAGCGTATTTGGTGGCACAGGCCAGCATATTCTGGATCACACTCTTCCCCACCCGCCGCTCGTACATCGGCCGAGGGCCGTCGCCGAACGGAATGAGATATCCGCCCGTACCGCCCATGGGGCAAGCGGGAAAATACTCTGCCTTCGGAGGGACAAATCTCTTGACGTTGATACCGTAATCGATCAAAAAGAGCTGGGTCAGCTCATGAACGGCCTCGCCCTCCAGGCGGACGCCCACATCCTTCCAGTGGCCGAAGCGCTCCACCTCGTTGATATACTCGTCGGCAATATTGACACCGCCCGTATAGCCGATATGGCCGTCAATCACCAGGATCTTGCGGTGAGAGCGGTTATTGAACTCACTGTCTGCATTGCCCCGCAGGCGGGAGAAGGGTGTTGCCTGAATTCCATGGGAGCGCAAGACCTTGGCATAATCTCCGGGCAGGGTGGACATACAGCCGATATCGTCATAAACCACGCGGATTTCCACCCCGTCTGCCGCCTTTTTCTTTAAAATATCCAGAATCGAGCTCCAGAACCTTCCCTCCTCGATAATGAAATATTCCAGAAAAATGAATTTTTCCGCCCTCTCCAGATCAACAAGCATTTGCCGATGCATATCCTCTCCCAACGGAAAATAGGTCTGCTTGGTGTCGGTAAACAGGTGCGTTCGACTGATATTGCAAAGCATCCGCGCATCGGCGGCGACGGTGGCGCTCTCCTGCTCCAAGGCTTCAAAGGCTGCGGTGTCCTCCCGCCGGTAGCGATGCTCGTGCAGCTCCTCCAAGCGTTTGACAAACCTTTTCTGCAATTTGCGCGAGTAAAAAATAAAATAGAGCATAAAGCCCGCGATGGGCAATATCAGCACAAACAACAGCCACGGAATTTTATAGTCGGGATTGTCATCCGAGGCAATGATCTTGATCACGCAGAAAACCTGCGTCAGTCCGGCGGCCAGATAAAAATAAGGCACAAAATAGCACAGTGCCACCACGATACCGATGATCGCCAGCACCTCAAGCAGGGTGATCATCACGGCGATGATATACCTCACCGGAATGTAATTGACTACCTTTTCCACTTCCTTACCATTCACATAGTATTTCATCGTCTTTTTCATCTGCATCCCTCTCTTTCAAAAGCCGAAAAGCGAGTGCGCCCCGCGGGGCACTCGCTTTTTCTCTTTTACTTGCTGTTCTTGGCGGCGTCGATGCGCTCCTGCGCCTCGGCGGTTCTTTTGTTGGCGGCGGCGATGGCCTCATCCCGCTCCCTTTGCATCAATGCCTCCCGGCTCTCGGGTCTGCCCATAGCCTTGGCCTCTTCCCAGTTGGCCTTGGATTCTGCCTTAACGGCATCGAAATTCGCCTTGTCCACCTCGTGCTGTGCCTTGGCGCTCTTCTTCATATCACCGAATGCTTTTTTGAAAAATCCCATGATCAAATTCTCCTTAAAACAGTATTTGTATTTTATATGATCGATATACGCTTATTTCCGAAAGGACTGTGCATAGTCGATGCGCTCCTGCGCCTCGGTCTGACGCTTGTTGGCGGCGGCGATGGCCGCGTCCCGCTCCTTCTGCATCAGCGCCTGGCGGGCAGAGGGAGACATTTTGGCCTCCTCCCAGTTGGCCTTGGATTCTGCCTTGACAGCGGCGAAATTTGCCTTATCGACCTCGTGCTGTGCCTTGGCGCTCTTTTTCATATCGCCGAATGCATGTTTAAAAAAGCTTTTGATTCCCATGATAAAAATCTCCTTTGGTGTGATTTATTTTAAAATGATAACAGGGGTTACTGATTCAGAATGCTGTCGCTGAGTGCCAGGATCTTTTCGGCATATTTCTTTTTTCTTGCCTTGAGGATCCCTTTATAAATGGGATAGGTCAGGCCGCAAAGCACGATGCCCGCAAGGCCGACGGCGATACCCACGGTCATCATATCTCCGATGACCTTCATGGCAAGGCACATACCCGTGCCGAGAACCAGAGAACCGATCGTACCGAAAATATAGGAAAAGACGGTAACGGGGCGCTTGACCTGCCGATCCAGAGCGCGGAGCTCGTCAAGCTTGGTGGTCTCCTTTGCGGTATATTGATTGCGAATATGCTCAACATTTTTTGCTTCGATTGCGTTCATGCTGTATTCCTCCGTGTTTTCTGTTGTGCCACCATTATACCCCTCGCTTGTTTGCGAAACACTAAAATGAGGTAATTGTTTTGAAAGTGTTTTGTTAAAGAAATGTAAAAGGCACCGACGAGCGCCCGCGGGGCGTCGTCGGTGCCTTCGGCATCCGTCATTTCATGTATTTTTTCAAAAATTTCTGCACGGTGTCCGAGGGGATCACATAGTTCATCCCCTTGGCATCGGGTCTGTAGGAAACCACGGTCCCGATCACCTTTCCCTTCTCGTTGAACACGGGGCCGCCGGAGTTGCCGGGATTCACGGCGCAGTCGGTCATCAGCAGCTGCTTGCCGTTTACGGGACGCAGACGGTCGCTGACGATCCCCTCGGTGATGCAGGTCCCCTCCCCCTCGGAATTACCGATGATATAGACCTTTTCACCGATCTTAACATTTTCAAAATCCTCAAACTCCAAGGGAGTCACTCCCTTGGGTACCCGCTCCAGTCGGACCAGTGCCAGATCCACGCCCTTGCCCAGTCCGCCGTTGTCGTCGCCAAGGACCTCAACGGACGCTCTGACCTTTTCGCCGTTGACCGTAGCGACCAGGTTCTTGACGGCCTTTTTCTTACCGTCTACCACCACATGCGTGTTGGTGACGGCAGTGCCCTTATCGTCGATCAGATAGCCCGAGCCGAAATGAATGATAAAGGCCTCCTGCCAGGTCAGCTCCAGAATACCGTTGATGTTTTTGTTGTACACCGAAACACCGGAAGCCTCCGCGGGCGCAGGAGCCTCAGGCACGGGAGCCTGTACGGAAGCGGCGTCAACCGTCACCTCATCTCCGCAATAGCGGCACCTGTAAAGGGTTGGGGATACGGCGGTGCATTCGCCGCCACAAGATTTGCAACGCATAGGAATTCTCCTTTTGTTCAAAAATCAGTGCTTGAAGGGCAGATCCTCTGCCTTGATCAGCATCATGGCATCCCGACCGGTCTCACCGGTGCGGTCCAGGCGGATGGCCTGGTTGGTCACGGTGCCCTGATACATATTGCGGGCCTCGCGGGCGTTGCCAAAGCAGTTGTCGCGGTGTGCATACAGCTCCTGCATATGCTCCCGCAGAATGCGCTCGGCATCCGCATCCAACACATAGCGGTCCTTCTTGCAGAAGCGCTCGAAAATACGGTACAGATCCTCGCCCGAATAATCCTCGAAGATCACCAGGTTGGAGTTTCCGCCCCCATCCTCGGAAATGCTGAAGCGGGAGCGCAGACCCTCATTGGATTTGAGGAAGGTCTCCATGCGGTCGGTATAGCCCGCCACGATGACCACCAGGTCGTCGCGATGGTCCTCCATGGCCTTGAGCAGGGTGTCGATGGCCTCCTGACCGAAGTCGTTCTGCCCCCCGCCGTTCAAAGTATAAGCCTCGTCGATAAACAGCACACCCCCAAGCGCCTTGTCAATGACCTCCTGGGTCTTGATGGCGGTCTGACCCACATAGCCCGCAACCAGATCGTTACGGCCCACCTCCACCAGATGTCCCTCGCCCAGGATCCCGAGCGCATGATAGATCTGCGCCATCAGACGGGCCACGGTGGTCTTACCGGTACCGGGATTGCCCGAAAAGACCAGATGGTAAGAGAAGCCCTTTGGCACGGGGAGCCCCGCATCCTCGCGGGCCTTCATGGTGCGGATCAGAGACACCCAGGAGGCAACCTTGCTCTTCACGCCGTCAAGACCGATCAGGCTGTTGAGCTCGGCCATGGCCTCCTCCACCGTCATCTTTTCGGTCTTTTTTTCGGTAACGGCCTCCTTCTCCTTCTTGGGAGCGGCGGCACCGCCGTTCTGCACGGGCGTGCGGGGGGAATTTGCACCATTGTTGGCGGGGCCCGCCGCCGAGCCGTCGGTCCGGGAGGTATTGCTCCGGGGGGCAGTGCTCACATTCTGTGCCTTCTCGTCATTTTCGGCGGCCAATGCCATAAATTCGGCATTGCGGTTGGGAAATTTCTGTGCCGCCTTGCGGTAGTTGTTCGCCGCCGCCCGATAGAACTGGGCGGCCGAGGCCATGCCGCATGCGGCCTCGCGCTCTGCACGCTCTGCCGCGATGCGGGCCGACATGATCAAATAATCTTCCATGCTCGGTCCCCCGTGCTGTCAATTGGTGGCAAGGCCCAGATCCATCTCCAGTGCCTTGTATCTGTCCTCGTCCTTGGTACCGGTCATCTCGCTGTAAACGGGGTTGGAGCCCGAAAAGCTGTTGGTGTTGACCTGCTCGCTGTCTACCACGGCATTGGCCATACCGATCTCCTCCAGGCTCTCATTGCTCTTGGCAATGGCCTCCTTGAGGTAGGTGGCAATGGCACCGAAATCGGAGAATTTGCCGCCGGTGCGCTGATTGAGCTGGGCATCGGTCATGACCATATCCTCCTGCAGCTCCAGCTTTTCCAAAAGCTGCAGACGCTCGCTGAGCTGGGCCATGCGGTTTCTGTACCGCTGGATCTTATGCTGTACGCCGTTACGCTTCACATTCAGCTGGTCGATCTGACCGTCCAGCACCAGACACTCGGAGGGGGATGCCTCACGGCGACGGAGCAGAAGAGGCTTGAGCTGAGCATTCAGCTCAAGCAGATCCTCGTTGGCGTCATCCATACTGTCATTGCAATCCTCCAAGGCCTTTTGCAGGTCGGACTGAGCCTGGCGGATCTCGCTCATATGGCGGGCGGCCTCGCCGCGGTTAAAGCTACCGCCGGAGGGGGACGTACCGTAATTGGTGGTGGCGGCACTGTAATTGGTTGTGGGCGCACTGTATCCGCCGGTGGCGGGTGCGCCATAGCCGGTAGAGCTCATGGAGCCGTAGCCGGGTGCGGCGTTATTGTTGCCGATGCTTTGGAAAAGCGAGCCGTTTTCCACACCGCCCATAGCGGCGCCGGTACCGATGCTCTGGAAAAGAGGACTGTCGGCAGGCGAGCTCATTCTCGCGCCGTTGCCGTACATCATCTGCTGCTGTGCCTGGAGCTCGGCCGCATCCTGTGCGGACTTGGCCTGCATCTGAGCCAGCTTATCCATATTTGCCTGATTTTCGTCATCGCTGACGGTCACACCGGCCTCCAGCTCGATGCCCTGATCGATCAGCCCCTTCGTTCCGGCACGGGTGGTCTCCTTGTTCAGCGCCAGCGAGAGCTGATTGATCTTTTGCAATGTAATGTTATACTTGCTCTCATTGGGTGCCCACAGATTTCTGGCCTCGATATCGTTGGGGTTGCGGGTCAGGCGCTCCTTCAGATGGATCAGCGTTTTCTCGATTTGCTCCTTATCCGCGGTCAATTTGGCAAGCTCCAATTCCAGCTGAGCGGAGCGATCCTCCTCGATCTCCATGCCTTTGCCCTGATACTTCTTCATCATCTTTTCGGCCTTATCCGCCTTCTTCTGATCCTTCTTGGTCAGCGTACCACCCATGGTGCAGTGCGAACGGCGCTCGGCCAACAGTTTCTTGACCAGGTCCAGGCGGTTGGCGGCGGGTGCCACCTCACCGCGGATGATGTACTTGTTTGCCTCATTGAGCGCCGTCATGGTCTGGCTGAGCAGTGCCAACCCCTCCTTGGTCTCGCTGGTGCCCTGGGATTCCAGCTCCCGCTTGATATCATTGAGCGCCGCAGAGATCTGCGGATTGCGGCAATTGGCCGACATGGTCAGGATCTGCGTCAGCGTCTGCTGCTTGGCCGCATTGTTCGAATCCTTGAGCTTCTGTTGCTTATTTCCGAATAATCCCATTTCTATATTCCTCCCGATAGATTAAGAAAGCTTTTTGCCGCAAGAGGGGCAAAAGAGCATCTTGCCCTCGATGGTTCTGCCGCAACCGGGGCAGAAATTGCCTGCATTGGGGGCAGGCGCGTTGCTCTGCCCTGCCTGCGCGGCTTTGGCAGACATATCGGAGAGCTCGCGGAGCACATCCAGCTCGGCACGCTGCTTGCGGGCCTCCTCACGCTGCTCCTCCTTGCGCTGCTTTTTCTGCTTACCCTGCTCGATCACGGCACGGCGGGCGTTTTCGTAATCCTCGCTGAAATGGATCTTCTTCAACGAGAACTCCTCCACATGAAGTCCCATGGTCTCCAGGGGTGCGGCAAACTTCTCGGTCAGCACCTCGGAAATACGGGAAAGCTGGGTGGTAACGGTCAGGTAATCCAGCTGCTGCAGAACGACCGCCAGCTCGGTGCGGAGCAGCTCCACCAGCTTGGGGCGCACATACTCCTCCAGATCCTCTGCCGTCAGATCGGCCTTGCCCAGGGTGGTATAGAGCACCCAGGGCTGGAGAATGCGCAGGCGGCACTCGCCGTGAGCACCCACCACGTCCTCCAGGTCATACTCCCAATCCTTGAAGGGCACCTGGCCGCCGCCACAGGGGATATCGAAGGTCTTATCCATCGATACACCGATCAGCTCCTGCTTGTTTCCCTCTTTTTTCTCGCTCTTGGGGTTGATCATGCTGCGGCCCGCGGGGTTCATGGACCGCAACTGTCCGTTCACGATGTACATACCCATCAATCCGGTCTCTACATTCAAGGTGGCGTTGTAGGCCACATCGGAGATGTCTACCCTCCACATGACGTATTGATCGTTTCTGCTGACGGTAACCTCTTTACTGCTCTTGAATCCCATAGTTCTTTATTCTCCTCTGCCATTTATTTTGTTTGAAGTTGATTCAGTTCGTCTACGATGTACTTGGCGGGCAGGCACATTCCGATGCCGCCTTCGCTATCGCCGGGGATAAAGGTGACCATGCCGATCACCCGATTGGCGGCATCCAGCAGTGCACCGCCGGAGTTGCCGTGATTGATGGTGATGTCGGTCTGAATGACCGTTTGGGCATCCGGGGGATACTGGGCCTCACGGTCGGGACAGGAGACCACGCCCTGGCTGACGCTGAGTCCCAGCCCCAAGGGATTGCCTATGGTATAGACCCGCTCGCCGTACTCCACCCGATCCATCCGCAGGGAAAGCTGTCTGCGCTCCTCCATTTTCTTGGCCGCAAGACCGGTAAATTTGAGAATGGCCACATCCAGTCTGGGGTTGATGCGCAGGGGCAGCAGGTTATAGCGGCACTCGTCCACATTGGGCTCAAAGGTGGCCACCACACATTCGGGATCCTCCCCCACCACATGGGCGTTGGTGATCACATAGCCGCCCTCCACCGCAAAGGCCGAGCCAAGGCTTGCCATCCGCTGTCCGTTCTCGGTTTTCATCACCGTCAGCTTCATCACGGCGGGCAAAGCATCCGCTACCAGAGATTCGAAGTCGCCGGGAGCAGACACGGCAGGTGCCCCCGCCGCAGGCGGCGTCTTGGGCTCCTCGTAAGGGATATTTTCGTTTTTCAGATGGTTCTTGCTGGCCGCATGACCTGCATCCGCGGCGATCTTCATCCACTGATAGGCCGTTTCCTTATCCGGCGGATCGGCAGAAAGACAGATCTCCGCATAGCGGTACATGCTCTCGGTGTGCCCGCGGAATGCCAGCAGGCGGAAGATCTCTGCCGCCTCTCCCGGGACCGCCGCCCTGATCAGTCCGCTTGACTTTGCGCAAGCGATCCGATACAGCATCTCATTGTCAAGGAAATCGGCATATTTCAAAAAGATCGAGTCCTTCTGAGCGGTATTGATCTCACGGTCGTCGATCTTTGCCCCGCACATGGGGCAAAAAGCCTCATTTCCCGCGGTATTGCCGCACGCTGTGCATATTTTCACTTTTTCGCCGCCTTTCAATTATGATCTTTTACGATCGATACCACCTTAGCCACAATGGTATCGATATCCTTTTGCGAACGCATATAGCTGCTGTGGATCGCGTCTGTCATGGGCGTGGCACGGTTGAGCCCGAGCAGATAATCGGCCGAAACGCCGTAAAGCTCGCAGATCCTTTTCAGCATTTCGCTATCCATACTCACGTCATTGTTTTCCAGCTTGCTGTATCGCTGTTGGGAGATCCCCAGGCTCTGTGCTACCCGTGCCTGGGTCAGTCCGTACTCCACACGCAGCTTTTTTAATTTAATCGACATGGAGGAAGCTTCTTTTTTCCTATCCATTTCACTTCCCATTATCTTACCTCTCTTCATTCATGCAGCCGGGCAGGGGCACCCCACCCCGCTTGCCTTAACAGCTTCGTTTGCTCTCCTCTATCAGCCCGATCATCACGGCGCTCAGATCATCCTCCCGGCGGATGCCGGCCTGAACGGCGGACAGAGCGTATTTGAAATCATCGCAGATATAGGTGATCGAGCGGCCGCTGAGTCCCTCGGAGGCCGCCGCAAAGGCATCCAGATCCAATTTTTCCAGGAACTCGGGCTCCACCTCGGAAAGCTTGCTTTTGAAAAAGTGCCGCCGCATCCCCTCATCGGGCAAGGGAATGTGGATACGCTTACGGAAGCGATCCAGAATACCCGCATCCAGCATTTCGGGGCAGTTGGTGTTGGCCAGGATCAAAAATCCCTTGTTCCGCTTGACACCGTCCATATTGCGCAGCAGAGCGGGCACCGCCGAGGCCGAGGCCTTGTCGTCACCGTCACGCCGCTTGGCGATCTCATCCAGCTCGTCAAAGAAAACAGTGATGCCGCAACGGTTCTCCTCGGTATATCGGCGCAGCCAGGCAAACACCTTGTCAATATTCTTACCCGTTTCGCCCACATAGCAGTTGACCAGAGCCGCCACATTGACCAGCACAAAGGGCTGAGACACCTCCTTGGCCACGGCCTTTGCAAAGGTGGTCTTACCGGTACCGGGAGGGCCCTCCAGCAATACCGCCTTATTATCGGCAAACTGATAGTGATAGGCCTCCGGGTAGCGGATGGGGTTGATCACATATTCGGTCACGGCATGCTTGGCGCTGTCCAGACCGATGACTCCCTCAAAGCCGAATTCCAGCTCATCGGCGCCAAAGAAGGAAAAGTATGCCTGCATATCCTCCTCTACCGCCCCTCCGTCGCCGGCAGTCCCCGTATCATATGCGGGGGTATTGTTATAGGTGGGAGCTCCGTAGGTATTTCCGCCCGCGGCGGGCGCACCGCGCCGCTCGGGCACCTTGATGGCCTGTGCCACCGCCCGCAAGCGGGCGGCGCGATTCATCCGCTCGGCCTTATCCTCCCCCGAGGAGGTGCGGGCCAGCATCTCCATATAGGAGGCCGCCTCTCCAAGGCAACGCTTGGCCTCGGCCATATCCCCCATGGATTTGGCCTTCAGTCCTTTGTTATAGCTGTCTTCAAAGCGACTGTATAAGTAATCTTTCGAAAAGCTCATGTTCTTCTCTCCGTTCCCGTGTCAACGGTCAGTTGTCGTTTTCATCTCTCCAGGCCTTCAGGCGCTGGATATCCTCGCTCTGAACCGAGGAACGGACATCCTGCAATGCGGCGGTCACATCATCGGGCAGGATCACCTTAGACCCTGTCTTTACCCCGCGCAGAACCGAGATCTCCTCGATACGGTTCATCAGGCCCGAAATATCGGAGCAGTTATATCCGTTGGTGGCCTCCACAATGGCGGGCACATCGATCTCGTCACTGACCGAGACGATACCGCGCTTGCGGATCTTATCCAGACGTTTATTGATGATATAAGCACGGGCGTCGGCATCGGGCAGACCCACATAGATCTTGGTGCCGAAGCGGCCGGGACGCAGAAAAGCACTGTCGATATCCCAGGGCTTATTGGTGGCCGCCACCAAAAACAGAATATTGTCGTTGTTTCCCTTATAGCTGTCAATGCCCTGCAGCTGCGACAGGAACTCCGAGCGCATCTGCTTGGCGTGGGTGGCGCGGGTCACCTTGGGGGTAAGAGAATCCATCTCGTCAAAATAGATCACCGCACAGGGGAATCTGCGTGCCTCGGCAAACAGGGTGCGGATGGCCTTTTCGGAATTGCCCACGCCCGTCTGCAACAGATCGGAGGGCTTGACCGAGCAGAACTTGGCCCCGATCTCGCTGGCAATGGCCGCGGCGATCATGGTCTTGCCCGTGCCGGGAGGGCCGTACAGGCAAAGGCCGTCGCCTCCCTTCTTTTCATATCCCTCAAAGGCCTCGGGATGCTGTAAGGGCAACAGCACCTTGATCTTGACCGCCTCCTTGACCTTGTCAAGGCCTGCGATATCGTCAAACTTCACATTGGGCAGATCGTCCCAATTGAATTCAAAGCTGTCATTCCCTCCCTCTAAGATCAGATCCTCGGGAGTTGTTTCTTTTTCGGGCTTGGTACCCTCCTCTGCCCTGGGGGCAGGACCTGCATTCGGGGTCTCGGGGCGCTCCGGTCGGGTAGGAGCGGGCTCCCTCTTTTCTTCTCGGGAGAAGGGCCGACGGCTCTCCTCACTTTTCCGCTCCGCGGGTCCTCCCTCGGCCATGCGCTGTCCCTCGGCGGCACTCTCCGCCACCTCTCCGAGAAACTCCTTTTCCAGGTCGGCAAGAGAGCTGTCAATACCGATCTCCTCCTGTCCCATTTCGACCTGCAGCACCTCCCGCACGTCGTCGTCGTCGATATCGGAAAGGGCGTTCACACTGCAGGCAAAGGCCACGTCATTGGCGCGAAACATCTCCCGCATCTTCTCGGAAACATCGGTCTGTCGGCTGACCGCCTTCATAAAGAGCTTCCCGCTGGTGTCGGCGCTGATGCTCTTGCAGGTCTTGTTCAGATCCTTCATCATCGAATCGAACCAGCCCAGGTACTGCTTGTTCAGCTGTTGGGCCTCGCACATATCCCTTGCCATGTTGAAGTTGGTCAGCATGTCCTCGGTGCGGGCTAGATGGAACATGGCGTTTTTGAGCAGGGACACCGTGGTACGGTACTGAGACTGATCCCCCCGCTTGAGACACTCCTTGGCGGTCTGCGCATAGGTGTCTCTCTTCTTTTTCCAGGAGTTCAGCGCCCCGTTGATGGCACGCAGCGTCTCCTCCTGCTCCTTTCGCTTCTGGATCTGCTTTTTAAAATCACGATATGACATGATTCATCCTCCGCTCTCAAAACTGCTGTCGGTTGGGGCGCATTCCCATATGCTCGGCATTGGCTACCATAGAATCGATCTCATCATCGAATTCCATATTCTGATCGCTCCCCGTAGCCGCTACCTCGGCATATTTGCCGATATCCAGCATGCGGTCCACATCCTCCTTCTGCTTCTCGGAGGCATAGAGAGCCTTGAGGTATTTGTCCTCGGTCTTTTTCACATCGGTCTTTTTACCCGATTCGGATACCACATCCGACAATTCGCCGATGCAAACCATAAAGCTGTGATTCAACTCGCTCAGGTCACTGGTCAGGATGGCAAGCTCCAGAGTCATGAGCATATTTTCGGTTCGCTTTTCGGTAGCGATCCACTGGCGCAGTGCACCGCGCGCCTGCTGTTCACCGGCGGCATTGTTCTTGGCTCTGGCATCCATCAGCATGCCCAGCACCGCCTCCTTCTTTCGTTTGACGGTGATGATCTGCTTGCGCAATTCTTCAACTACCTTCGAGATCCGCTCGTTGCGTGCGGCCTTTTGCTCCTCGGGGGTCATTTTTGCTTTTTTCTTGAACATAGCATCGCTTCCTTTTCCGTTTTTGAGCCGATTTTTACCAATCAACTAACTTACATCAATTATACTCCCAAAGAAATTTCCTTGTCAAGAGTAAAAAACAACATTCTTTACTTTTTTACTCTCATTTTTTGTATTTTACTCGTTTTTGGAGTTAATGTCCGATGCCAAATGAGAAAAAGAGGCGGATGGGCTCCCCTTGGAGCCCATCCGCTCTTTTCCTTATTTTATGAAGAGATTCCCATCTGTGCTTTGATCTCCTCGCCCTCTCGGGTAAAGCAATTGATAAATTTCACCAGGCTGTTATCCGTCACGGATACCGAAGTCGGTCTTTTTGAGAAAACACTGTCGGTAAACAGGATCAACCCCCCGCCCTTGACCGAGATCTCCATATTCTTGCTGAAATTCATGGCGTTAAAGGTGATCCCCTCCGCGTTCTCCAGAATGATTTTGGAATAAAACATCTGGCATCCGCTGAAAACATATCCGTTTTTCGCCCCCAGGATCATAATGCCGATGCCCTTGTTGTCGCCCGAATGGTTGAACGTGCAGCCGATGGCCGAGCCATGAGAATTATTGCAGGATTGCCCTTCGGCATTATCGATCACAAAGGCCGTCCTGTTGGCGTTGAAGCCGCAATTCACAAACACGTTATTACCGCCGTTGTTGATACAGCCATAGAGATTTTCACTGCAAAGCATGTTGGTAAACTCATGGTATTCGCTGAAATGCGAGATGTTGATGCCCGCACCGCAGTTGATGATATGGCAGTTGGACGCGGTCAGCGAGGCCCGGACATAATAGCCCGTATCCACGCAGGTCAGCCCGCCGCCCGTAAACCCGCTGATCCGGCACCCTTCGAGGATGGCATTCAGCTTGAGATCCGGCCCCATCCAATCCTTGGTGGTGGCGGTCCCCGCAAACAGAATGCCATGGCGCTCACCCACAGTATCGGGCAAAGCGATGGGGGCCCGACTCCCCAGCACTGAAAGATTCTTCACACAGCAAAAGGAGCCCATTCTGACGGCGTAGCCCGATGAGATGTCCTCCTTCAAAATGATCTTGGTGCAGTCCCCCATGCCCATAAGCGTGGAATGATCGGGCATGTTGACCCCGCTGACCACATACACGCCACTGCCAAGCAGACAGGTTCCGTACGCACGAAGCATCTGCTCGATGCGATCGGTCATATCGGTGCCGTCGTTTTGGCTTTCCAGACGGTATCGCAGCTCATACATATTTTCCGATGCGTTTCCCGCAGTACTTTTCATGCCATTGCCCTACCTTTTTTATTTATATCAACAGTATAAAGCATCCAAGAAGCCTTTGTCAAGACAAAGGAACGGATCACTTATACAATTTTACGGTTTCATGGTAGGAGGTCACAATATCCTGCAGCACATCCATCTGCGTAAAATCATTCGGATACGCAATATTGATCTCTCGCATCATGCTCAGGTTTTCGACCGGAAGCACCGCTATTTTTTTCTTTTTCAGTTCATCAAAGCAAACGCTTTTGGGCAGGATCGACACGCCGAAATCGCGGCGGATCAGATCCTTAATGGTGGCCATGTTATCCACCTCCAGAATGACATTGAAATCCTTGATGCTCATATTATTGCTTTCCAGATGCGCAACGAACAGATTTCGCGTGCCCGATTCGGGTAAACGCAGGATCAGCCGCTCCTTCTTCAACTCGTTCAAGGTGACCATGCTCCGTTTGGCAAAGGGGTGATTGACAGACACCGCCAGCACCAGATAGTCGGTATCCAGAAGCAAATAGTGCATATTCGGATCGGGGATTCTGCCCTCCACCACCGCAATATCGATCTCATAGGACTTCAGCTTGATATAAAGATTATTTATAGTATTCGTAATTAATTTCACATTCACGTTTTGCTGAGTGGCACAATATTTGGCCAGTGCCTCGGCTATGGGATTACTCTCGGCGGTATGGGTGACACCGATGGTCAGATGGGACACCAACGAACGGCTGTCGTTGAGATTCTGTTGCAAATTATTGTATAGTCCCAACAGCTTTTTGGCGCATTTAATGACCTCTTCCCCCTGCCTGGTCACGATCAAGGAGCCGTTTTTCCGCTCAAAAATACGGACATTCAGTTCCTGCTCCAGCATTTTTACATGGTGACTGACTGCGGGCTGGGTAATGGAAAGCTTTTGTGCCGCTTTGACAAAGCTTCCGCTCTCATAAATCTGTAGGAGCGTGTATAGTTTGGTGTCGAGCATTTTTCGCCTCTATAAATATATTTTATGCGGATATACGTAATTATAATTTGACATTATATCCGGCCGGACTTATACTGTCATTGTACCACGCCGGGCGACATCTGTCAAGAAGGAGGGGGGATAAAATGAAAGAAGCGCGTCAGGATCTCTTTGATCACTTTCCGATGCAGGCAGCTCTTGGGCTATATTCCCTTCATAAATATCCGCCCGACGAGGACGAGGACATTTCGGTCACATGTCCATCCACAAGCGGAAAGGAGGCATCCGATACATGTACATAAAAGAGCACAACATCCGCTACGACCAAAGATATGAAACGCTGATGGTCGTCCGCTCGCTTTCCAACTACACGGCGGCAGGATGCGTTTTGTGTCTGACGCCCTCTGCCGTCTCACGGCAGATCCATTCCATCGAGCAGGAGCTGGGATGCGCGCTTTTTACTTATGACGGAAAAAAGCTGATCGCCACCAAGGAGTGTGATCTGGTGGGGGAATATGTAGCCCGCATCCGCTTGATCGAGCGCCGCATGGGCGGTGATCTTTCCTATCCCGCATCGGACTGTCAACATCTTGTGATCGGTGCCACACCCAGCACGCAGGAAAGCATTCTATCCGACGTGGTGGACCTCTATCAGACCAACCATCCGGAAACGCAGGTCACCCTGCATAGCGGCAACCGCCGGGTATTGGAAGCGATGCTATGCGACCGCGCCATTGACTTTGCCGTGGCAGAGGAGGACTTTTCCTCCGACGAGATCAGCTTTATCGTGCTGGATACCGATCATTTGGTGGTTGCCATCGCCAACGACAGTCCGTACGCAACGGCAAACGGCATCACCCTGCAGCAGCTGAAGAACGAGAATCTGATCATGCGTGCGGGAAATTCCGGCACCCGTATCCTTTTTGATGCCGGTATCAGAACAGAGGGACTGACACCCAACGACTTCAGGATCATGATGGAGCTGGACAATATATCCACCATCAAGAAGCTGGTGGCGGAGCACTACGGTGTATCGATCCTCTCACAGAAAGCCTGCATAAAGGATGTGCGGCAAGGCTCGTTCAAAACAGTACCGCTTTTGGGGCTCAGCATGGTACGGACCATACGAATGTTCTACCGAAAGAACGACCGAAACGAAGCCGTACTGCACGAGATCCTGCGCATCTACCAAAGCATCGGCCACTCGCTCTCTTCCGACCAAGATCACTGAAACAGGAGATAAAATCATGACAAAGAACCTAACCAAAGAACAAGAGCTGTTTGAAAAGCGTTCCGTCCCCCGCGCCATATTGGAGCTGGCCGTTCCCTCGGTCATCGGGCAGATCATTCTGGTCATTTACAATATGGCCGACACCCTGTTTGTGGGCATGACCGGCAGTGACGCCATGATCACCGCCGTGACCGTCTGTATGCCGGCGTTCATGTTTCTCTCCGCCATCTCCAACCTGTTTGGCGTGGGCGGTGCCAGCGTGATATCACGCGCGCTGGGCGTGAAGGACACCGACCGTGCCAAAAAAACCGCCTCCTTTGCGGTGTGGGGATGCCTGCTGACCTCCCTGTTTTATTCGCTGGGAGCTTGGCTGCTCATGGATCTTTTTGTGAATTTTTTGGGCGGCAGTCATCCCGCCATTCACGGCTATGCCTGTCAATATTTAATGATCACCGTGGTCATGGGCGGTAGCGTAACCGCCATGAATACCCTGCTGGCACATCTGATCCGTGCGGAGGGGTGCTCGCTTCAGGCCAGTGTGGGCATCGCCATCGGCGGTATTTTGAATATCGCTCTTGATCCGCTCTTCATGTTTGTTCTGTTAACACCCGGAAATGAGGCTATGGGCGCCGCCATCGCCACCTCACTTTCCAATCTGGCAGCTCTTATTTACTTCACCGTTGTGATCTTCAAAAAGCGCAAGCGCTTGTGTCTGAATGCCAAGCCCTCTCTCAAGATCTTTCGCAACGGTATTCCGTTGGATGTCGTCCGCGTCGGTCTTCCCGCTTGCCTGATGACACTGTGCGAAAATATCTCCTATGCCATTCTGGATAACCTGATGGTCAGCGCCGGCATCGCCGCCCAGGCGGGGATCGGTGTAGCCAAAAAGGTCAACATGCTGGCACACTGTATCGTCCGCGGTATGGCCCAAGGCGTTCTGCCGCTGATCGGATACAACTTTGCCGCCGGCAACCGCAAGCGTATGCGGTCGGTGGTGCTGTTGTCGGGTAGTATGTCTGTGCTGATCTCGATCCTTTGCATGGCCATATCGTTGACCTTCAGCACTCAGCTGATCGGCCTTTTCATTCAAAACGCCTCGGAATCCATCACCTTCGGCGCAAAATTTTTGCAGATCCTTTGCATCGGCGCACCCTTCTCCGCCTGTGCATACACCATCATCTCCTTCTTTCAAGCCACGGGATGCGGAGGCAGATCGCTCGTTCTGGCACTGCTTCGCAAGGGCGTTCTGGATATTCCCCTGATGTTTGTACTGAACCGTCTGTGGCCGATCTTCGGTATCGTTTCCGCCACCCCCATTGCCGATGTTCTGTGCTGTATCACGGCGCTTTCCCTTTTTGTGATATTCTTGAGAAAGCACGCACATGATACCGCCAAAAAAGCCGAGACGCTCCCCGCCGCCGAGGAACCTCAGCCCGCCGCCATCGGCCGTTGACCAAAACATAGTAAGCAAAAGGGACGAGAAATACTCTCGTCCCTTTTGCTTCTTGAGCCCCGTATGACAGCTACGGGGTTGGATCGTTTTTGCCGGAGTGGCGCTGTTGCAATCACCGGAGCTCAGG
The DNA here is from genome assembly GCA_017451735.1 of Clostridia bacterium. GTDB lineage: Bacteria > Bacillota > Clostridia > Oscillospirales > CAG-272 > Firm-07. The sequence goes on from JAFTNU010000075.1 coordinate 27,008, forward strand.
CCTGCTTGACCTTTTGCCAAACGCTTTTGATGTATGCCACGCTCCTTTTGATCTCCTCATCGGGGCCATCGTTTTCCATGCTGACGGCAGCATCAAAATCGGGGATGCAGGCAAAGCACGCTTCAAAATCGACCACACCCTGCCCAACGGGAGCAACGGCAATATATTTGCCGTTGCGGCTTCGGTATGCGTTTGCAAGGGGCTGCTCCCCGTAAAAGTAATCCTTGACATGAACATGCCTGATGTCTTTTGACAGGGCCTTGAATATTTCCGTCGGGGGCGTATCCACGAACAGGCTGTTTCCAAGATCACCGCAAACGCCCACCCTGCAGCCGCGCTCACGCATTTCGCGAACCCACGCAACAAGCGCATCCACGCCGTTGACCACCATGCCCTGTGGCTCGTACAGGCAGATCAGCCCCAGCGCATTGCAGCGCTTGGCTATGGTCTCCCCCATCTCGGCAAGACGCCCGGAAAGCAGATCGCCGATGGGAGTGGCCGGCTGCGGCAGGAGCCCCGGCACAAGGGTGTGATGAAAATAGGGAGAGCCGAGGATCGCGGCAAGCTCGATATGGCGAAAAACATCCTCAAGAACCCGATCGCGCTCACCGCGCAGCACATCGCACGGGAGCGAATAGCAGCTGACACCAAGTCCGCAGTCATCTAAAATTTTTTTGTTGGCAACGGCATCGGCGGCGGTCTTCATATATGTCTTTTCAAAATGGGAGGATTGGATCAGCTCCACCGCATCAAAACCAAGCGCCGCCGTTTGCTTTGCCGCCTCGGCAAAACCGATTTCCCGTACCTTCTTGTGAAAATTTGAGTAGCTTGCAAAAATCATTGTTTTTTCTCCTATTCGGTTTAGCAAGACGGTGCGGCCTTTGCCTTTTCCAGATAATATTCAACGGTAAAGGGCGCCTCGTCTGCGGGCTGTATGCGATACAGGGCAAGATCGCCGGGCTGCAGGAGGATCGGCAGAGATTTGGCATCATCATAGCAAAGGTGCTGCTCTCCATCCTTTTTGCTGACCTCATAGACCCGGGAAGGCTGCTTCAGCTTCAGTTCAAGATGTGCCGTTTGGTCATAATCACGGTTGAGCACCATAAGATAGCGATTACCGTAAGCGTCGCTGTGCTCGGAGACCGAGATGCGGGGCGTCAGCCCCCCCTCCAGCAGCTCACTTTCCTCCATGGAGGTGCGCAGTCCCTCCATATAGGGACACTCGGGCAGGAGCGTATCGTCGTGGATCACCCGCAGGCAGGTCAATGCCATCAAGGTGTTGCCAAGGGCAAGCAGCTCACCGTTCAGCCGCTTTTGCTCTTCATAGAACGCACCGCAGCCGCCGGTGGCAGGATCGACAAAGCCGTTGAACTCGGTATAGCACTCCAGCCCCTTGGCGCCGTGCAGTATGCCGGCGTATGCCATGGCGCGGGCCATATCAAAATGGAAGGTGTAGTATATCTTATGCCAGGGGAAGCGCTGCCCCTGATAGGCGAACCAGAAGGGCACGCTGTGCTTTTGGGCGGCGCGGCGCACGGTCTCCAGATCGCACCACATGGTGGAATGATCCAGCTGCAGGGCGGGATCGTACTCGGGTCTTCCTATGGGGTAGTAGTCAAAGGACATCTGGGCGGGGTTGATGATATCGAGAAAGCGATCAATATACGGGGCGTAGGCACCGTCCTCCCAGCGGCAACGGGAGTTATAGCTGGGATTGGCAACGGTATAAGGCAGGACGTCGGGGCGCTCCTTTTCGCAAAGCTCGATCATGCAGTGGGTTTCATGCAGATGCTCCTCCAGAATGGGCTCATCCCACAGGCAGTAGCCCTTGATCGATCTCCAGCACTCGGTATCGCGTATCGCGCCCTGCAGGTCGTTTTTCTCACAAAAGATATGCTTGTGTCCCATACCGCCAAAGCGTTTGAGATTCTGATAAAGCACGTTACCGCCAAGCCGCTCGGCGGTTCGGACAATCTCGGTAACGATCTCGGGGCTCCCCCAAAGGGTGCCGATCATGTTAAAGCCCGCATCCATGCAGGTCTTGACCGCCCGTCTGGTCTTTTCCATTGTCCACGCATTCTTGATCTCCAGACCCATGGGGCCTGCGCTGGCAATGTTCAGCAACAGATTATCCTGCCGCCACACGCGGTGGGGGTTCCCAAGGGGGTATCTGGCAAGCAATTTCTTTTCCAACCTATGATCCTCCGACTGATTTCAATTTTCCTGTGCCCGAATCGGCTGTCGCTTTTTCACTATGGTACCATGTTTCTGCTTTAAAGTCAAGAAAGAAATGCTAAAAGCTTTATCATAAAAATTGGGGGATCCCTTGACAAATCAATTCTTTTTACTTATACTGATGTCATTACGGTAGGA
>JAFTNU010000076.1 GCA_017451735.1 Clostridia bacterium
CTGGAGTCTTCTGTTGAACTTGTCAACACGACCGCCCACATCAACAAGCTTCTGCTTGCCGGTAAAGAACGGATGACACTTCGAGCAAATTTCAACCTTCATTTCCCCGCCGTTGGTAGACTTGGTCTTCACCACATTGCCGCATGCGCAGATGATGGTGCAGTCTTCATAGGTCGGATGAATTCCTGCTTTCATGTTTTTACACCTCGCTTTTTACAAATTACAGTTGATTATAACACATTCTGCCGTCGATTGCAAGGGCTTTTTCAAAAAAACTTTCAATAATTATATTTTACCCGCGATCTCACCCTTTAATTCGGCAATGATCTTTTTTTCCAGACGCGAAATATAAGATTGTGAAATGCCCAAGGCATCGGCCACCTCCTTCTGGGTCAGCTCACGCTCCCCCTTGAAGCCGTAGCGCATCTCGATGATCAGCCGCTCACGGGGCGGCAGATTTTCCACCGCCTGCCGCAGGACGCGGCGCTCCTCTCTTTTTTCCAGCTCGAACCCGACGCTGTCCTCCTCGCTGCCCAATACATCGGATAGCAACAGCTCGTTTCCGTCCCAATCCACATTCAGCGGCTCATCGATAGAGACCTCTCCGCGCTGGCTGCTCCGCTTGCGTATATACATCAGAATTTCGTTTTCGATACAGCGGGAGGCGTAGGTAGCCAATTTGATATTTTTGTCGGCGCGGAAGGTGTTGATGGCCTTGATCAAGCCCACCGTACCGATGGAGATCAAATCCTCCAGCCCCGTGCCGGTATTTTCAAAGCGGCGGGCGATGTAGACCACCAAGCGCAGATTGTGCTCAATCAGAGTGGCGCGGGCGGATTCATCCTCGGGCAGGCGGGAAAGCGCTTCGCTTTCCTCCTCCCGCGAGAGCGGTGCCGGCAGAACATCGGGACCGTTGATATAATAGACGCCGCCCGGGCGACGGAACAGGCGAATGAGAAAATAGAAAAAGCGACGAAAAAGCATATGTATTCCTCCTTGATCGTATCACTCGGTGATCAGCTCGGCGGGCAGCAATCCCCCGAACTCTTTTGTGTCAGCCGACAGTGCCACAGGGGCGACCAAAAGCTCGACCTCACGCTCTCCCCGCCCTGCATCCAGCAGGGCGCTGTCCGGTGCCATGGCAAACAGCAGTCCCTTGCCCGTAGCGGTGGTGGCAGGAATCAGCCGCACCCGACAGGCAATGTTATGGGGCAATGCGGCCATGCCGGCGGCATTACCCGCTTCGGCAACGGCAAGAAGCTCATCGGGCAAAAAGCCATTGGCCGCGTCAAGATCAAGCAGCACCACCGGGCGCCCGCTTACAGGGTCGCGCAAGAGATTGGCCGTATCCACCATACAATGCACGGGCAGTATATTCCCCTCCAGGCTCAGAGTCAGATCGGCGCACCTTCCCTTTGCGCGGCGCTGACAGAAGCGTCCCCAGATAAACGTGGCCCCACCGCCGAGACCTGCAAGCAAAAAAAAGGTAACGGAGGACACATCCGTGCCACCCGACGATCCAAGCGGCATTTCGATGTGTGACAGCAATGAGGCGATGCCGCTCATGACACCACCGACGGCAAAGGAGACACCGAAATAAAATGCGAACGGTACAAGCAGGCGGCGAAAGCCGCTCTCTTTGGTCAGAAAAGTTCCCGTACACATGAGGAAGCACACAGCGCAATCGGCCAAAAAAGCCCATACCCCCGCCACTGACAGAAAAAGTGCCGCGCAGGCATAAAGCGCCCCCAATGCCGAAAAGATCGCGCCCCGCCACAAGGAAAACGGACGGTGCAACAGCTTTGCCGTGAGAAACAGGCATTGAAAATCCATGCAAAAATTGACAAAAAACAAAATGTCGCCGTAAACCGTTTGTTCCACACTCTCACCTCACGCATCCTATTATAGCGCGGAGGATGCGCAAAGTCTGTCACAAGCAGTCATAGCAAAAAGTTTTCAAGAAGCAACTCGATTTGACATCATTTTTTGATTTTCTATTTTTATTTCTGCATTTTCCAATTTTATTATGTAATATTCCATTTTAGTTTCGACAAGTTTCGATTATCCGTTTTGTTTTTTATTATTTCGTGTTTCACCTCCCCCATTGGGCTTTCGCCGAAGGCATGATACCTCGTCCACCGCAGGCGCCCTCTCCTCTCTTTGAGTAAACAGAATCGGGCGAGAGAAACTCTCGCCCGATTCTGTTTGTATTTGACGGCCTAACCCGATAGCCGATGCCTGCCTTTTCTAAGATCAACCGCCCAGAAGCCCCAGTGCCGAGGCATACGCCGCACAAAGAGAGCGATGCCAACGGTCAAGAGCCGATGCAAGAGGCCAAAAGCCATTGCTCTCATTTTCCGCAACCGCTTCCTCCAGTGACCGCATCTCCAGGGCCGCCAATCGGCCGGAGGTCTCGGAAAACGCCCGCATGGCAGATTGCAACCGCCGCCTGTTGCACCGCCCCAATTCCCGCATCACATCAAGCAGCTGACCGGTCAAGGCGGCACTAACACGCACCCGATCAAACAACGCCCAAACCCGCACGGTGCGTCCGCGCAGAAGCACGGCAGTTTCCAGTGCGCATTCCACCACCTGAGAAAGCTCTACCCCAAGGCGGATCATCGCCGACCGTTCCCCTACCGAAAGATCTGCACCGAATGCCGTCTCGGCAAGCGCCAGATGCTCTGTTCCCGCCTCGTCACGCAAGCGGCGCAATTCGGTATCCAATCGGCTTTTGCCCGCCACCAGCATGGCAGTGGCATCCTCCGCGGCACGCACCGCTTTATCTCCAAGTGTTTGTAAGATCAAATAACATTTTTCGCGCATCGGATCACATCCTCCTTTTTTCAAAGGATATGCAAGACCAATGCCGAAAAGACGGGATCAATCATTTTTGTGCGTCCCCACAACGTGGAGACTAAGGCTAAAGCCTTACAGGTACCGGCGCATCGGGGATGATCGAATCCCTTGTGACAAGACAATCCACAGCCAGTATCCGCACTCCCGCCTGTTCCGCTTCACGCAGTGTATCGCCAAAGGCTTTGTGTGTGCGGTCGTTCGGGCGCAAGAGATGAACGCCCTTCATTTGAACGACGAAAAGCACGTAGGCCTCATAGCCCTCAAGACGGCAAGCGATCAGCTCACGAAGGTGCTTGATCCCCCGCTCGGTGGGCGCATCGGGAAACAGTGCGACCCCCTCCTCCTCCAGAGTCACGCCCTTGACCTCCAGAAAAGCTTTTCGCGTGCCGCTCTCCAAATAAAAGTCGAACCGGGAATTACCATAGCGCACCTCACGGCGAATCACGGAATCTGCGGGAAAGAGATGTCCCGCCCGCAGAAATTCCTCGGCTATATCATTTGGGATCTGAGAATCCATGTTGATCAGCAGGGGATGCGTTCCCTCCCGCTCCTTTTCCACAGCAATCAGGTCATACTTTGTCCGGCGCTCGGGATTGTCGGCTACGGAAAGATACACGCAACATCCCGGTATCAGCAATTCTCTGCACCGTCCCGTGTTTTTCACGTGTACCACTTCCTCTTTGCCGTCCACCAGAACATGGGCAATGAAACGGTTGGGACGGGCAAGAAAGGTTCCCCTTACAACTTTTTTATAGTTCATAGTCTCCCTTCAAAAGGGCGCGGTCTCCCGCGCCCTTTTTCGATCAATCAGCATTGCTTCATCAAGCGAATATAGAATTCCACAGCCCGCTTGGCGCAATCCAACCGCACCCGCTCATTGTTGCCATGAATGGTGGCTCTCTCCTCGGCGGTCAGATCCATAGCCGAAAAGCGGTAGACGTGATTGGAAATTCTACCATAATGACGGCTATCGGAGCACTGCACCATGAGATAAGGCGAGACAATACATCCCTTCCATGTACCCGTCACCGCAGACGCCACCTTATCAAAGGCGGGGCAATCTGTTTCGGAGATGGGGCTGGGATTCATATGACTGCCCAGGGTCAATTTGATCCGATCATTTCCCACCGTTTTGCGGATGCGGGCCAGGGCGCTGTCAACGGTGTCCTGTGGATTCAATCGCATATTGGCGGTAACCGATGCACTGGGCGGGATCACATTGGGTGCCGCACTGCCGCATGCCTGCGTAAAGGCCACAGTGGTACGCATCAGCGCATTCATTTCGCCTCCGCTCTTCTTGCAGATCATATCAAGCACGCCGCGGAACAGCCACAGGTTGGCAAAAATCATACGGTAAAGAAAGGTGGAATGGCGACCCAGGGTATCGAACATCTCGGCGGCAGGCTTGGTCACGTGCATGGGAAAGGGGCTATTCTCCACAGCACACACGGCGGCAGAAAGCGTGCCGATGGGTGTATGGGGCTTGGGTGCCGAGGCGTGCCCACCCTGTGACTCTACTGAAAGCGTCAGATTCATCATGCCCTTTTCGGCAATACCGATCAGGCCACAGGGCTCTTTCACACCGGGAAAGACCTTCTCCACCACGGCACCGCCCTCATCCACCACAAGAGCGGGGGTAATGCCACGTTCGGCAAACCAATCCACAATGTGCACGGCGCCCGCACCGTTGACCTCCTCGCCCCCCGAAAAGGCAAAATAAATATCCTCGGCGGGCTCAAAGCCTTGCGCGATCAGGGAGTTGGCGGCAGACAGAACGGCGTTGAAGGTCACCTTGGTATCAAGAGCGCCGCGCCCCCAGAGAACACCCTCCTCGATGAGCCCCTCAAACGGGGGCTTTTGCCAGTTGGATTCCTCTACAGGAACAACATCATAGTGAGCCATCATCACAGAGGGGGCATCGTGCTTTTTTCCCTTCCAGCAAAACAGCAACCCGCGGTCGGGCAGACGCGTCAAGGTGCAGATGCGGCAGACCTCCGGGTAAAGCCGGGGCAAAAGAGCGATCAGCTTTTCGAATTCGCCATCATCCTCAAGGGTGTGATCGTAATAGGAAACGGTTTTGCACCGAATGAGCTGTTGCAAGGCAGCGATGGCGGCATCTCCGTCAAAGGAAACGGGCTCATCAGGCACGGATTTTTTTGTTTTCGGTCGAAAAAGAGCGGTACGTACCAAAATAATCGCGACAAAAGCCACAAGGATCACCGCTATGGCGGAAAGGACGATATACCATACTTCCATCATCAAAGCCATCCTTTTTTATACATGATACGGCTGACGATCAACGTAAAAATAACGCTGACGGGAACCATAATACCCACCGTTCCCGAATTGAGTGCGGGAATCGAAATAAAGAGGATCAGCATCAGCACAATGGGGGCAATGGAGATCTTCCAATTGCGGGAGACAAACACCACGCCAAGTGCACCGAAGAGTGCGGGCAGGATCTGAGCAAAGGCCGGATCCAGCACGGGATTTTCCAAAAGAGGGCGCAACGGGATGAGCAGGACCACACCCAGCACAATGATCAGAGTGGTCACAATACTGGAGACGGCAATGGCAATGGTGGAGAGAACCTCTCCCTCGTCCGAATTGCCCTTGACGCCTGCCTGATCCAAAGCGTTGAGTGCACAGGGCAGCTTGAGGTTAGAGATATTCCCCGTAACAAAGGAAAGGTAAGAGCCACCCGCGCCAAGCATGGGGATATACGTAAAGGTTTCCACAATACCCACCGCCCAATACATAGGCGCAGTGGCAAGCAGTCCCAGTCCCAAGCCCTTGAGATCGGGCAGGGCCCGGAAGATCAGCCCCACCGCCACAGGAAAGGCAAAGAGAATGATCATGACCGAAAGGTTCCATATCCTCCCCCACCTATGGACGGAATTCATATAATTTTCACCCGTTCCGGTGGCAATACTGCAATTCATTTCGTTATTCATTTCTCCCCCTCCCTTCAAGAAAGCCATGCGGTGATCGGAATGGCACTTGCCATACCGAGGACCAAGCTGACAGGCAACGCATAGTCCGAGATCCATCTTGCCTTGAACACCTTGACCAAAAGCCCCGACAGGCACATACAAAGCGCAGATACCAGCATAACCAGCACAGGGATCAGCCCCGTCATGTCCCCACTGAATACCGAGGACACGTCGCAGAACACGAAGCCGAGAAAGGCGGCGATCATGCCCACAAACATGGAGGCCGAGAAGATATCTGCCCATTTCTTATCCCGTTTTTCCATGGTGATCATACCACTCTGCATCTTTTTGGCCACTACCGGCACCAGCCAAATGCCGACCATGATGCTGATGGTCATCACCAGAGCCACCGTCACATACTGGGTGGCGTTCAACGCCACGCCGGAGCCGAGGCTGTTCCCCATGGCCTCCATGGTGTTGGAGGCGGCAATCGTCTCATAGGATTGAGAGCCTACCACACTCAGGCGCAACCAAGGGAGCGGAATGCCCAGATCCTTGGAAAGGGTCGCCACGCTGATGATAATGGCAATGGCAGGGGCGATGGTGAAAACGGCGGCGCTGATCGCCACACGCTTCAGCTTTTTCTTGTCCATTCCCATTTTGATGCCGCGTCGCCACGCCATCACCAGGAAAAAGACCGATTGTGCCAGCACCACAGCAATGATGATGCCTGCCAGCACAAAGAGAATGGGATGATTGACCGAAAATGTCATAATTTTTACTCCTTATGTTTTTATATCAATACGGTAAAACCGCATTTTTCGATACCGTTTTCGACTTAACTGCCCTTAGCTGAGCCTTCAGCAGGGCGGCACAGCCTTCTTCGATATCGCGGTAAGCAATATCAAAGCGATCGCTGTACCAAGGGTCGGCAACATCACCGCCACGGGAGGTGTAATCCATCAGCTTACGGATTTTGTTTTTCGGATCACCGCCCAGGATCCGATACATATTGCGGATGTTGGCGCTATCCATACCGATAAACAGATCGTATTTCTCATAGTCATCGGCTCGCAGCTGTACGGCGCGCTTTCCTGCGGGATCAATGCCGTGGCGCAAAAGCTCCGCGCGAGCGGGTGGATAAACAGGATTCCCCACACCGTTCCAGATCTCCTCGGTTGAGGTGGCACAGGAGGAAAAGATCAAGCGATCTGCGAGCCCCTGCTCCATTGCCAGCTTGCGACTGATGAATTCTGCCATGGGACTGCGGCAGATGTTGCCGTGACAGACAAACATGATCCTGACCGTTTTATCGCCGTTTTCCATACCGTTCACCGTCCTTTTGCGTCTTTATTCTTATTGTAGCACAAATCAACAAAAAAGGCAATGCATCAAAAGAAATATACGTGTTATTCTTAACGGAGAACACGCAATGACGAAAGAACGTCTCAAACCGAAAGAGCCGCAGGCAATGCCTGCGGCTCTTTCGGTTCGCAATGATTATTTATACTTGCGCTTACGTGCAGCTTCGGACTTTTTCTTCCGCTTTACGCTGGGCTTTTCGTAATGCTCTCTCTTGCGAAGTTCGGCAAGGACACCGGATCTTGCGCACTGGCGCTTGAACCGACGCAAAGCACTGTCAAGGGTTTCGCCCTCTTTCAGCTTTACTTCTGCCATTTTCTATTTCCCTCCCCTCGCGGTAAACCAAAATATCGTTACTATTATACACGATTTTGTACCGTGTGTCAATAGCAATTTCAAAAATTAAGCAATTTTTTCTCTTGTCACAGGAAAACCGAGCAAGACAAGGCGCACCGGAGCAGGCGAACAACGGCGATGTCGGTCATCGTCGAGCTCGCCTGCGAGGAGCAACGCCGTATTGCGATGGTTATACTGCGACAAAGTTCACGATCTTGCCGGGAACGACGATCTCTTTCTTAATGGTCTTCCCATCCAGTGCCGCGGCAACGCGGGCGTCGGCCTTGGCAAGCGCCGCCATCTCCTCGCGGGAGGCACCCGCGGGCATGGCAACCACAGCTTTCAGCTTGCCGCAGAGCTGTACGGCGATCTCAACAGTATCGGAGACGGTCTTGGCCTCGTCGTATGTGGGCCATGTAGCCAGCGAACAGAAGCCCGTGCCGCCCAGAGACTCCCAGATCTCCTCGCACAGGTGAGGTGCGAAGGGACAAAGCATGGTCACAAGTGTCTTGACCTCATCCACGGTGATGGTGCCTACCTTGTCGATCTCGTTGATCAGCTCCATCATGGCGGCGATGGCCGTATTGAACTTCATCTCCTCGATATCCGAGGATACCTTTTTAATGGTCTTGTGGAAGGGAGTCTCCAGCGCCTTGGTCACGCCGTTGCCCTGTGCCTTCTCGGCAAGTCCTGCCACGCGGTCAAGGAAGCGCTTACAGCCGCGCATGCTGCTCTCGGACCAGGGTGCGGCGGCACCGTAATCGCCCATAAAGAGGATATACACGCGCAGGGTATCGGCGCCGAACTCATCCACCACGTTGAGGGGATCCACCACGTTGCCCCGGGACTTGGACATCTTCTGCCCATCGGGACCGAGGATCAGTCCCTGTGCGGTGCGCTTGGCATAGGGCTCCTTGGTGGGAACCACGCCGATGTCGTAAAGGAATCGGTGCCAGAAGCGGCTGTAAATGAGGTGGCGGGTCACGTGCTCCATGCCGCCGTTGTACCAGTCAACGGGCAGCCA
>JAFTNU010000077.1 GCA_017451735.1 Clostridia bacterium
ATCTTAACCCTCGGCGAAGAGGGATAAAATCAATTCCGAGCTTGATTGCTCATTTACTATTTTTCAGAGTTGTATTCTCTTTCAGAATTGCGAGATGTTCTTCACACAATCTATCACACGTTCGTGTAATTTTTGCTTCATACTTCATCTCTTACTGTTCAATTTTCAAGGACCGTTTCGCCCCGCTCTCGCGGCGACTTGCACATTATAACACAGTTTACGTGGACTTGTCAATAGGTTTTTGAAAAATTTTTTAGATTTTTTTTGGATTTTTTTGCGGATACCAAATCTTGTGGTTTACACCCGGTGTAAACCCCTATATATACGCGGCTATAAGCCCTTATTATAATAAATGAAGAAAAGCAACCGCAGTTGCGCATAGGCAAAAAGCAGTTGCTTTCGCTACAAGGTTATTCTGATAATCTCCCCCTATTATAATAGCGCGCCAAACGGTTGGTGGCATGAATCATTTTATACTCGGCAATCAGAGAAAGAAATGGAATCTGACGGCTAAAAAAGATCAGCGCCGTCAATCCGCCGCCGCTAACACAAGAGGGAACGCCCCACCGCATCAAATTTTCATTCAAGCGCTTGCCTATCTTGTAGTGCCAAACGAGCGAATAGATCGTAAGAGTGGGAATAAACAATAAGATCAACCATCCGACCCCTGCCGTGCGCTTGCCATCACTCTTCAGCATACGGTTGATATCGGAAATCATACGGTTCTGATGCCAAATGGCATAAATGCCAAGTGTCAAAACGCTTAACAACAGATAGACGAGCAGGCTGCGATTCTCTTTGATGCGTTTCATAACAAAGCTCCTTTTCCAAACGGTCAATTATAAGTATACCAAAGTATTTTTCTGTTGTCAACATAAATTTTATAATGGTATTGTAATATTTGACCGGAGGCGCAAGATGAAGCAGGCATTGAATGAAAATATCAGACAACTCCGTACGCAGCAGGGCTGGAATCAAGTGGAATTTGCCACAAGGCTTGGCGTGACCAAGCAATGCGTTTCCAATTGGGAGAACGACAATGTGTTGCCCTCTGTCGAAATGCTGACGCGACTTGCCGATCTGTTCCATGTTTCCACCGATCATCTTTTGGGACGAGAAGCAAAGGCAGTTTTGGACGTTGACGGACTGACCGATCAGCAGATTGCCCACCTTCGCCTTTTGATCGGCGACTTCAAATCTGCCAACGCAGAGAGCGATCGGTTTAGACAGGTCATTGGCAACCAAAAGCTGTACAATCCCTACGACCGTAGCTAACGGGTCAAAAATACACAAGGTCGTCGTTGCAATTGCAACGACGACCTTGTTGGTATAGGGCAAGATTCCCTTCCTTGATCCATCCGATCTTACGGAACAGCAGGCAAATCAACAATTCGTCATTGAATCTCAAAGCTCAAGGCAGCGCAGCACAGCCCCTCGGCCTTCACCGTAACACGGCACGTGCCGGGGGTGCGCCCCGCACGGACGGCGACGCAGCCCCGCCCCATCCAGAGCTTGCGCTCGGGAGAGGAAACGGGCACGTGATCGGTATTGGCGCCGCCCGTGCCGAGCAGCTTGCCTGCGCCCGCGACCGAAGCATACACCGTAGGCGCGGCGTCGGGCACCTCGTTGCCTTGCGCATCCAGCACCGTGCAGGCGATCAGCGCCACATCGTTGCCGTTGGCGCAAATGTCGGGCGTTTGCAACGTCAGGGCAAGGCGCACCGGTGCGCCTGTTGTGACACGGCGATCACTTGCCACCATCTTTCCTTTTTTATTATAAGCGTACACAAGCAGCTCACCCGCCGCATACGGCACCTGCCATTCGGCGTGGCCGTAAGGAGGAACATCCACCGCTCCAAGGCTTTTATGATTAAGATAGAGCTCGGCACGTGGCTGATTGGTGTAAGCAACCACGCGGATGGACTCGCCCTCTGCCCCCGCGTGATTCCAATGGGGCAGCAGATGGATCATCGGCGTGTCGCACCAGAGCGCCTGATGCTGATAAAAGGCGTCCTTTTTCTGCCAGAACAGATCCACCGAGCCGCTGACCGAACAGACGCGCGGCCAGGCCGCCTCTCCCCGGTGCTCGTTGAAATCCCAATGATAGCCACCCATGACCCAATCGCGCTCCATGATGAATTGCCACGTCAGCTCACGACTGCGAAAGGCGTTGTTGACAGTGGTGTCATAGGCGGTCACGTGGGCGACGTCGGTGGAATCATACCACCCTCTTGTCGTCCCCGTTGCCCCGCACTCGGAGGACAAAATAGGCTTATCGGGATATTTTTTTCGCACGGCATCATAGTGATCCCATTTATAATTGATGCCGATCAGATCACAATCCCCTGCAACGGTTGCCGCCTCGGGCTTATGGGTGATGGCGGTGAGCACGGGACGATCGTCCAACCGACGGGCAAATGCCTTCATGGCTTTGAAGATGCGGCGCCCGTTCTCGGTCAGATGATGCGGCTCCTCATTGCCCAGCGACCAGAAAAACACCGAGGGGCGGTTGCGGTCACGCTTGATGACCATTTCCAGTTGCGAAAGGCTCTCCTCGGTGGACTCAAACCAGCGGGTCTCGTCCATCACGATAAAGCCGTTTTCATCCAAAGCGTCCATCAAAGCCTCGGATTGCGGATAGTGGGAGCAGCGATAGCCGTTGGCGCCGTTTTCCTTCATCAATCGCACACGGTGACGCTGGATATTATCTGCCACCGCCTTGCCGCCAAAGCCGCAGACCTCATGGGCACAGTAGCCCTTGATCTTGTAGTGCTTACCGTTGATGAACAGCCCCTTGTCAGGATCCATGGTGAAGGAACGGAAGCCGATACGGACATCATTGGTGTCGATCTCTTTGGTTCCCATGCGCAAAATTGTATGAACGGTATAAAGATTTGGCGCATCGGGTGACCAAAGAGCGGGAGTAGACACGATAAAATCGGCACGGAAGGTACGCTTTTCGCGAGGCTCGACGATTCCGCCACGGAAGGTGACGGCAGAAACGGTGTTGCCGGCGGCGTCGATGATCTCGCCCGTGGCCGAAACGCGGCGGGCGGTATCGTCATCGTTGCGCACGGTCAGCTCGGTCTCCACCGTCCAAGCGCCATTCTCCCGCAAAACAGGCTTGGCGTATACGCCCCACAAATCAATGGAGACCTTGTCGGTCTTGGTCAGCCACACGTGGCGGTAAATGCCTGCACCCTCATACCACCATCCCTCATGATGCCCCGGCTCCACGTAAACGGCCAAGGCGTTTTCGCCGTCAAAGACCGCAGTATCGGTGATATCCACCTCAAAGGAGGTGTAGCCACAGAAATTGTGCTTGAGCAGGCAACCGTTCAACCAAACAGTGGCATGTCCCGTGATCCCCTCAAACAGGAGTGTGATGCGCTTGTGAAAATCCTTTTTCTCCAACGCAAAGCGCTTCAGGTACCAGGCGCTCTCATAGTTGACAAAGCCCAGCGCCTCGTTATAGCGGCGATCGGGTCTATCGTTGACCAAATAATCGTGGGGAAGATCGACCTTCTCCCAATTCTCAAAGCGGTGCTCGTGATGCTCGGAAAAGTGGCTCGGGATCAGATAATCCTTACAGGCGGGGCCAAATTTTTCGCGCTCGGTCTTTGCCGCCAGATAGGCGGTTCCCTTTCGGGTAGGGAACGGAATATCGATCTCCCCCCGATGGAAATACCAATCGCGGTCAAACAGGATTCTTTCGCGGCTCATGGTGTGCTCCTTTCGCATGGAGTTGGATGGCTTTATTATAGCAGGCAGGGGCGCTTTTGTACAGGGACAATAATGGAATTTATGGATTATTCTATAAAAGCACGGCAAAGAAAAGACAGCCGAGCCCTTAGCGTGAATCCTCTGTTTAGAGTATCACGCTAAGAGCTCAGCTGCCTTTTTCACGTTACAGCTTTAGGTCATTCTCCTTGATCCAGCCAATTTTGCGGAGCAACAGGCAGATGCCCCAGCTGATCAGGGCGGGTAGGATAAAGCAGATGAGCACAAGCCCGATCCAATCCATCACGCCCACCGTGTCGGGATATTTACCGTTAAACCAACCAAGGATGATGCCGATGGGTCCAAGCAGGCCACAGGTGCCCATACCCGAATTGATAGCGGCATCATACATCTGCAATTTGAACACACAGGTGGCAAGGGGGCCGGTGATGGCCGAGGCCACCGTGGGCGGAATCCAAATCCGCGGGTTGCGGATGATGTTGGGCATCTGGATCATGCTGGTACCAAGGCCTTGAGAAACAAGGCCGCCCCAACGATTCTCGCGGAAGCTCATGACGGCAAAGCCCACCATCTGGGCGCAGCAGCCCGCTACGGCGGCGCCGCCCGCCAGGGCAAGCCCGGGATCGCCCGTGGCCATACCCGACAGACCGATGGCGGCACAGATGGCCGCCGAGCTGATGGGCAGGGTCAGCGCCACGCCCACCACCACCGAAATGATCAGCCCCATGACGAAGGGCTGCTGCAGGGTCGCCCAGCCGATGAATTTGCCGACATAGCCCACAAGCGTCCCGATGTGCGGTGCAAGGAGCAGGGAAAGTCCGCCGCCCACGAAAATGGTGACGAAGGGAGTGACTAAAATATCAACCTTGGTCTCCTTGGAGACGGCTTTTCCGCACTCAACGGCGACAATGGCGATCAGCAGGACCGCAAGCGGTCCTCCGGCGCCGCCCTGCGCATTGGCGATCATGCCCACCAGCGCGGCAGAATACATGACCAGTGGCGGTGCCTTCAGGGCAAAGGCGATGGCGACCGCCATGGCACAGCCCGCGGCCTGAGCGCCGTAGGAGCCGATGGTCTTAAAAAAGCTCAGCCCCGGAATCAAGCCGATGGCATTGAAAATGGTGCCGATCAGTAAGGAGCCGAAAAGTCCCAGCGCCATGGCGCCAAGGGCATCGATGCCGTAGCGCTTTGCCGAGAAAACGATATCCTTTCGGGCAAGAAAAGAAAGAAACGGGTTGGTTTTTTTCTCTTCCTCCGTCGCCTCGGTCACGGGTGTTTTGTTTTGCTCTTCCATAGCTTTTCTCCTTTCATTCCCGGGTTCCCCGGCACTCGTTCAGGCGTCGACGCAACAAATCGCAAAGGGAGGACGACGCATAGCTTTCATCACTTGGGGCACGGTACAACGCCATGATGGGCCTGTATCCGTCCGTCCCGAACACATAATGCTCCAGCAGTGGAATCTCCATCAATCGAAAGGCCTCGTCCAACCGTCTGGTCACGCGGAGGTCATCCCCCGACGGGATGGACAAGCCGCCCGGATGGTTGTGAGCAAGGATCGCCGCCGCGGCGCCCTTGCGAAAGGCGTGCTCGACGATGGGGCGTACGGTCACCGTCACGCCCGATACCGATCCGTCCCCCACATGGTGGCAGTCGATCATATGCATTCCGTTGTCAAACAGCAGCAGAAAGACCCGCTCCACCTTGACCCCCACATAGCGCGGGGCCAGAAAGGCCGCGATCCGATCGGGGGAGTCATAGACAGATACCCTTTCGTTCCCCTCCATCTGACGCACCGTATAGCGTCGGGCGGTTTCGCCCAAAAGCCGAAGGTAAAGGGCGGTATTCTCCTTCACGCCCACCGTGTGGCAAAGATGATCGATATCGGCCTCCAGCACCCCCGAAAGGGATCCGCATTCCTCGATCAGGCAATGGGCCGTTTCGTTGGTATCCCGCCGCGGGAGAGCATAGAAAAGCAGCATTTCCAATATTTCATGGTCGGCCATGCCCTTGCCGCCGGTCTCCAGAAAGCGTTGGCGCATCCGTTCCCGATGTCCCCCGTGCAAAGGGGCTTCTTTTTGGTTTTCCACGGCAGATCTCACCTCCCATGCCGTTCTTGCTTACATTGTAACATATTTTATCAAAAAATACCATCCCCGCGCCGCAAAAATTCCAAAAAACGCCTTTTCCTTCTTGCGGTGTCCTTTTATTTATGATAAAATGAAGGTGAAATAAAAGTAAACGGGAGGTTTTCACAGTGGATATCAAAAAATTGCTCAACGACATGACTCTGGAGGAAAAGCTGGGACAGATCACTCAGCTCAACGCCATCTTCTTTAAAAAAGATAATACCGCCGATATCACGGGCCCCGCATCCAAGCTCCATATCACCGAGCAGGACGCTCTGCTCTCGGGCTCGGTGCTGAATTTCATCGGTGCCAAGGATATGAAGGAGATCCAGGACGTCGCCATGGAAAAGCAGCCCCATCACATTCCCCTTCTGTTCATGCAGGATGTGATCCACGGCTACCGTACCATTTACCCCATCCCCTTGGGCATGGGCTGTACCTTTGACGAGGAGCTTGTGGAGGACTGCGCCCGCATGTCGGCCAAGGAGGCCGCCGTCAGCGGCGTACACGTGACCTTCTCCCCCATGCTCGATCTTGTGCGCGATGCCCGTTGGGGCCGTGTGATGGAATCCACCGGTGAGGATCCCCGCCTCAACGGCCGTTTGGGTGCCGCCTTCGTCCGCGGCTATCAAGGGGATGATCTGAAGGGTAAATACGACATTGCCGCCTGCGTCAAGCACTTTGCCGCCTACGGTGCCCCCGAGGCGGGCCGCGACTACAATGCGGTGGAAATGTCCGAGCACGCCCTGCGGGAGTACTATCTGCCCGGCTACAAGGCCTGCGTGGATGCAGGCGTAGAGATGCTGATGCCCTCCTTCAATACGGTGGGCGGTGTTCCCTCCACCGCCAACAAGCTGCTGTTGGACAAGATCCTGCGCCGGGAATGGGGCTTTGACGGCATTGTGATCAGCGACTACAACGCCTATCGCGAGATGGTGCGTCACGGCGTGGCGGAGGATGACAAGGATGCCGCCGCCAAGGCCATCAACGCCGGATGCGATATGGAAATGATGTCGGCCACCACCTATCTTTATGCCAAGGAGCTGTTGGACGAGGGCAGGATCACCATGGAGCAGATCGACACCGCCGTGCTCCGTGTGCTGGAATTGAAGGACCGCCTGGGACTGTTTGACAATCCCTACCGCGCCGCAGACGAAAAAGAGGAAGCCGCGCTCCATCTGTGCCCCGAGCATCGAACGCTCGTCCGTCGCGCCGCAGAGGAGGCCGCCGTGCTTTTGAAAAACGACGGCGTTCTGCCCTTCTCCAAAAAGCTGAGAAAGGTGGCCGTGATCGGTCCCTTCGCCGCCGAAAAGGGCATCAAGGGCTTCTGGGCCTGCGCCGGCCGTGACGAGGATTGCGTCACTGTACTCGCGGGCGTCCGCGCACTGCTCCCCGATGCAGAGGTGGCCACCACCCCCGGGTGCTCCTTTGAGCTGGGTGCCACCGAGGTCCCCGATCTGGAGAACGCCGTGGAGCTGGCCTGCGAGGCCGACGCGGTGATCCTGTGCCTTGGCGAATATCAGAAAATGACCGGTGAGGGCAACAGCCGTGCCACGCTGACGCTCTCCCCCGCCCAAATGGAGCTGGCCCGCCGTGTCATCGACGCCAATAAGAACACCGCCGTTGTGCTTTTCAACGGCAGGCCTCTGGTGCTCACCGAGCTGGACAAGATCGCTCCTGCCATTCTGACCATGTGGCAACCCGGTACCGAGGGCGGCAACGCCGCCGCGCGGCTCCTCTTCGGTGACGCCAACCCCTGCGGTAAGCTCTCTATGACCTTCCCCTGGACCGACGGTCAGTGCCCCATCTATTACAGTCACATGAACACCGGACGCCCCGTGAAAAATCCCAAGGTCATTACCGAGAACGGCTATTGCTCCCGCTACATGGACGCCCCCGTCGATCCCCTGTATGTCTTTGGCCACGGACTTTCCTACAACACCTACACCTACGACAATCTGACCCTGAGCGCCGACAGCATCCGCCCCGGTGAGCAGCTGGAGGTAGCGGTAACCGTAAAGAACAACGGTGAACGCACAGGTAAGGAAATCGTACAGCTCTACATCCGTGACAGGGTGGCAAGCGTTGCCCGCCCCGTGAAGGAGCTGAAGGATTTTGCCAAGATCGAGCTGGAGGCGGGCGAGAGTGCCGCCGTGATCTTTACCATTACCGAGGAGGATCTGAAATTCCACACCGCCGACGGCAGCTTTGCCGCCGAGCCGGGCCTTTTTGAGGTCTTTGTGGGTCCCAGCAGTGATGAGGGCCTGAAGGCCGAGTTCAGACTGGAAAAGTAAGAAACGGTATATAAAATCGGCAACGCCCCGCAAAAGGATATCCTTTTGCGGGGCGTTGCCGATTTTATATACCGTTTCTTACTTTTCCAGTCTGAACTCGGCCTTCAGGC
>JAFTNU010000078.1 GCA_017451735.1 Clostridia bacterium
CCGCACGGGCATCGTAGCCCTTGAGCGCGGCAACAATACTTTGTTTAACTAATCAAAAATCTATTTTTCCAAAAAATAAGGAGAATTTTATCATGGCAAACATTTACTATCAGCAGGATTGCGATCTCAACAAGCTCAGCGGCAAGACCGTTGCAATTATCGGTTACGGCTCTCAGGGCCACGCACACGCGCTCAACCTCAAGGATTCGGGTGTCAACGTTATCGTTGGTCTGTATACGGGCAGCAAGAGCTGGGCTCGTGCCGAGGCTGCGGGACTGACCGTTATGACCGCGGCAGATGCGGCAAAGAACGCCGATCTCATCATGATCCTCATCAACGACGAAAAGCAGGCAAAGCTCTACAAGGAGAGCATCGAGCCCAACCTGACCGAGGGCAAGACCCTTGCCTTCGCTCACGGCTTCAACATCCATTTCGGTTGCATCAAGCCTCCCAAGAATGTCAACGTCATCATGATCGCCCCTAAGGGCCCCGGTCACACCGTTCGCTCCGAGTACCAGGTGGGCAAGGGTGTTCCTTGTCTGATCGCCGTTCACCAGGATGCTACCGGTGATGCACTGGACATCGGTCTGGCATATGCTCTGGGCATCGGCGGCGCCCGTGCCGGCGTTCTGGAGACCACCTTCCGCACCGAGACCGAGACCGACCTCTTTGGCGAGCAGGCTGTGCTCTGCGGCGGCGTTTGCGCCCTGATGCAGGCAGGCTTCGAGACCCTGGTTGAGGCAGGCTACGATCCCCGTAACGCTTACTTCGAGTGCATTCACGAGATGAAGCTGATCGTTGACCTCATCTACCAGTCGGGCTTCAGCGGCATGCGCTACTCCATCTCCAACACCGCCGAGTACGGCGATTACATCACCGGTCCCAAGATCATTACCGAGGAGACCAAGAAGACCATGAAGAAGATCCTGAAGGACATCCAGGACGGCACCTTTGCAAAGGACTTCCTCCTCGACATGTCCGATGCAGGCTCTCAGGTTCACTTCAATGCTATGCGTAAGCTGGCCTCCGAGCATCCCTCCGAGGTTGTCGGTGAGGAGATCCGCAAGCTGTACAGCTGGGCTGACGAGGAGAAATTCATTAACAACTGATTCGCCCGATAACCGTCGCATTTCTGCGTTGCCCCTCGTCTCAAAACGCTCGATGTAGGTTACTACACCGTCGCGCTTTTCGCTCGGTTGCGCCTTGAACTGCTCGGCTCTCGAACGAATCACTGTAGCCGGATGGAATATTTTGGCTCCGTCACCTTCTTGTAGGGGACGCGCCTCGATGTCCCGTATCCCCGACCAACCCTACGGCTAAAACCGTAGGGAAGAAGGCTACCGTAAAGGCACACAAGCGTCGCGGTGCTTGTGTGCCCCATACAGTAACTTTCCAAAGAACATTGCTCTCAGGAGGGAATTATCATGATCAAAGATACCATTGTGAACGGTTGCGACAACGCGCCTCACCGTTCTCTTTACAACGCCTTGGGTCTGACCGAGGAGGAGCTGCAAAAGCCGCTGATCGGCATCGTTTGCTCCTACAACGAGATCGTGCCCGGTCATATGAACCTGGATAAGATCGCCCAGGCGGTCAAGCTTGGTGTTGCTCTGGCAGGCGGCACACCTATTATGTTTCCCGCCATTGCCGTTTGTGACGGCATTGCCATGGGACACGAGGGCATGAAATACTCGCTGGTCACCCGTGATCTGATCGCCGATTCCACCGAGGCCATGGTCAAGGCACACGGCTTTGACGGCCTTGTGATGATTCCCAACTGCGACAAGAACGTGCCCGGTCTGCTCATGGCGTCGGCGCGTCTCAATATCCCCACGGTATTCGTCAGCGGCGGGCCCATGCTGGCCGGTCGCGTGGGCGGCAAAAAGACCAGCCTTTCCTCTATGTTCGAGGCAGTCGGCGCTTACCACGCAGGCAAGATCGACGACGCCAAGCTGAATGAGTTTGAGTGCAAGACCTGCCCCTCCTGCGGCTCCTGCTCGGGTATGTACACCGCCAACTCCATGAACTGCCTGACCGAGGTGCTCGGCATGGGTCTCTCCGGCAACGGCACCATTCCCGCACCCTATTCCGCCCGCATCCAGCTTGCCAAGCACGCGGGGATGCAGGTGATGGAGCTGGTGAAAAAGAACATCCGTCCCCGTGATATTATGACGGCATCCGCCATTCGTAATGCCATCACCGCCGACATGGCCCTGGGCTGCTCCACCAACTCCATGCTCCATCTGCCCGCCATCGCCAACGAGTGCGGTGTAAAGTTTGATCTGGAGGAGGTCAACGCCATCAGCGAAAAGACTCCTAACCTTTGTCATCTGGCGCCCGCAGGCCCCACCTACATGGAGGATCTGAACGAGGCAGGCGGCGTTTACGCCGTGCTGAAGGAGATCTCCAAGCTGGGTCTGCTGGATACCTCGGTCATGACCTGCACGGGCAAGACCATGGCAGAGAATATTGCAAATGCAGAGATCTTGGACGATACCGTCATCCGCCGTGTATCCAATCCTTACAGCAAGACCGGCGGCATCGCCGTGCTCAAGGGTAACCTCGCCCCCGACGGATGCGTGGTCAAGCGCGCCGCCGTGGCGCCCGAAATGCTGGTGCATGAGGGCCCTGCAAAGGTTTATGAAAGTGAAGAAGAGGCGATCGCCGCCATCCACGGCGGCAAGATCGTGGCAGGCGACGTGGTGGTGATCCGCTATGAGGGACCCGCAGGCGGTCCCGGTATGCGCGAGATGCTCAATCCCACCTCTGCCATTCAGGGCATGGGACTGGGCTCCTCCGTGGCGCTGATCACCGACGGACGCTTCTCGGGTGCCACCCGCGGCGCCTCCATCGGCCATTGCTCTCCCGAGGCGGTCAGCGGCGGTCCCATCGCCTATGTGAAGGATGGCGATATCATCTCAATTAACATTCCCGAATACAGGATCGAATTGAAGGTATCCGACGAGGAAATGCAGAAGCGCCGCGCCGAGATGCCCATTAAGAAAAAGGAAAACATCTCCGGCTACCTCAAGCGCTATGCCGCTATGGTCAGCTCTGCCGATAAGGGCGCTATTCTCAACTACTGATAAGAGAGGGAAGAACAATGATCGAATACGGATTGCAGATGTACAGTGTACGCGACATCACCAAGGAAAATCTGAAGGACGCTTTGCGTCAGGTAGCCGAGATGGGCTACAAATACGTGGAGTTTGCAGGCTTTTTTGGCAACAGTGCCGAGGATGTGAAGGCCTGGATGGATGAATACGGTCTCAAGTGCAGCGGCACGCATACCGGCTGTGCCCTGATCACCCCCGATGCCATCAAGGAAACCATCGCCTATCACAAGGCCATCGGCTGCACCAATCTGATCGTTCCCAGCGCCAGATGGAAGACCCCCGAGGAGCTGGAGTACACCATCGCGCTCTTTAACTACGCCGAGAAGAAGCTGGCCGCCGAGGGCATTACCCTCGGCTACCATAACCACTCCGGTGAGTTCTATGAGACACCCTACGGCAAGATCGTAGAGGACGAGATCATGGCGCGCACCAACGTGGAGATCGAGATCGACACCTTCTGGCTCTTCAACGCCGGCATCGATCCCGTGCCATATCTGGAGGCACATAAGGACCGTATCAAGGTGATCCACTTGAAGGACGGCGATGTGCAAAGAGACGGTAACGGCTCCTTTGAGAACGCCAAGAACGGTGCTGTGGGCAAATCCGTGGGTAGCGGCATGGCCCCCGTTAAGGCCGTCCGTGACTGGGCGATCAAGAATCATGTTCTCATGGTCATCGAGTCCGAGGGATTGGATCCTACCGGTCCTGCCGAGGTCAAGCGCTGCATCGACTTCCTGCGCTCCCTCGAGGCATAATTTATACGATTTGAAAAGAGGAAATAACCAATGGGAATGACAATGACGCAAAAGATCCTTGCCGCTCATGCGGGCTTGGATAAGGTCGAGGCAGGGCAGCTGATCTTAGTGGATCTGGACCGGGTTCTCGGTAACGACATCACCTCTCCTGTGGCGATCCGCGAGTTTGAAAAGCTCGGCGCCACCGCAGTATACGACAAGGACAAGGTGACCATGGTCATGGATCACTTTGCTCCCAATAAGGATATCAAGGCGGCAGAGCAGTGCAAGATGTGCCGCAGCTTCTGCAACGAGTATGATGTGACCCACTTCTACGACGTGGGTCGTATGGGCATCGAGCATGCGCTCCTGCCCGAAAAAGGCCTGGTCGTCTCCGGTGATGTGGTCATCGGTGCTGACTCTCACACCTGTACCTACGGCGCACTGGGAGCCTTCTCCACCGGTGTCGGCTCTACCGATATGGCTTGCGGCATGGCAACCGGTAAGGCCTGGTTTAAGGTGCCCTCTGCCATTCGCTTCAATCTGAAGGGCAAGCTGAACCCCTTCGTTTCGGGTAAGGACGTGATCCTGCATATCATCGGCATGATCGGCGTGGACGGTGCGCTTTACCGCTCCATGGAGTTTGCGGGAGAGGGTGTTTCGGCGCTGTCGGTTTACGACCGCCTGACCATTTCCAACATGGCCATCGAGGCAGGTGCCAAGAACGGCATCTTCCCGGTGGATGAGCAGACCCTTGCTTATATTGCCGAGCACAGCGACAGAGCGCCTGTGGTCTACGAGGCTGATGCCGACGCTGTGTATGACGAGACCTATGAGATCGATCTCTCCAGGATCAAGTCTACCGTTGCCTTCCCCCATCTGCCCGAGAACACCAAGACCATCGACGAGGTGGGCGAGGTCAAGATCGACCAGGTGGTCATCGGCTCCTGCACCAACGGCCATTATAAGGATCTTGCCGAGGCGGCAAGCATTCTCAAGGGTAAGAAGGTGGCCGATCACGTTCGCGCCATCATCATTCCTGCCACTCAGGATATTTACCTCAAGGCCATCGAAAACGGCCTTGTCAAGATCTTCATCGAGGCAGGCTGTGTGGTCTCCACCCCCACCTGCGGTCCCTGTCTTGGCGGACACATGGGCATTCTTGCCGCAGGTGAGCGTGCCGTTGCCACCACCAACCGTAATTTCGTGGGACGTATGGGTCACGTGACCTCCGAGGTCTATCTTGCCAGCCCTGCCGTAGCGGCGGCAAGTGCTATTGCAGGCAAGATCGCCGATCCCGCAAAGGTTTGAGAAAGGGGAGAACAGTATGAAATTTACCGGAACGGTTATCAAATACGGTGACAACGTGGATACCGATGTGATCATCCCCGCCCGTCATCTGAATACCATTGATGTAAAAGAGCTTGCCTCCCACTGCATGGAGGATATCGACAAGGATTTCCACAAAAAGATCAAAGAGGGCGACATCATGGTCGCGGGGCTGAACTTCGGTTGCGGCTCCTCCCGTGAGCACGCCCCCATCGCCATCAAGGCAAGCGGCATTTCGCTGGTCATCGCCAAGAGCTTTGCCCGCATCTTCTACCGTAACGCCATCAATATCGGGCTTGCTATCTTAGAGTGCCCCGAGGCGGCAGAGGCCATCGAAAACGGTCACCAGGTAGAGGCGGATCTGGACGCCGGTTTGATTACCGACCTGACCACGGGCGCCAAATTCAAGACCAATCCCTTTCCGCCCTTCATCCAGAAGATGATCACCAACGGCGGGCTTGTGGCATCCATCCAAAAGGGCGATTTTTGCTGAGAGGTACGAAACATGGAAAAGAAGATCGGCTTGCTCAAGGGCGACGGCATCGGTCCCGAGATCGTAGACAGCGCGGTTCGCGTGCTGGAGGCCATCGCCAAGAAATACAACCATAAATTTGAGTTTACCCCTTATCTGATCGGCGGCTGTGCCATCGACGCCACCGGCGCACCGCTCCCCGAGGAGACGGTCAAGGGCTGCCTTGCCAGTGACAGCGTGCTGCTGGGTGCCGTGGGCGGCCCCAAGTGGGATACGCTCCCCGGCAATCTGCGCCCCGAAAAGGCACTGCTCGGCATCCGTGCCGCCATGGAGCTCTTTACCAATCTGCGTCCCGCCAAGCTCTATCCCGCTCTTGCGGGGGATTGCCCCTTGCGCGCCGATATCGTGGCAAACGGCTTTGACCTGATGATCGTCCGTGAGCTGACGGGCGGCATCTACTTCGGTGAGCGCGGACTGCGTGAGGGCAAATACGGCGAGGAGGCATACGATACCGAGTGCTACAGCCGTATGGAGATCGAGCGCATCGGCCGCGTTGCCTTTGAGACCGCCCGCAAGCGCGGCAAAAAGCTGTGCAGCATCGATAAGGCCAACGTGCTGGATACCTCCCGCCTGTGGAGAAAGATCATGCACGAGCTTGCAGAAGAGTACCCTGACGTGGAGCTTTCCGACATGCTGGTGGACAACGCCGCCATGCAGTTGGTCAGAAATCCCGCTCAGTTCGACGTGATCGTCACCTCCAATATGTTCGGTGATATTCTCTCCGACGAGGCGTCTCAGCTCACCGGTTCCATCGGTATGCTGCCCTCCGCTTCCCTTGGCAGTACCTCCCGCGGTCTCTATGAGCCCATTCACGGCTCTGCCCCCGACATTGCGGGCAAGCACATTGCCAACCCCATTGCGACCATTCTGTCCGCCGCTATGATGCTTCGCTACTCCTTCGGCATGAGCGCCGAGGCCGACGATATCGTCCGCGCGGTGGATGAGGTGCTGGAGGCAGGCTGTCGCACGGCTGACCTGGCCCACGGCGCTCCCGCCATGACCACCGAGGAAATGACCGACGCGATCCTTTCGCGTCTTTGAGGTAACGGCATGAATCGCGATGATATGAAGGCGCTCTCCCTGTCGCTTTCGGGATTGGGCGTTTTCTCCGGACTTTTGCAAAAGCCTCTTTTTGCGCACTTTCTGGCGCTGACCGAGACCGAGGATCGGGCACAGGCAATCCGCGCCTACGGTGCGCTCATTCATGAGATATATGAAAAGGGCGGCAATTTTGCCGCCGCCGTGCGTCGTGCGGTGTTGGAGGACGAGAACCCCTACGTGCGGATGCGCGCGGGGAAGGGGAAGTGCGACAGCGCCATTGAGGATGCCGTCAGACAGGAATTGACCATTCTTTCCCGTTTCGCCTCTCTCACCCCGGCAGATTTTGCGGCTTACTTTGAAAATGCCCCCTATCTCCCTCCCTTCGGCGCTAAGCAGATCGATCTTTCTGCCGAATATGAGGAGCGGATGGGTGATATCAACAAGCACGGCTACGGCATTTTTGCCGCCAACGCCATGTTCCGTCTCTCCGATGATTCGGCCATCGAGCCCATTGCCTCCGCTGACCAAGTGTCGCTGGATTCCTTCATCGGCTACGAGGAGGAGCGGGGACGGGTGCTGGAGAACACCAAGGCATTTTTGGAGGGACGTCCCGCCGCCAACGTGTTGCTTTACGGCGATGCGGGCACGGGCAAATCCTCCACTGTCAAGGCGGTGACCAACCATTTCTTTGAGGAGGGCCTGCGCCTGATCGAGATTCGCAAGGATCAACTCTCGCTCCTGCCCCTTGTTATGGGCAAGATCCGCAGCAATCCCTTGCGCTTTATCATCTTTATTGACGATCTGTCCTTCAATAAGAGCGACGATCATTTCAGTATGCTCAAGGCGGCACTGGAGGGCTCCGCGGCGGCTAAGGCCGACAACGCAGTCATTTACGCCACCAGTAACCGCCGTCACATCGTTCGCGAGACCTTTTCCGACCGGGAGGGCGGGGAGGTTCACCGCAACGACACCATGCAAGAGACCCTGTCCCTGTCCGAGCGCTTCGGCATGACGGTGCTCTTTGCACGGCCCAATAAGCAACTTTACCTTGAAATCATCCGTGAACTGGCGGCAAAGAACCGTATCGAAATGGATATTGCTGAGCTGGAGACCAAGGCTGAGGCCTTTGCCCTTAACCGCGGTAGCCGTTCCGCACGCTGTGCCGAGCAGTTTATCGAAAGTCTTATGTAATGTCGGGAGAACATCTCCCCGAAAGAGAGTGAAAAAATGCTGACGCTGGATAATGTTTACCGTGCAAGCTACGTCCTCAAGGACGTGGTGAGAAAAACCGATGTCATCTATGCCCCCAAGCTCTGCCCCGGAACCGAGCTGTATCTCAAAACCGAGAATCTGCAGGTAACCGGCTCCTTCAAGGTGCGCGGCGCTTACTATAAGATGTCCAAGCTGACCGATGCCGAAAAGGCACGGGGTGTCATTGCCTGTTCGGCAGGCAACCATGCCCAGGGTGTGGCGCTGGGTGCACAGAAAAACGGCATCAAGGCTGTGATCTGCCTGCCCGCAGGTGCCCCCATCTCCAAGGTGGAGGCCACCAAGAGCTATGGTGCCGAGGTCTGCCTGGTGGAGGGCGTTTATGACGATGCTTACCGCAAGACTCTGGAGCTTAGGGACGAAAAGGGCTATACCTTTATTCATCCCTTTGACGACGAGGATGTGATCGCAGGCCAGGGCACCATCGCGCTGGAGCTGACCGAGCAACTTTCCGACATCGACGTGGTCCTGGTGCCCGTGGGCGGTGGCGGACTGATCTCCGGTGTGGCGTACACCCTCAAGACCCTCAATCCCAATGTAAAGGTCTACGGTGTACAGGCAAAGGGCGCGCCCTCCATGGCAAACTCAATGCACGACGGCAAGATCGAGGAGCTTCCCTCGGTCTCTACCATCGCCGACGGCATCGCCGTGAAAAAGCCCGGCAGCCTGACCTATGAAATTTGCAGTCGATATGTGGATGATATCGTCACCGTCAGCGACGACGAGATCTCTGCCGCGATCCTCGCGCTCATGGAGCAGCACAAGCTGGTCACCGAGGGCGCCGGTGCCGTTTCCGTGGCTGCCGCCATGTTCGGCAAGGTGGATCTGAAGGGCAAAAAGGCAGTCTGCCTTTGCTCGGGCGGTAATATCGATGTGACCATTCTTTCCCGCGTGATCCAGCGCGGTCTGCTGATGTCGGGCAGAACCTGTCAGTTGACCATCGAGCTGATGGATAAGCCCGGCCAGCTCATGGCGGTGGCAGGCGTGATCGCAGGGCTTGGCGGTAACGTGATCGAAGTCCACCACGAGCATTCCCGCGGCGGCTCCGATGTGAACGGATGCTACCTGCGCGTGACCCTTGAAACCAGAAACTTTGAACATATCAACGAGATCAAGAAGGCGCTTGCCGAGCATGGTCTGCGTGTTATTGAATAAGGAGGAAGCATCATGGCTGAATTGAAAAAAGTTGCTACCGAAAAGGCTCCCGCCGCCATCGGTCCCTATTCCCAGGCGGTCATCTGTGGCGATATCATCTTCACCTCCGGGCAGATCGGCATCGATCCTGCCTGTGGCGAGATCACGGGTCAGAATATTCGCGAGCAGACTGAGCAGGTGATGAAGAATCTGACTGCAGTGCTGGCCGAGGCGGGCACGTCTATGGCAAATGCCGTCAAGACCACCTGCTTCCTTGCCGATATTGCCGATTTTGCGGCCTTTAACGAGATTTACGGCAAGTATTTCACCTCCAAGCCCGCCCGTAGCTGTGTGGCGGTCAAGGCGCTCCCCAAGGGAGCCCTTGTTGAGGTCGAGGTCATCGCCAAGATCGGTTAAGAGCACCGAAAACGCATACCGTTAGCATATTTTTCCGCCGCCGAAGGCTACGGCGGAGCTTGAAAGGAAGATAATATTATGGCAAAGAAAGATATTGATTGGTCGAGCCTGGGGTTTGGTTATGTCAAAACCGACTGGCGCTATGTGGCAAATTATAAGGATGGCAAGTGGGATGACGGCGCTCTGACCGAGGATGGCACCATCACCATGAGCGAGTGTGCCGGTGTTCTGCAGTATGCCCAGACCTGCTTTGAGGGGCTGAAGGCGTACACCACCAAGGATGGCAAGATCGTCTGCTTCCGTCCCGACCTGAACGCCGAGCGCATGGTTTCCTCCTGTGAGCGTCTGATCATGCCCGAGTTTCCCAAGGAGCGCTTTATCGACGCCGTGAAAAAGGTAGTGGAGGCCAACAAAGATTGGGTTCCCCCTTACGGCTCCGGTGCCTCTCTTTACCTGCGCCCCTTCATGTTCGGCTATGACTCGGTCATCGGCGTCAAGCCCGCAAAGGAGTATCAGTTCCGTATTTTCGCCACCCCCGTCGGCCCCTATTTCAAGGGTGGTGTCAAGCCCCTGACGGTTCGCATCAGTGATTATGACCGTGCCGCTCCCCGCGGTACCGGCCATGTAAAGGCAGGCCTGAACTACGCCATGAGCCTGTATGCCATCACCGACGCCCATGAAAAGGGCTTTGATGAGAATATTTATCCCGATTCCGCCACCCGTACCTACGTGGAGGAAACGGGCGGTGCAAACCTGCTCTTTGTGACCAAGGACGGCACCGTTGTCACCCCCAAATCCGATACCATCCTGCCATCTATCACCCGCCGCTCGCTGATGTATGTGGCAGAGCATATCCTTGGCATGAAGGTAGAGGAGCGCAAGATCCGCATCGACGAGCTTGCTGATTTTGCCGAATGCGGGCTTTGCGGGACTGCCGCAGTGATCTCTCCCGTGGGTAAGATCGTGGATCACGGCAAGGAGATCGTTTACGGCATGGATGATATGGGCCCTGTAACCAAAAAGCTTTATGAGACTCTGCGCGGTATCCAGATGGGGACGATCGAGGCCCCCGCAGGCTGGATCGTAGAAATTTGTTGACAGCTTCCGCATGCGCCCCCTCGGCTGTGCCGAGGGGGCGTTGTTGCGTGCCGGGAGGGAAGACAACGGATCCCGGCGATGGGAATGGATCAATCATTTTGTCGCTTAGCAGTGCAAAAAATCTTTATTTTATTTGTAAAAAGCCTTGACTTTATCACTTTAACGTGGTAAAATGATAAAGTAATTTTTTAAAGGCGGGTAATCGAATGGACGCATTGCATACACCCGGGATCGAGCGGTTCTATCGCGCGATCCTCGACCTCAAAACAGAAGAGGACTACGCCTCCTTTTTTGAGGATATCTGCACCATCAAGGAGCTGCAGGACATCGCTCAGCGGCTTGAAGTGGCCTTCATGCTTCACGGCGGTAAAAATTATCAGGAGATCTCGGCACTGACGGGGGCATCCACTGCTACCATCAGCCGTGTGAAAAAATGTCTGGTCTACGGCAGCGGAGGCTATCGTGAGGCACTCAGCCGTGCCGAGGAAAGGGGAGAAACCGAATGAATATCGAAGAATCGGTTCTGAAAAACGACGAACGTATCGTGTTTCGTCTGCGCGCACTGTACCGTGCGTACGGTTACACGCAATACAAAATGAGCAAGTTTGAGGAGTATGACCTCTATGCCCGCAACAAGGATTTTCTGGTGTCGGATAACGTCATCACCTTTACCGATACCAACGGCAAGCTGATGGCCCTCAAGCCCGACGTGACGCTGTCCATCATCAAGAACAGCAAGGATGAGGGCGGGGTACAAAAGGTCTATTACGGCGAGAATGTTTATCGCATTTCCGGCGGCAGTCGCGCCTACCGCGAGATCATGCAGACAGGCCTTGAATGTATTGGCGATATCGACGATTACGCCATCACTGAGGTACTGACCCTGGCGGTCAAGAGCCTTGCCCGCATTTCCCCCGACTATGTACTGGATATTTCTCACCTGGATATTGTTTCCGCTGTGATTGACGGCCTTGGCGTGGATGATGAGACCCGCGCGGCGTTGTTGTCTGCTGTGGGAGAGAAAAATCTTCACGGTATCACCGAGTTGGCTGAGGCGGCAGGTGTTCCCACACAAAAAGCGGAGGTCCTGCGTCGCTTGGTCTCCTTGCAGGGCAATCCCGACCGTGTGATCCCGTCTCTGCGGGAGCTGGTGGGGAATACCCCCGCTCTGGAACGGCTTGCACGCATTGTGGGGGCATTGGATCAGTGCGGTTGCGGGGATAAGGTTCGCATTGATTTCTCGGTCATCAACGATATGAGCTACTATAACGGTATCGTTTTCAAGGGCTTTGTCAACGGGGTGCCTACAGGTGTACTGTCGGGCGGACAGTATGACCGCCTCATGCGTAAAATGGGGAAAAAATCCGATGCCATCGGCTTTGCCGTTTATATTGATGAATTGGAGCGCCTTTGCGAGAGCAAGCCCCGTTTTGATGTGGATACCGTTCTGTTGTACGGTGCCGATGCCGACCTGGGGGCCCTTTCGCGGGCAGTCGGATCGCTGACCGAGGCAGGAGAGAGCGTAACGGCACAGCGTGCGGTGCCCGAAAAACTGAGATACAGACGCCTGATGCGCCTGACGGAAAGTGGGGTGGAGATCCTTGAAGACCATGCTTAATGTGGCACTGCCCAAGGGCAGACTTGGCGAAAAGGTCTATGCCATGTTTGAAAAAGCGGGCTTTGAATGCCCCTCTATCAAAGAAAATAACCGCAAGCTGATTTTTGAAAACGAGGCGGTCGGTGTTCGTTATTTCTGGGTAAAGCCCTCGGATGTAGCCATTTATGTCGAGCGCGGTGCCGCCGACATCGGTGTGGCGGGTAAGGATATCCTTCTGGAGTACGAGCCCGATGTTTACGAGCTCTTCGACCTGGATATAGGCAAGTGCCGTATGGCGGTGGCGGCAAAGAATGATTTCCGCGATGACCCGCAAAAGACGCTACGTGTGGCCACTAAATTTTCCAATATCGCAAGAAATTACTATGCGTCAAAGGGGCGCGATATCGATATCATCCATCTGAACGGCTCCATTGAGATCGCACCCATTCTGGGGCTTTCCGATGTGATCGTGGATATCGTTGAGACCGGTACGACCTTGAAGGAAAACAATCTTTCGGTGCAGGAGACCATCGTGCCCATCAGTGCCCGTCTCATTGCCAACAAGGCAAGCTACAAATTCAAAAGTGAACCCATCGAGGCCATTTTGCAAAGCCTTTCTAATATGGCGAAGGAGCAGAAATGATTAAAATTCTCAAATACGGTGAAGTGAAAAACAGTGAGATATTCGCCCGTGTCACTCCCGCCGTGGATGTAGAGGCCATCGTTGCCGATATCATTGCCAACGTGCGCAAAAACGGCGACAAGGCCCTTTATGAATACTGTGAGAAATTCGATAAGGTAAAATTGGAGAGCCTGGCTGTCAGCGAGGCGGAGATCGAGGCGGCGGTTGCCGAGGTGCCCGAGGAATTTTTGCGCATTCTGCGTACGGCGGCAGAGAATATCCGCCACTTCCATGAAAAGCAGAAGCGAAACAGCTTTATCATCAATGACCGTGACGGTATCGTCATGGGGCAGAAGATCATTCCCGTGGATCGGGCAGGTCTTTATGTCCCGGGCGGCACGGCGGCCTATCCCTCCACTGTTCTGATGGATTCCATTCCCGCCAAGATCGCGGGGGTGAAAAAGGTCGTCATGGTGACCCCGCCCGGCAAGGACGGAAGGGTCCCTGCGGTGATTCTGGCGGCCGCAAAAATCGCAGGCGTTGATCAAATTTTCAAGCTTGGCGGTGCACAGGCCATTGCCGCTCTTGCCTACGGCACCGAGAGTGTGCCCAAGGTGGATAAGATCGTGGGGCCGGGCAACGCCTTTGTGGCAGAGGCAAAAAAGCAGGTGTTCGGTACCGTTTCCATCGATATGATCGCAGGGCCCAGCGAAATTCTGGTGCTGGCCGACGGTACGGCCAATCCCCGTCACGTGGCGGCCGATCTGCTCTCGCAGGCAGAGCATGACAAGCTGGCCAGTGCCGTTCTGGTCACCGACTCCGAGTCGCTTGCCGTAGCCGTACAGGCCGAGATCGAGCGCCAGCTACCCCTGCTCACACGTGAGGAGATCGCCCGTGCTTCGATCGACAACAATGGCAAGATCATCGTGGCGCCCGACCTGGTGAAGGGCATTGAAATCACCAACGAAATCGCTCCCGAGCACCTGGAGCTCTGCGTCGATAATCCCTTTGATTACCTGGATCAGATCCGCCATGCAGGCTCGATCTTTATGGGTAAGAATTGTCCCGAGGCGCTGGGTGACTATCTGGCGGGTCCCAATCACACCCTGCCCACCAGCGGTACGGCCAAGTTCTCCAGCCCCTTGTCGGTGGATGATTTCGTCAAAAAGACCCAATACACCTATTTTACCCGAGATGCACTTTCCCGCGTGGCCGAGGATGTGGCGTATTTTGCCCGCAAGGAGGGCCTTACCGCCCATGCCAAAAGCGCCACCGTGCGCTTTGAGGAGGAAAAATGAGCAGATTTTTCAGCGAAAAATTCGCCAACTTAACTCCATACACGCCGGGGGAACAGCCCCGCGAGCGGCGTTATATCAAATTGAATACCAACGAGTCGCCCTTTCCGCCTTCCGAAAAGGCACTGCAGGCGGCGGCCGAGGCGGCCAACAATCTCCAGCTCTATTCCGACCCAACCTGTAAGATGTTGGCTGAAAAAGTGGCGGAACGGTATGGGATTTCCCCCAATGAGGTGATCCTTGTCAACGGGTCTGACGAGGTATTGAACTTTGCCTTCATGGCCTTTTGCGACAAGACCCATCCTGCCGCCTTTCCCGACATTACCTACGGCTTTTACAAGGTTTTTGCCGAGCTGCACGGTATCCCTTATGAGGAGATTCCACTGCGGGCCGATTTTTCAGTGAGTGTGGAGGATTATATCGGCATCAACAAGACCATCTTTATTGCCAATCCCAATGCGCCCACAGGTAAGACGCTGAGCCCTGCCGAGATCGAGCGGATCCTTGTGGGCAACCCCGACAACGTGGTGATCATCGACGAAGCGTACGTGGATTTCGGCGGTGAGAGCTGTGTTCCCCTCATTCACAAGTATGAGAATCTCCTGGTTACGCAGACCTTTTCCAAATCCCGCTCCATGGCAGGGGCACGTCTGGGATTTGGCATCGGGTGCGAAAAGCTGGTCGCCGATCTGCACACCATCCGATATTCCACCAACCCCTATAATGTCAATTCCATGACGATGGCGGCGGGCTACGGTGTGATGTGTGATGAAGCATATACACAAAAAAACTGCCAAACGGTATGCGAAAACCGCGCATTTGCCGTTGCGGAGCTGAAAAAGCTCGGCTTTGAAATGACTGATTCCAAGGCTAATTTCATTTTTGCAAGGCACCCCGCAATCGACGGCGGAGAGCTTTACACCAAGCTGAAGGAACGGGGTATTTTGGTTCGTCATTTTGAAAAGCCCCGTATCAGTGAGTACAATCGCATCACTGTCGGCTCCCGTCGGGAAATGGAAGCCCTGCTCGAGGCCGTGCGGCAGATATTGGAGGAAAAGAAATGAGAAGTGCGGAGATCAAGCGCGATACCGCTGAAACCAAGATAACGCTCTCCCTGAATCTGGATGGGAAGGGTTGTGCAAAAATCGATACAGGTTGCGGTTTTCTTGACCATATGCTCACATTATTCGCAGGGCACGGCAAGTTTGACCTGACCGTGAGTTGCAAGGGAGACATCCATGTGGATGACCACCACACCGTTGAGGATGTGGGCATCGTACTGGGGCAGGTAGTGGCTACCGCCCTTGGAAGCAAAAAAGGAATCACCCGTTACGGCACAGTGACCATCCCTATGGATGAGGCCCTGGTCATGTGTGCGCTCGACCTTTCGGGCCGGTGCGGGTACTACGGCCAGTTGAATGTTCCTGCCCAAAAGGTGGGGCGCTTTGACACCGAGCTGGTGGCGGAATTCTTCCAGGCCTTTACCCGTACTGCCGCCGCAACATTACATTTTGTACAATTTGCCGGCAGCAACTCCCATCACATCATAGAAGGAGCCTTCAAGGCCTTTGGCAGGGCATTGCGCACTGCGGTGCGGATTGACCCGGATTTTGCGGATGAGATTCCTTCTACGAAAGGGGTGCTCTGATGGTCGCCATTGTAGATTACGGCGTGGGTAATCTCTTTTCCCTTGGCTCCTCCTTCCGCTCGATCGGAGTGGAAACGGTGGTGACCTCCGATCCCACGGTTCTGAAAAAAGCAGACCGTATCGTTCTTCCCGGAGTAGGTGCCTTTGGCGACGCGGCGAAAAAGCTGCGTGATTCGGGACTTGCGGAGGTGGTGGTGGCCGAGGCCCGGGCGGGTAAGCCGCTTCTTGGTATCTGCCTTGGTATGCAGCTGCTTTTTGAAAAAAGCTTTGAGTATGGCGAGCACCCGGGCCTTGGATTGATCAAGGGTGAGGTGCGTCCCATTGCCGAGGTGATCCCCACAGATCTGAAGATCCCGCACATCGGCTGGAATGCCCTGCATTTCGGTGCCCGTCGGCATCCTCTTTTCCGCTATATCGAGGAAGGCGACTGCGTTTACTTCGTCCATTCCTTCTACGGCGCACGCTGTGAGGAATCGGTGATCGCCACTGCTGAATACGGAGCCGAGCTGACTGCCGCCGTGGCATATGAAAATGTATACGGTTGCCAATTTCATCCCGAAAAAAGCGGTGAGGTCGGCATGAAAATTCTGCGCGCATTTTGCGAGAAGGAGGCTTGACGGTGTTTATTTTTCCTGCAATTGACCTCTTTGAGGGAAAGGCCGTTCGGCTTTACAAGGGCGACTATGCGCAAATGACGGTTTATCATGAGAATCCCCTTGCGGTGGCCAAGGATTTTGCCGCAGCCGGGGCCAAGTATCTTCATGTAGTCGATCTGGAGGGCGCCCGAAGCGGTGAGACCCCTAATCTTGATACCGTATCGGCTTTGGCCCAAAAGTCGGGACTTTTTACCGAGGTGGGCGGAGGTATCCGCAGTATGGCGGTGGTCGATCGCTACCTCTCGGCGGGGGTACATCGGGTGATCCTCGGTACTGCCGCCGTGACAGATGAGTCCTTTCTCAAGGAGGCTCTTGCCAAATACGGTGAGCGGATCGCCGTGGGCGTTGATATCAAGGATGGTTTTGTAGCCATCAAGGGCTGGACCGAGAAATCGAATTTGGATGCCTTTGACTTCTGTGCCAAAATGGAGCGCTTGGGTGTGAGAACGATCATCTGTACCGATATTTCCAAGGACGGAGCCATGAAGGGGGCCAATCATGAGCTTTACCGCGCACTTTCCGAGCGGTTCGGCCTTGACATCATCGCCTCGGGCGGTGTATCCTCCATGGAAGATGTACGCAAGCTGGCGGCGCAAGGGCTTTACGGCGCCATCATCGGCAAGGCCTACTATACCGGCGCGATCGATCTCGCCGCGGCGATCGAGGTGGCAAAATGATTACAAAAAGAATTATTCCATGCCTTGACGTGAAGAACGGACGGGTGGTCAAGGGCGTGAATTTCGAGGGGCTGAACGATGTTTCTTCCCCGGTGGAGCTGGCCCGTTACTATAGCGAGAACGGCGCCGACGAGCTGGTATTCTATGATATCACCGCATCCTTTGAGGGGCGCGCCCTGTTCACCGACATTCTGCGCGAGGTGGCATCTACCATTTTTATTCCCTTGACGGTGGGCGGCGGTATCAATACCGTAGAGGACTTCGATCGGGTGCTCAAATGCGGTGCCGATAAGGTCAGCGTCAATTCGGGCGCCATCCGTAACCCCGATCTGGTGGGCGAGGCGGCAAAGCGCTACGGCGACCAGTGCGTGGTGCTCTCGGTGGATGTCAAGCGCGTTGACGGCGTCTTTCGTGTCTTTGCCAAGGGCGGCAGAGAGAACACGGGGATGGAGGCCATTTCTTGGATCAAGCGCTGCGTTGATGCGGGAGCCGGTGAGGTGGTGGTCAATTCCATTGACACCGACGGCGTGAAGAAGGGCTTCGATCTTGAAATGCTGGATGCGGTCTGCAATGCGGTGTCGGTTCCTGTTATCGCCTCGGGCGGAGCAGGTTGTATCGACCATTTTACAAAGCTGTTCCAAGCGATCCCCACCATCGATGCAGGGCTTGCCGCATCGATCTTCCACTTCGGAGAGGTGAAAATTTCCGATCTCAAAAATACACTTGCTAAGGAGGGCATCCCCATGCGCATCGTGCGGCTGGGGTAAACGGTATGAAAAGTAATATTAATATTGACGAGCTGAAATTTGACGAGAAGGGTCTGATCCCCGCCATTGTGGTGGATGCCATTACCAAGCAGGTACTGACCCTTGCCTATATGAACAAGGAGAGCCTGCAGATCTCTCTGGAGAAGGAGCTGACCTGCTTCTGGAGCCGCTCCCGTCAGGAGCTCTGGCTCAAGGGTGAGACCAGCAAGAATTACCAGCATATCGTTTCGATTACCGCGGATTGCGACAAGGATGCGCTGGTGGTCATGGTCGAGCCCGACGGCCCCGCCTGCCATCTTGGTACCACCTCCTGCTTTACAAACACGGTGGCAGAGAGCGAGGAGCGCCATGAGTTTTCCTACCGGGGACTGATGAAGCTGATCGAGGGCAGAAAGACGGAGAAGAAGGAGGGCTCCTATACGACCTATCTTTTTGAGAAGGGAATCGACAAAATTCTCAAAAAGGTGGGCGAGGAATCCACAGAGGTGATCATCGCCGGTAAGGCCAATGACAAAAAGGAAACGATCTATGAGATCGCCGATCTTGCCTACCACGTGATGGTACTGATGATCGAAATGGGGATCTCTCTGGAGGATATCCATAAGGAGCTGGCCTCTCGCCATGTGATCGACCACAAGGTCAAGCAAGAGAAAATGACAAAGTAACAAGAATAACCTTTCCCCGCCATGCAAATGGCGGGGAATTTTTATGCCCCTTTGCGAGAGAATTCGGAAAAATAGAAAAAAGTCGGTTGCGGTCGGTAAAAATCTGAAAATAAAGGAAACAAAAAATAGAAATCGAATCGATAAAAATTAGAAAATGATAAAATGATTTTGGAAATAGTGTTTTAACGCGTGAAAGGTCGTCTTTTGCGGCGTTGTATTCTTGCCCAAACAGAATTTGCATGCTGTCTCTTTTCTTTTGTTCGCGATTGTGGTATACTGATAAAAGGAAATGAAAAGGAGGGCGTGCCGTGGAAGAAACGATTCGGTTACTGCTTGGTGCCGTACGCTCCGCCATGTGGGGAAGGGCTCTGCCTGCGGCCTCAGCCCCGGAGATATGGAAGGATGTTTATACGCTGGCACAGACCAACGATCTGGCCTTTCTTGTCTATGAGGGGGCGGTTCGGGGGAATGCCACTTTGCCGGAGGAGGTCTCCAAGCGCTTTTTGCGCAGTGCGGGTGCCGCTTTCGGCCGTTTCTGCGCCCAAAATCATGCCATGGAACGGTTATCGGATGCCTTCGAACAGGCGCAGATCGATTATCTGCCCTTAAAGGGCCTTGTTTTGCGCGATCTGTATCCCACTGCCGAGTGGCGGGTGGGAAGGGATCTGGATATTCTGATTCGGCCCGCAGATCTGAACCGTGCTTGTGCCGCCTTGCGTCAGGCCCTTGCTCCCGTGACCGAAAAAAAGGCCACTCATGACGTGGCCTTCGAGACCCCGGACGGTGTGCGTCTGGAGCTGCATTTCTCCTTGTTTGACGATGTGGATCGGTGCGGCACGCTTCTGTCTCACCCCTTTGCTCACGCGTTTCCGTGCGTTTCGGGGGGACACCGCTACCGCTTGCCGGATGCCGAGCTTTATGCCTATCAGATCGCTCATATGGCTAAGCACCTGCGCTATGGCGGGGGATGCGGCATCCGTCCCTTTCTTGATCTTTTTTTGCTCTCCGAGCAGATCGGCCAGGCGGCCCGTGAGAAGGGTGAGACATTGCTTTCCGTGTGCGATTTGGAGGGATTTGCCCGCGTGGTACATCATGCAAGCACGGTTTTCTTCGGGGATGGAGATGAAGATGCAAAGACCGATGCGCTGCTCCGTTTCATCCTGAAAAATCAAGCCTTCGGCACCTATCAGTCGGCTGCCGCATTGCAAAAAAGCGATGCCGATACCGCCACCGATGACCGGTCGCACCTGCTTTCCCGCCTGTTTCCGTCCTATCGGTATATGTGTCGTTCCTATCCTGTTTTGCGTCGGGCCCCCGTGCTTTTGCCCTTTTGCTGGGGAGTCCGCGGTCTGCACATTTTTGCCGGGCCAAGCCGTACCCGCTTTTTGGAGGAAAACCGCGCCTATCGTACCGTCGGGCAGGAGCATATTGACGAAATGTCCCGCATGCTTGACTATCTGCAATTATAACAGTAAAAAACGGCCGACTCCACAGAGTCGGCCGTTTTTTCATATTCCGATGATCTCGCCCACATCCCGCAGAATGTACTTGGGGCGATAGGGGAAGCGCTCGATGTTTTCCGGGGTACTGACACCCGAGAGGACCAGCACCGTGTCCAGCTCACTTTCGATACCCGCAATGATGTCGGTATCCATGCGGTCGCCGATGATGGCGGCATCCTCCCGTTGACATTCCAGGCGCTTCAAGGCGTGACGCATCATCAAGGGGTTGGGCTTGCCGATATAATAGGCGTTTTTGCCTGTGGTCATTTCGATGGGAGAAATGAGGGCGCGGCAGGCGGGAATAATGCCGTTTTCGGCAGGGGCGGTCAGGTCGGAGTTGGTGCCGATCAGCTTGGCGCCGTTCTGCACCATTTTCACCGCCTTTTCAATTTTTTCATAGTTCAGGGAACGAGTCTCGCCGAATACCACGTAGTCGGGATTCACGTCGTTCATCGAAAGCCCCGCCTCGTAAAGAGCATAGGTCAGACCCGGCTCACCGATGACATAGACCGAGCCGCCGGGGCACTGGCTGGCAAGAAAGGAGGCGGTGGCCAGAGCGCTGGTGTAAAAATGATCCTCGCTGACCGAAAGTCCCATGCGGGAAAGCTTCATTTCAAGCTCTCTGGGGGAGCGCTCGGAGCTGTTGGTCAGAAACAAAAAT
Source organism: Clostridia bacterium (assembly GCA_017451735.1). Lineage (GTDB taxonomy): Bacteria > Bacillota > Clostridia > Oscillospirales > CAG-272 > Firm-07. The sequence continues at coordinate 20,761 of JAFTNU010000078.1, forward strand.
TTCTTGTCATTTTTCAGGAGCCATTCCACAAACTCCGCCACATGGGGAATGATGCGGTTTCCGTGGTAGATCACGCCGTCCATATCGCAGATAAAGGCCTTTTTGTCTTGCAGTACTTTGATATCCGGTTTCATAAAGAGCTCCTTTTTGTTATTGTTGATTACAGTATATGCCATATATGTGTCTAAAGTGTGAACGAACCAATCCATCGCTCTTGACAAACAAATATGAAAAGCTTATAATAAAGAAAAAAGAGCATTCATTCGGAGGTATTACCCTATGGCAAAAGCGATCATTGCGGCAATCGCCACCGTCATCGCCGGACTGATAGGCGGTGCGATCGGCTCTGCAAATCATGTTTCCGACCTCGGCGTGATCTGCGCCGTCGCTGTCATGGGCGGGTTTATCATTTATTTCCGAGAGAAGAAAAATCAAAACGACCCAAAATAAAGCGGAGCAGGGAGCGGCATTGCACTGCCGCTCCCTGCTTTTTACAAGGTTGCACAAATATCACGGCTAAGGTTTTCCGAAACGGTGATTGAATCATTTTTTACCTCATTTGCGAAGCAAATATATCGCACGCGCAGCGTATATCGCATCGTGCAACGATATAGACGCTCGCAAGGCTCGCTATTCCGTGGCTTCGCTCCTTATGCAGATCCCGCAAGGGATCTATATCGCTCCCAACACAAAAGGACGGTTCCAAATGGAACCGTCCTTTTGTGTTGGGAATATTAATACATACCGCCGCCCATACCGCCGCCGGCGTTCATAGCGGCGTTGGCAGCAGCCTCGGCTGCGGGATCCTTCTTGTCAGCAACCACGCTCTCGGTGGTCAGCACCACAGAGGCGATGGAAGCGGCATTCTGCAGAGCGCTACGGGTGACCTTGGTGGGGTCAACGATGCCTGCGGCCATCATGTCGCAGTAGACCTCGTTGTAGGCGTCAAAGCCGTAGCCCAGCTTGCCGCTGGTGGTGATGGTGTTGACCACCACACCGCCGTCAAAGCCTGCATTTGCGGCGATCTGACGGACGGGCTCCTCCAGAGCCTTGACCACGATCTGTACACCGGTCTTTTCGTCACCCTCAACGGTGTCGACCAGCTTCTTGACCTCGTCAATGACGTTCAGATAAGCGGTACCGCCGCCTGCCACAATACCTTCCTCAACAGCCGCCTTGGTGGCGTTGAGGGCGTCCTCGATGCGGAGCTTCTTCTCCTTCATCTCAGCCTCGGTCGCGGCACCGACCTTGATCACGGCTACGCCGCCGGCGAGCTTCGCCAGGCGCTCCTGCAGCTTCTCACGGTCGAAATCGGAGGTCGTGGTCTCGATGGCGTTGCGGATCTGTGCCACACGGGACTTGATGGCGTCGCTGCTGCCGGCGCCGCCCACGATGATGGTATTCTCCTTGTTGATCTTGACCTGACGGGCACGACCCAACTGTTGGATGGTGGTGTCCTTCAGTTCCAGACCCAGATCGGCGGAGATGACCTCGCCACCGGTCAGAATGGCAATATCCTGCAGCATTTCCTTGCGGCGGTCGCCAAAGCCGGGAGCCTTAACGGCAACGCAGGTGAAGGTGCCGCGCAGCTTGTTGAGCACGAGAGTGGTGAGAGCCTCGCCCTCTACGTCCTCGGCGATGATCAGGAGCTTTCTGCCTGCCTGCACGATCTGCTCCAAGAGGGGCAGGATCTCCTGAATGTTGGAGATCTTCTTGTCGGTGATCAGGAGCAGGGCATCGTCGATGACTGCCTCCATCTTATCCATATCGGTTGCCATGTAGGGGGAGAGGTAGCCGCGGTCAAACTGCATACCCTCAACCACCTCGGAGTAGGTGTCGGCAGACTTGGACTCCTCAACGGTGATCACACCGTCAGCAGAGACCTTCTCCATAGCGTCGGCGATCAGCTTGCCGATGGACTCGTCACCGGCAGAGATGGTGCCGACTCTTGCGATATCCTCGGTGCCGTTGACCTTCTTGGAGTTGGCGATCAGGCAATCGACAGCCTTGTCGACAGCCTTCTTCATGCCCTTGCGGAGCACCATGGGGTTGGCGCCTGCGGTCACGTTCTTCATGCCCTCGCGGATAAAGGCCTGTGCCAGGAGCGTTGCGGTGGTGGTACCGTCGCCGGCGATGTCGTTGGTCTTGGTCGCGACCTCGCGGACAAGGCGTGCGCCCATATCCTCGGCGGCGTCCTCCAGCTCGATCTCCTTGGCGATGGTCACGCCGTCGTTGGTGATCAGGGGTGCGCCGTATTTCTTGTCAAGCACCACGTTGCGACCCTTGGGGCCCATGGTGATCTTGACGGTGTTTGCCAGCTTGTCAATGCCGCGGCAGAGAGCGTCGCGGGCTTCGATTCCGTAAAGAATGGTTTTTGCCATGATTGTTTACCTCCGATTATTCTACGATGGCCAGAATGTCGCTCTGGCGAACGATGTTGTACTCAACGCCGTCGCACTTGACTTCGGTGCCGGAGTACTTGCTGGTGATGACTTTGTCGCCGACCTTAACGGTCATAACAACCTCCTTGCCGTCAACAAGCCCACCGGGGCCTACGGCAACCACTTCGGCGATCTGGGGCTTCTCCTGAGAAGCGGCGGTCAGGATGATGCCGGTCTTTGTTTTTTCTTCTGCCTCTACGAGCTTTACAACAACGCGGTCGGCCAAGGGTTTAATGGTCATAATAATCCTCCTTTTGGGCGCTTGCCCGGTTAAACGTTCGATATCGCGAAATAAGGGATATCGGAGCGAAAATTGGCACTCATAAGCATCGAGTGCTAATTCATAAGATTATTGTACTACAAATCATGGAAAAATCAAGAGATATTTCCATTATTCACATAATGTTAACAATTGGAGGCCTGCCATGCAAACCGTTGCGGATATTTTATCGGGTGTGATCCTGCCTTTACTGCTGATGGGCGCGGGTGTTTTCTTTCTGTGTCGGCTCGGGGGAAAAATTCTGTGCCATCCGCGCCGCCTGCTTGGGGCGCTGAGAGGGGAGGGAGGCAAGAGCGCGGCAAAGGCCCTTTCCGTGGCTCTTGCGGGGACCCTTGGAGTGGGAAATATCGCGGGTGTAGCCACCGCCATCGCCCTGGGGGGCGCGGGTGCGGTGTTCTGGATGTGGGTCTCGGCCCTGCTTGCCATGCTTCTGAAATACGCCGAGATCGTGCTGGCGCTCCGCACCCGCCGCTATGACAGGGAGGGTCGTCCTCACGGCGGTGCTATGTTTTATATCAAAGAGGGCATTCGCGGTCGTGGGGGGGCTGTCCTTGCCGCCCTCTTTGCGGTACTGTGCCTGTGTTGCTCCTTTACCCTTGGCGGAGTTATTCAAAGCTCTGCTGCCACCGAGGCGATGGCGGGGGTGTTTGATCTTCCTCCCCTGGCCGTCGGCATTGCCATCGGCGTGGTTGCCGCTGTCATTCTGGCACGGGGGAGTGCTAAAATCGAGAATGCCTGTGCCGCCGTTGTCCCCTTTGTCTGTGTCCTGTTTTCGGTGGCCTCCGTGGCTGTGCTGATCCTGCGCCGGGAGGCGATCCCCGCCGCTTTTGGGGTTATTTTCAAAGGGGCCTTCACCCGGCGGAGCGGCTCGGCGGGGGTGTTGGGCTTTTTGACCTCAAAGGCGCTCCGCTACGGGGTGGCGCGGGGCTTGGTTTCCAACGAGGCGGGATGCGGTACCGCCCCCATCGCTCATGCCGCCGCAGAGATGAAAAGCCCCGCCGCACAAGGGGTCTGGGGCATCCTGGAGGTCTTTGTGGATACCGTCCTGCTGTGCACCATGACCGCCCTGGTGATCCTGGTCAGCGGTGTGCCCGTCGGTGGGGAAGGGGGCGTGATGCTGGCCGTGGAGGCTTACGGCGCGGTTCTCGGGCAAATCGCCGCCCCCGTGCTGGCACTTTCCGTTCTGTTTTTTGCCTTTGCCACCGTCCTGTGCTGGTCGCACTACGGCGGGGAGTGTCTTTTGTATCTCACCCATAAAAAAAGCGCCGCCCGCTGGATGATCCCCGCCGTGCTCCTCTCCTCGGTCATCGGCGCCGTCGCCGCCCCGGCCGTGCTCTGGGAGCTGACCGACATCATCATCGCTCTCATGGCCGTCCTCAATATCACCGCTCTGCTCATACAGCGCCGCGCGGTGTTGGCGGAAACCAAGGATTATTTCTCTCGGTAACCCTCTGCACACCGACCGACAGGGCGAAGACTTACGGTACAGAGAGCGCTATAGCTGTTTCTGTAAGGGCAAGTTGCATAAAATAGCAGACCAGATTATAAAAAAATGTTCAAAATTACCAGTTCGACTTGATTCGACATTTTTTGCTATTGACGTTAATTTGTGTTGAATGATATAATTAAAATACAGGAGATCATTCCTGTAAATCATAATTTGTACAATGAAAGGAGGCGACACCAATGGCTCAAGATTCGATTGCATTTTTTAAAATCATAAGATTAAGAAGAAAAAATGAATTTGAAAGGAGAGCGTTATGAAAAAATTATTTTGTTTTGTACTGTGCTTGTGCATGATTGGTGGTATGGCGTTATCTGCCAGCGCAGCAACGGATTTATTTACAGTAGAAAATCCAGCATTGATTTCAACAGAAGTTCCGCAAGAATCTGTCGAAATTGCAACTGTAGATTTAACAACAGGTGAAACAACATATAGTACCATTACTTATACGCCGGAATTAACATTGTTTTCTGATGGAACAGTCGGGAAATTTCACCAAGGGTGGTTTCCTGAAGTAAGTGGGGACTCTTTGCAGGATGGTGGTGCTACAACATATTCGGTAATTGGCTCGGATGAGAGAACTAAAGTCACAAATACTAAAAATTGGCCATATTCGGCGATTTGCTGTTTTGGTACTGAATACACAAATAAGGACGGTGAATTAAAGGAAAGCGGAGGAACTGCATGGATGATCGGTTCTAATTTGGCGGTTACTGCTGCACATTGTATTTATGATCGCGCTTCTGGTAATGATAAGAGTATTATTGGTTTTTGGCCTGGTAAAAAAGGAGAAGGAAACGGCTTTTTCAATAGCCATAATCCTTTTGGTAATATTGCAGTGACAAAAATTAAATATCCAGTAAATTATCAAACTAATTCGGATGTTAAATATGATTGGGCGGTATTGGTTCTTGCAGAAAATATAGGTGATGAAACTGGTTGGTTTAGTTATAGTTTTCGCCAAAGTTATCCGACAAATCAAACCTATACCATTACGGGGTATCCGTTTGACGATGCTGTTGATAAGTATTACATGTATACTGCCAGTGGAATAGTATGCACCGGAGATGCCGATGAGCATGCGACCACTTATTATCATGAAATTGATACCGAAAGCGGACAGAGTGGAGCACCTATGTATGATTCTGATTATGTTGTATATGGAATTCATCGAGGAAATAGCAATCCCGATGATCCCGATAATCCCAACTATGCAGTTAGAATTACCCTTGAAATACACACCTGTCTTGAAAGGATCAACGAAATAGAGGAGATTACAGGAAGTGTGTATTCGTAAGCGCTTTTTCATCGTGTTGCTTGTTATACTTGCCTTGGTGTGTATTTTTTCTCTCGTTTTTGGAATATTTGCTTATGTAACAGAGGGCAAGCGATATGTAGCAGACAACATCCCTCAAAATTCAAGACTCTATATAGACAATATTTATTATGAGAATGGATCTGTATACTATACAATTGTAAACGATACGCGCCATACAATCGGATATGAGGAAAAGCCGCATATCGAAAGAAAAGAGAACGGCGTGTGGAGATTATGTAATGATACATCCGTTGAATATTATTATGATGGAAACAGACTTCATAAGTTTAAACAAACCCGGTGCAGGATTGAACTCGATGAACTGTTGGACCAAGTGGTTGAAGGTGAATATCGGTTAATTGCAACTGATGTAAATGTTTCGAAGAGAATATCCGAAAGCGGAGAAAGCGAACTCTATTGCAGTTTTGAGGAGCGGCGCACCTATATCGTTGGCTACTTTACCCTCACCGAGGATATGCTTTCGTAAAAAATCCCCGCCGCCGTGCACGCACGGCGGCGGGGTCATCTTTTTTATGAAGACTGTATCAAAGCATCCGAATTCTGGAGATCAGATTCAAACCGACCTCGGCGGCCTTCTGCTCGGCCTGCGCCTCGGTCATAGCCTCGGAAATAAAGGCAATGCGGTTGCCCACGGTCACGGTCTCCACATCGCCAAAGACAGCCTTGATCTTGGCGGCGGCGCCGTCGGTGTTCTCAAAGGAGAAGCAGCGCTTGGTAGCGTAAGCGCTCATATCGGCATAATCGCTCTCGGTTGCCACTGCGAACTTGGGTGCTCGCTCGGTCTTGCCGCGGTGCGCCACAATGTCGATGATGTCGGCCACCACCGCGCTGGCGGTGGGCAGCTTGCCCGCACCCTTGCCGTAGAACATGCACTCGCCCAGCATATTGGCGTCAACCAGAATACCGTTAAACACATCTGCCACACCTGCAAGAGGATTGGAGCAGGGAACCATACGGGGGCTGACCATGGCAAGCACCTTGCCGTCCATCAGCTCGGTGTGACCGATCAGCTTGACCGAACAGCCAAACGCCTTGGCGGTCTCGGCATCCTCGGCAGTGATCTTCGTGATGCCCTCACAGTAGATCTGATTGGGGTTGAGGAGCTTACCGAAAGAAAGTGCGGCAAGGATCACGATCTTGCGCGCGGCGTCAAGTCCCTCCACATCGGCAGCGGGATTGCGCTCGGCATAGCCCTTCTGCTGGGCGTCCTTCAGAACGTCCGCGTAATCTGCGCCCTCATCAAGCATCTTGGTGAGGATATAATTGGTCGTACCGTTGAGGATACCGTTGACCGAAAGGATCTCGTTGGAGGCAAGATCGTTGACCATGGGGCGGATGATCGGAATACCGCCGCCCACGCTTGCCTCAAAGAGGTAGCGGGCACCGTTCTTGGCGGCAAGCTCCAAAAGCTCGGCGCCGAAGTTGGCCACCACCTCCTTGTTGGAGGTCACCACGCTCTTGCCCGCCTCGAGGCAGGCCTTGGTAAAGTCGTATGCGGGGTGAGAGCCGCCCATCATCTCGGCGACGATGGTGATGTCGGGGTCGTTCAGAATATCGTTGAAATCATGGGTGACAAGAGGGCCGAAGGGGCTGTCGGGGAAGTCGCGCAGATCGAGAATGCGCTTGACGGCAACCGTCTCGCCCAGATTTTTTTCGATGACACGGCGGTTATCGGTCAGAACCTCGGCAGCACCGCTGCCGACTACGCCGAAGCCGAGAATTGCTACATTTACCATGTGAAGGGAGGTCCTTTCTGTCTTTTTGTGCGTTTTACGCACTGTGATTTTACTATTATAGCACACTTTCCCGCAGAATGCAAATAAAACTATTGAAAAAAATCAAAAAATATGATAGTATTAAAAGGAATTTAAGGATGAAAGGTGGAATAACAGTGGGATCTGCGGTCGGAGGCATGAAAAACGTTAAGATTTTTGTGCTCTATCTCATGGAAAATGTGGGGCGTCCCCTTGACTTTGTCACCCTCAATGACATCGTAATGCAGACCGATTATATCATGTATCTGGATTTTGCCGAGGCCTTCAACAAAATGTTGGATGACGGTCTCATTGCCAAGGCGGGGGAGATCGACGGAGAAGAGACCTACGACATTACCCCAAAAGGGCGCATGGTGGCGGAGTCCTTGCACAGCGATATTCTGTCCTCCATTCTCGATAAAAGCCTGGCGGCGGCTCTGCGGTATCTGGATTTCAAAAGCCGCGGCATTGAGGCAAGATGCGAGACCCACCGCCGTGAGGACGGACGGTACGATTTTTCCTGCGCCCTTGTCGAGCGGGGAGAGGTCATATACACCACCACACTGATTGTCGATTCCGCCGATCGGGCAGCGCGCCTGAAAGAAAATTTCCATGACCGCCCCGAGGTGATCTATCGCGGCGTGCACGCGTTGCTTGCGGGAAATATGAATTATTTGTTTGATTGAATCAACACGTGAATAAAGTGTGAACTTACACACTGCTTTACGGGCGCAAAAGATGATTTCAAACGCGTAACAAAACAATATTTCGGTATATTTAACAAAAAATGCCGCTTCTTTTCGAAAGAAATCGAAAAAAACGCGAAAAAATGTATTGACAATTTGTAAAATTATGCTATAATGAACTTGTGCGAGGAAATATGAAAGCAAAGCTTGCGTCTGTCGAAATTGAAAAATTGATCCGTCTCGTGCGTGAGGGCGATCAGCAGGCTTTTGCCGATCTGCTCCGGCTGTACGAGCCCTTGGTGCATGCCGAGGTCTCTCGTCATACGGGTGGGTTGGACGCCTTCGACGTAGAAGATTTTCATCAAGGCGCTTTGCTTGCATTTTACCGCGCTGTACTGAGTTACGATCTTTCTCAAAAAGAGGTCGAATTCGGGCTGTATGCCAAAATTTGTATCGCCAATGCGCTTTCCTCCCAGTTACGTGCGTTGCGTCGCCGCCTTTATGAGGTGCCGGTGGCCGACGAATGGTTGGGGGAAGGGGATCATGGCGAAGGGGACCCCGCACGGCGGGTGATGGAAGAAGAGGCGGCACAGCAGCTGCATGCCCACATTCGTACATTGCTTTCTCCCTTTGAAAATCGCGTTTGGAGCCTTTACACGGCGGGCCTTTCCGCCAAAGAGATCGGGCGCATTCTTGGCAAAGAGCCACATTCTATCGAAAATGCCGTTTATCGCATCCGTCAAAAGCTCCGTCGGGAGCTGGGGCAGAGAGGTTGACGTCATTCTATATGCCCCGGTAGCTTAATCCAGAGCGTTGAAGTTTCTCTCAAAGGTGTCGGTCAGAATCCGTCTAAGGGCAAAAACAATCACAACAAAGTGAGGTACAAGGCAATGAACGAAGAAGTAATGATGACTGGCGCAGAAGAGGTCTTTGAGGACGAGACTCTGGTTTGCAAGGAATGCGGCAATGAGTTCGTGTTCACCGCAGGCGAGCAGAAGTTCTACAAGGAAAAAGGCTTTATGAACAAGCCCAAGAGCTGCAAGGCTTGCCGTGACGCTAAGAAGAACGCCGGCAGAGCTCCCAGAGAGTACTTCATCACCACCTGCGCAGAGTGCGGCGGTGAGGCGAAGGTCACTTTCCAGCCCTCCAGCGACAGACCTGTTTACTGCAGCGCTTGCTTCGAGGCAAGAAAGAACGCGCAGTAAGAAAAATATAGAAGAGCGCGTGGCCTGAGGCCGCGCGCTTTTCTTATATTTTATGGGTTCGGGTGATAAGCTTCGTATTTTTTAGGTGTTCCTCGAAAGCGGCTCGACGATCGCCAAGATCGCCTTCGCCTTACTTTCTCCGGAACACCGTCAAACTACTCGCTTCTAACCCGAACGGGGAAGCTGGTGGGTATCCTTATCTTGCTTGCTTTTTGAACGAAAGGGGAAGATGGTATTGCGAGCCCGTAGGGGGCGACGTCCCGTAAGTAGCGTAGCGACGGAATAGCGAAGCCGCTTAGCGGCAAGCGTCCGCCCCACGGGTTTGCGCGAACATAACGACTACGGTAGCCTTCCCCAGCGGGGAAGGGGGACCGTTTGCGGTGGGTGAGGATGCCCGAGACATAATCTGCGCAAACGTGGCGGCTACGTGTCATCCTGAGCGCAGGGCGTAGCCCGAAGTCGAACTTTTGCGGGTCGAGGCCCTTGGGCCGAGCGAGCAAAAGCGCAAGGCGTTAGCCGCAGCGGGATCTCGTATGGATGACCAATAGCTTTTTGTAGCAAATGTTATTTTCACCCATGAAAGCTATTGTGATCCCTTACGAGATCCCTTCGGTCGCACGCTTCGCAACTCCTCGGTTTTGCTCCGCTCCCTCCTCATCCGTCAGGCTTTGCCTGCCACCTTCCCCGCAGGGGAAGGCGTATAAGACAGGGCCCCAGAATTCTTACTCTCTTAACTTCCTTGGCGTATCACACAACCCGCTGAGATAATCCGACGAAAGATTATAAAATCTGCAAAGCACCATCAATTCACTCATTTTTAATTTGATGAGACCTTTTTCGATTTTGTCGTACTCTTCGCAGCTCTTTTTTAAAAGTGCACCAATGTCCTTTTTGCTTATGCTTCTTTCCTTACGTACCTGCTTGATCCGTTCGTGGCATTCCAAAAGAATCACTCCTTTCCCCTGCATTTTATCACAATCGTCCGCAAAAACGTGGAAATACTCAAACTCTGAGTAAGCCTTGCATTTCAAGCTTACTTATGGTAAAATGAAGAAAATCTGTTCGGAGGGGTATTATGTGGTGGAGTGAATTATTACGCTGTCCCGTGTGTGGCGGGCAGATGGCAAGAGAGGGGAATTCTCTTTTCTGCAACGGCGCCCGCCGCCATTGCTTCGACCTGGCCAAGGAGGGGTATGTGAACCTTGCCTCCTCCCGCGCCGCAGGAGGCGGGGACGACGCCGCACTGATCCGCGCCCGCACCGCGTTCCTTTCGGGCGGGCACTATGCGCCCCTGGCCGATCGGGTATGCCATTTGTTGGCGGAATATGCCCCGGGGAGCACCGTGGTTGACGCGGGTTGCGGAGAAGGCTACTATGCTTGCCATATGGCAACCCACGGGATGCGTGTGTTTGGCATCGACCTTTCCAAAAACGGCATCAGGCATGCCGCCAAGACAGCCGCAAGGGAAGGGCTTGATGCACTGTTTGCGGTGGCGGGTATTTTTGACCTGCCTGTGGCAGATGCTTCGGCAGATGCGGTGGTCAGTCTGTTTGCCCCCGTGGCCGAGGAGGAATTTTTGCGCGTGCTGAAGCCGGGCGGCATTTTACTGTTGGCAGGGGCGGGACCACGGCATCTTTTTGCCCTTAAGCAAGCCATTTATGATACCCCTTATCAGAATGAGCCCCGTGCCGATGCCCCGCACAACATGGAAAAGCTGACCGAGGAGCGTCTTGACTTTGATATGGCATTGAATGCCCGGGCGTTGAACGATCTCTTTGCCATGACACCTTATTTCTACCGCACCTCTGCCGCAGGGCGGGAGCGCTTGGCGGCACTGGAGGCCCTGACCGTGGACGCTCAGGTGGATATCGCCCTTTACCGTAAGCATTAAAAATAGAAAAAGATCGCAACGCGTGAGTAAATTTTTACTCCTGACGCATTGCGACCTTTTTTTTATTTGCCGTATGCTACAATGTGCTCTACCGACTACGACAAAAGAAGGATGTGAAAAAATGATCCACACGGATTACGGTTATGAGGTCCAATCGCGGGATCGGTTGCTCTGTGTTTATCTTTACGGAGAGATCGACCATCACAGCGCCGTGGCTCTGCGGGAGGATCTGGACGCCCTGCTCCTGCGGGAACGCCCACAGCGCCTGGTGCTTGATCTTTCCCGTATTGAATTCATGGACAGTGCGGGATTGGGGCTTTTGATGGGCCGCTATCGGCTGATGAAGGAATTGGGGGGCGTCATGGCGATCGAGCGCCCCAACGAACGCGTGATGAAGATATTGCGCCTGGCGGGTATGGAGCGCTTTTTCGAGATCGGCGGCGTGAAAGGAGTAGGAAGATGAAAAGAAGAGTTTTAAACGAGCGGAATCGCATGAGTCTGTGCCTGCCCGCGGTGTCTGTAAACGAAGGGGTGGCCCGTGCCGCTATTGCGGCCTTCTGTGCCCAGCAGAATCCGGGGGCCACCGAGCTGGCGGATATCAAATGCGCGGTTTCGGAGGCGGTCACCAACTGTATCGTACACGCCTATGCGGGCGGTACGGGCGCCATCTACATAACGGTCGTGCTTTATACCGACGGCACGGTTCGGGTGGTCATCAAGGATAAGGGCTGTGGCATTGCCGATGTGCGCCGTGCCCGTGAGCCGCTTTATACCACCGATGCCGTGGGCGAGCGGAGCGGTATGGGCTTTACCGTTATGGAGAATTTTATGGACAGGCTCTCGGTACATTCCCGCCCGGGGAAGGGCACGGTGGTGGTGATGACCAAGCGTATCGGGGCGTCCGACAAAAAGGAGTGATCCTGTGGAAGAAAATGCCCGTACGGCAAGGCACTATGAGCTGCTGGCCCTGGCGCAATCGTCGGACGAGGAGGCCGCGGCGGCGGCAACCGAGACGCTGCTTTGCGAAAATATGGGTCTGGTGCGCAATGCGGCGATCCGATTTCGCGACCGCGGCACCGAATATGAGGATCTTGTGCAGATCGGTACCATTGGTATGCTGCGTGCCATTCGTACCTTCGACCTGACAAGGGGAACTGCGTTCTCCACCTTTGCCGTGCCTCTTATTGTGGGGGAGATCCGCCGCCATTTGCGGGATGACGGTATGATCCGCGTCAGCCGCGGCTATAAAAAGTTGGCCGTGGATCTGACCCGCCGCCGTCGCGAGATCGCCGAGTCGGAGGGGCGGGACGCATCTGTTGAGGAATTGGCTCTTTTTTGCGGGGTGACCAAGGAGGAGGCCGCCATGGCTCTGGCGTCGGTCTCGCCTGTGACGTCCCTTTCCGAATGTGCCTTTGAGGAGGAAAAGGGGGAATTGTCCGAGCGCATCACCGACGATGAGAGCGCCAACGAGCCCGCGATTCTCAATGACCGCCTGGCTCTGCGTGAGGCCATCGGCCGTATGCCCCCCTTGTGGCGTAAGATCCTCCTACTGCGCTATTACCGCGATCGCACGCAACAGGAGACGGCCGATGTCCTGGGCCTTTCTCAGGTCAAGGTGTCAAGAGAGGAGAAGAAGATCATCGATTTTCTCAGAGGGGAAATGATCGTGTGATCGGTGCTTTCGGTGCCGTGGTCGCAAGCAACAAGCCCCGCCCGTGTGCATTGCACACGGGCGGGGCTTTGGTATACCGTTACTTAGTCGGCGGGGATCATTCCGCAGGCGTTTCGGCTATGTAATTGACAAAATAGGCCTTTTCGATAACCGGTACGCGCACCGGCTTGGTCTTCTCCGAGCTGTATTTCTGCTCGGTTACCTCCAGCGCGGCAATGGTATCGATGGTCTCCATGCCCGCAACAACGCGGCCGAAGGCGGCATATTTACCGTCTAACGTGCTACTGTCCTGGTGCACGATAAAGAACTGACAGCTGGCCGAATTGGGATCGGTACTGCGCGCCATCGAGATCACGCCCCGCTCATGCTTGAGGGTGTTGGCCGTATATCCGTTGGACGCAAACTCCCCCTTGATCTTTACACTGGAGGATCCGGTGCCGTCCCCTTCGGGGTCGCCGCCCTGGATCATGAAGCCCTGGTAGATACGGTGGAAGGTCAGTCCGTCATAAAAGCCGGCGTAAACCAGTCTTTGAAAATTATCAACGGTGATGGGGGCATACTCGGGGTAGAGCTCCACCACAAATGTGGCGCCGCCCTCCATGGTGAACTGTACAAAATCGGTGACACCGTCGGCCGCGGAGAGAGAGGTGGTATAGCAGGTGGCAAGATCCAGCACGGGCGTATTGTTATCGGTGGATTTTGCACCGTCCAGCGAAGGGGCGGTCAGGTCATTGCGTTGGCAGGCAACACAAATAAAGATCAGGGAAAGGGCTAATATCAATACAAGAAGCCGCTTCATAACGAGCCTCCGAAAATTATAAATAATATGAAAAGGCATAAAAAAGGAGCGGGATCCGACATTTTTACCGCACGCTCACAAAGCCTTATTCTATTATATTGTAACATAGCGCAAAAGATTTGTCAATCCCTCTCAAAAATTTTTTATATTTACAGGCCATCCGAATGAGTCAAAATGAATGATTTTGTACCGAAATTCATGCTCCGTTTGAATGTTTTGCTTTTTTTGATACATATTATTAAAAAAGATCGAAGCAAAGGGGAAGGGAAAGCTATGGCTCATATCGATTGGAAACGGACAGCGGCGATCACCGTTACCGTGGCGGGTGCGGTGGCACTGCTTTATATGGTGGGGCGTTATGCCGTCACGCTGTTTTTGCCCTTCTTTATTGCCTTTATTCTGGCCCTGCTGACCCGTCCGATTGTGGTATGGATGGGGCGCCGTACAAGGTGCCCCGTCAAGGTTCTGTCCGCACTGGTCACGCTCCTGACTCTTTTTACGGTGGGGGCGCTCCTTTACCTTCTTTGCAGTCGGTTGCTGATTGAAATACAGAATCTTTTTCTTTTCCTGATCGAAGACAGTGCAGACCCCAACGGAAAGATCGCCCGTGTGGTGATGGTGGTCAAAGAATTTTTTGAGCGGATCCCCTTTATCGATCGCTTACGCAGTGCCGACTTTCTGCAGTATTTTATCGGTGACGCCAACGAATTTCTGGCCGAGCAGCTCCGTACCGCGCTGTCTCACCTTTCGGAGGGGGTGACAAGCCTTGCCGCGTCCCTGCTGCGGGGATTACCCTCTCTGTTGCTCTTTTTTCTTGTGACCGTCATTTCCTGCTTTTATTTTTCGGTGGAATTCGAAACGGTCAGCCGCACACTGACCCGCCTGGTGCCGGCACGGCTCAGAGATAAGCTTCCCGCCTGGCGGGAGCGGGCGGGAGGCGGTCTGCGGCGCTATCTGCGCGCCTATTTTCTTTTGTTTTTGCTGACCTTTGTGGAATTGCTGGTGGGTTTTCTTGCCCTGCGGGTGGAATATGTCTTTTTGCTGGCATTCCTCACCGCCGTGCTCGATATTCTGCCGGTGCTCGGGGTGGGCACGGTTCTGATCCCATTTGCTCTTTTTTCCTTTGTCACTGGGAATGTATTTCAAGGCGTGGGGCTGCTGATCCTGTACGGCCTTATCACCGTGATCCGTCAGATTGCCGAGCCGCATCTTGTGGGTAAGAGCCTGGGGCTTCACCCCATTCTGATGCTGGTGTCCTTCTATGCCGGGTGGAAGCTCTTTGGCGTGGCGGGCGTGTTTCTCGGCCCCGCCCTGGCATTGCTGATCAAGGCTTTTTTCGAGCAGAGCGCAAGGCCTGAGGACAGATGACCCAATATGGCGCTATTCCTATTGGCAAAACTCAAAAAAGGCCCGAGAGCGCCAC
>JAFTNU010000079.1 GCA_017451735.1 Clostridia bacterium
ATCTTCGGTATGTGCTATATCATCACCCTTGAGGACGGTTCCTTCCTTATCTTTGACGGTGGTAAGGGCGGTGAGCTCTGCGATTACAGTGAAGTGTGGAAGATATTGGAGAGCCTTTACAAGTCCATGCCGGGCAGAGAGGAAGGCCCCACTAAGGATGATCCTATCCATATCAGCGGATGGATCCTGACCCATGGACACGGCGACCATTACAATACGGTCGTTCAGTTCCTCAAGAATTACGGTAAGAGCGGTAAGCTGAAGGTTGATACGCTCTTTGCCAACTATGCTTCCGATACCGAGCTGGTCAACGTATATAACCCCAACACCTATACTCAGGATAATCTCACATCGATTCAGGGCTATGTCAATGGCGGCTTTGACTACGTTAAGGTACATACCGGTCAGGTCTTCTATATTGCAAATGCAAAGCTTGAGGTGCTTTACACGCATGAGGACATCTATCCTCAAAGACTGGAGTACTTCAACAATACCAGTACCATCTTCCGTATCACCACGGAGAATACCGAGGACCGCGGAATGACTCTGTCCCGTGCATCCGGTGTATGGTTGGGTGACCTGGAGCGTATCGGCAGCAAGTGTCTGCGCGCCATGTGGGGAACCTCGCTGTCGGGTGCAAGTTATGCCGCCACTTACGGCGACGGTAAGACACTGACCCAGATGGTTCAGGTTGCTCACCACGGTTATAACGGTGTTGAGGCGGCTCTCTATAATTTGATCGAGGCCGAGGTTGTTTGGGCTCCGACCAACCAGTATATGTCCAGTGGTAAGACCAGATACCAGAACAGCTTCTGCAATTCCACCAGCACCAACTACAGTGTGCAGGCCAACTATGCAGCCGCGCACGGTGTCAACGTCAAAATGTTTATTTTGGCGGATAAGTGGCACACCACTTTGAAATTCTCCGGTAGCGGCCCGCTTTATGATGATATGTTTGATGCCGTTACCAATGAGGCTGCCATCCCGGATGGAGTCTACATCGTCGATTCCCGCTCGGCAGCATAACCGTTTTGCTTCCAAGTGCCGCACTTCGGTGCGGCGCTTGCAGTAAGAGAGGAGAATTTTATGAAGAGAATTATCAGTGTATTGCTGTGCATGATCACGGTGTTTTCCTGTGTCACTCTTTTGACATCTTGCTCCAAAGGGGATGGGACCGAACCCCAAGTATCCGGAAAGACGATTGACATCAATATTACCGATTATACCGTTGTCTACGGTTCCGAGCTGACAACGGGCGGAAAACAGCAGGTCGTCAACATGACCCAGATGATCAAGATGTTGACCTCTGTGTCCATGCGTACCCAGCAGGATAACGAATCCGAAGAGGTGCAGACCGAGGACCTTGAGATCCTGATCGGGCAGACCAGCCGCACAGAAACCGCCAAGGCCCTAAAAAGCATTAAGGGGGCCGGCTGGACGGTTCGCGTGTTCGACAACAAGCTTGTCATTGCGGGTACCACCCCCTTTCTGACCCGCACGGCACTATCCTGGTTTACCGAAAATTATCTGACTGCCGAAAAGGCCAAGGACTCCACACTGTCGGTGAACAAAAAAGTGGTGCTTTCCAATATCGAAACCATTTCTTTGACCAAGCTTGTGGATGGTACGGAGCAGGGACAATACATAGTTGTTTACGATGATTCGGTAGACGATAAGGTCAATAGCAAAAACTATCAGATCGATACGAATCCTCCCGGAGGCTCCGCCACCGACTACATTTATGATTTAAGTAAAAATGTTCAGTCCTTGCTTTCCTCCACCACCAAGGCAAAAGCATCCACTTTTCCTTTTAAGGTTGCTTCCACAGAGGCAAGCGATTACGAGATCCTGGTTGGCTCCATGAATCGCGCAGAAATGCGTGAGGAAAGAAGCAAGCTGCAGGTGAACGAGTATGCCGTTGCTATTCGCAACGGAAAAATCATGCTTGTGGCTTGGAACGATGTAACCCTTGCTTCTACTTACGCACTGTTTGAGGATCTGCTCAAGGGCTGTGCCGTGGTAGACGAGGAAGGAAATACCACATACATGATTCCCGCCAATGCCCGGATCAAGGATCAGATCGCAACAGATTGGGTCATTGATTTTCCCAAACCCGAGGGCGAAAATATCTCTCTTGACGGCACTGTGGATGTATATAACAATTCCATTGAGTATATTTACAGTGGTAGCGGTGTGAACAGAGAGTCTTATGTGGCGTACTGTGAAAAGCTGGAAGCCGCAGGCTTTGGACTACTTGCAGCCGAGACCCAATGGGCGGGCAGCAGCTTCCGTACTTATCTTAACGAAGAGACAGGCGTGACTCTCCATGTTTATCATGCCGCCTATACCCATGCCGCAGAGCAGAATGTAACGGATGTCATCAACAGCATTCGCATTGTGGCTGCCACAACCGATGATGTGACGGTACCCGATGCCGAGATACTTACCCGACAATCCTACGATGTTGTTACCGATTCCATGATCACCGCCGTGGACTTGGATTATCAATACGGCGAGAGTGCCAACTTTGGCTTGGCTCAGATCATCACCCTTGCCGATGGCTCGTTTATTATCGTTGATGGCGGACAGGGAAGTTTGACTGATGACGAGACCAATCTGTGGGGTGTGCTGAATAATCTTTATAAGAAGATCTACGGTGAAGATGCAACGCCCTCCAAGGAAAAGCCTATTTATGTCAGAGGATGGATCATCACGCATGATCACGGTGATCATTACGGCGTATTTACCAAGTTTGTAAAGAAATACGGTAGCAATGAAAAGTTCAAAATGGACTATCTGTTCTTCAATAGCGCCTCGGACAGTGAACTGTACAACTCCGAAAATCCCGGCTATACCGTTCGGAAAAACATGAATTCCTTGCAGAGTGCCGTGACAGGCGGCTTCAAGTATATCAAGGTGCACACCGGTCAGGTGTTTTACCTTGCCAACTGCCGGCTGGAGGTGCTTTACACACATGAGGATATTTATCCCAGAAAGGTCGAGTATTTCAACAATACCACTACCGTCATCCGTACGGTCCTGATCGAGACCGACGGCAGTAAAACCTACGAATCGGGTTGCGTGTGGTTGGGCGATGTGGAGCGTATCGGCAGTAGCCGTATGCGCGCTATGTACGGTGACTTCATGCAGACGGAGATGGTGCAGGTTGCTCATCACGCTTCCAACGGTGCGGAATCGGCATTGTATGATCTTATTGCGCCCTCGGTGGTCTGGTTGCCCACCGATAAGGGTAGATATCAGAGTATGTGTGTCAATCAGCCCAGTAGCTCCAAGGACTGGAGGTATCATGTGGATTATAAGCTTTGCCAACAGACCGCGTCGGTCAAGATGATCGTCGTGGCCGATGTGTACGATACCACTTTGCCCATCACGGCAGATGGCCCGCAGTATGACCGGATGTTCAACGCCAATGACGGCAAATCGGTCGGCCCCGACAATATAGTGATTATCGATAAGAGAACCAATTGAGAGACCGATACGGGAGATTTATAAGGTAGACCACACGCTCTGTCAAGCGGGACATGACCCTCGGTATAGAGAGGCCGGCCTTTAAACTTAAAAAACCGTCAATCCCATCGGCGTGAAGGGATTGACGGCATCAAAAATAATTTGGATTAAGCCCAAAGGAGTTTTATCATGAAAAGAATCATCAGTATATTGCTCTGCCTTGTTATGGTGCTTTCCTCGGTCACACTTCTGGCATCCTGCTCGAAGAGTGGGGAAGGAGAGCCCAAGGTCAGCAAAAAACAGATCGCGGTCGATCTGACCGACTATGTCGTGGTTTGCGGCAGTGAATTAAATAGTGACTATAAACAGGCGGTGGTAAATTTTGCCGCCCGCTTGAAAGCCTTAACCTCCGTTTCACTGCGCACCCAGACCGACTCCGAGAGTGAGGCGGTAGAGACCGAGGACCTGGAAATTCTGGTGGGACAGACCAACCGCGTTGAAACACAGAAGGCTCTGAAGGCTACCGGCGATCTCGGCTGGGCCGTTCAGGTTTTCGATAACAAAATCGTTATTGTCGGTACCACACCTTTTCTGACCCGTGCGGCTCTCAGCTGGTTCACGGAAAATTGCATCGAGAACGGCACAATCAGCGGCACGACCATTTCTGTATACAAAAAGGCTGTTGTGAAAGATCTGGAGACTGTGGCACTGACTGCCGACGGTATGGGTCGTTACACCATTGTGTATAGCCACAATGTGGATGACGTGGTCAACTCCACGCACTATGCCAGTGACTCCAATCCCGTCAGTGGCGGTAACGCGACAGATTATATTTACGATACCTGCGGTAATATCCAGACTTTGCTTGGCGCCAATACCGATGCAAAGGGTACAACATTCCCCTTCAAGGAGGATACCACCGAGGCGAGCGGCCCCGAGATTCTGGTGGGCCAGTCTGATCGCGAATTGATGAAGAATGAGCTCAGCACCATGAATGCCAATGAATATGCCGTTGCCATTCGTGACGGGAATATTCTGATTGCTGCCTGGAACGATACAGCACTGACTTCTGCCGTGGCGCTTTTTGAGGGAATGATCAAAGGCTCTACCATCCAGGACGAGGAAGGAAATTCCACTCTGCTGATTCCTGCCAACTGTGCGGTAAAAGAGACGGTGAACAACGGTTGGACCGTTGATTTTCCCAAGCCAGACGGGGCTGATATCACCCTGCACGGCACGGTGGATGTAAACGATAATTCGATCGAGTATATTTATACCGGCTCCGGTGTCAACAGAGAGTCCTATGTGGCGTACTGCGAGAAGCTGGAGGCCGCAGGCTTCAAGACCATTACAACCGAGAATCAGGTGGAGGGGAACAGCTTCCGTACCTACCTCAACGAAGAGACCGGCGTGACCCTGCATGTTTATCATGTGGCTTATACCCATTACGATGAATACAAAGAGACCCATAAGCTGGAATATTACGGTGATACCCTTGCCAGCATCCGCATCGTGGCATCCAGCACCGACTATGTAACTCTGCCCGACGATGAAATGCTGAATCCCAATCAGCAGTATACCTGGATAACCTCTCCCATGATCACCCAAAGCAAGCTGGACGGTGAATCCGATGGCGGTATGTCTTATATCGTTACTCTGGCCGACGGTAGCTTTATACTCTTTGACGGTGGCTACAAATTTACCAACAGCCACAAGGAACTGTGGGATATGTTGGTGGCTCTGTATAAGGAGAGTCATGACGGCAACGATCCCAGCTCTGCCGATCCTATCCGTATCAGAGCATGGGTCATGACCCATGAGCATCAGGACCATTTTGGTACCTTCCTGCAATTCGTTCAGAATTACGGCCAGAATACTGCCGTAAAGCTGGAGCGCCTCCTGTTTAACTCGACCTCTACAAGCGAGCGTTACAACTGCCACAACCCCGAGAATACCGTGCAAGCCAGCTTCGAAAGCCTTCAGTCCCGGGTGAATGGTGGCTTCAAGATCATCAAGATGCACACCGGCCAGATCTACTATTTTGCTAATATGAAGATGGAGGTTCTCTATACCCATGAGGATGCTTATCCCAAGGGCTTGGAGTATTTCAACAACAGTACCACCGTTGTGCGGACCACGTTATCCGCTTTGAACGGAAAGAGCGATACCGCCACCTCCACTTGCATTTGGCTGGGTGACGCCGAGCGTATTGTCAGCCGCAGATTGATCGCTATGTACGGCGATACATTGGATGTGGATCAAGTCCAGGTGGCTCACCACGGCCATACGGGCGTTTACTATGAATTGTACGAGGTCATGTCTCCCGAGGTGCTTTGGTGGCCGACCCGTTTCAGCGCCTTCAAGAACCGTATTTCCAGCGAAAATTCCAAGACCTGGTACTATCGTGTGAATTACAAGCTGGTTCGTAATATCGCATCGGTTAAGCTGATCCTGGTGGCCGATACCTATGATACCACCATGACCATCACCGGAAAAGCCAGCGATTATGAGGATGCCAATTTGTTTGACTTGGTTAAGGGGAAAGAAATTACTTCCACGACCTCGCTGACAGGCGGCGTGATCATTCACAAGGTTTCATAATTTAAACGATCCAAAGAGGAGATGCTATGCATCTCCTCTTTTCTGCGCTTGACATTCATGCGATTTAGTGTTAAAATGAAAGCAACAAATCTTGCAAAGGAGAACGGTGATGAAAAGAGTAGTCAGCCTTTTACTGTGTCTTGCTACACTACTGTCCGCTGTCACGCTTCTGGCTTCCTGTGCCAAAAACGAGGGGACGGCATCAACCCATTGCTCAGCAAGAAAGTGTTGAGCTTGGACCTGACCGATTACACCATTGTCTACGCCTCCGATCTGACAACAGGTGGCAAACAGCAGGCAGTGGATTTTGCCAAGTCGCTGAAAACCGCAACCGGCCTTGCTTTGCGCTCTCGGGTCGATACCGAGACTGCGTATGTAGAGACCGAAGATCTCGAGATCCTGATCGGTAATACAGGGAGAAAAGAAACCGAAAAGGCTTTGAGCAAGGTGAACGGAACCGGTTGGACGGTTCGTGTGTTTGATCATAAGCTGGTCATTGTGGGCACCACGCCTTTTTTGACTCGCGTGGCATTGAATTGGTTTACCCAAACCTATCTTACTGCCGATCATGCAAGCGAGCATACTTTGTCTGTCCATCAAAGCGTTCTTCTTTCCAATATGGAGACCACCGCATTGACGGTGGACGGAGCAGGGCAATATGCCATCGTGTACGGCGACCGTGTAGACGATGTTTCCACCGATACGGCCTATTCGGCTGATGACAATCCTCAGGGCGGTATTGCCACCGACTACATTTACGATCTGAGCGTAGAGATTCAAAGTCTTTTGGCCGCTACCACGGGTGCCAAGAGCTCGACCTTCCCCTTTAAAGAGGAAGGAGCCGCCTCCACCAATACCGAATTGTTGGTGGGAAATATGGATCGTACCGAGATGCGCGAGGAGCTGGCAAAGATCGAGGCAGATGAATATGCCATCACCGTGCGCGACAGCAAGATCATGCTGGTTGCTTGGAACGATGCTACCCTGAAATCCACCTATACTTTGTTGGAGGATATGCTCAAGGGCTGTGCTGTTACGGATGAGAACGGAAAGACCTCCTATCTTATTCCGGCCAACTGCACCGTGAAAGAAAATGCAGGGAATGATTGGGTCACCGATTTTCCAAAGCCTACGGGGGAGAATATTGCTCTTGACGGTACCGTTGAGGTTGCCGACAACTCTATTGAATATGTTTACAGTGGAAGCGGTGTAACCAGAGAGTCCTATGTGGCGTACTGCCAAACCCTTGAGGCAGCGGGCTTCAAGACCCTTGCTGCCGAGAATCAAACGCAGGGCAGTAGTTTCCGTACTTATCTCAATGAGGGGACGGGTGTTACCTTGCATGTATATCATGTGGCCTATGCCCATGCCGAGGCGCAGAAAGTGACCGATGTACTGGCCAGCATCCGTATTGTGGCCTCTACCACCGAAGATGTGAATCTTCCCGATGCCGAGATGCTGACCCCAAATCAGGAATATGAGTGGAAGACCGCTCCCCGGATCACTCAGTTGCAGTTGCTGGATAGCACGACCGTAAACAGCGCGGGAGAAATACTGAAGAACTTCGGTATGTCTTATCTCATTACCTTGGCCGATGGAAGCTTTATTATGTATGACGGCGGCATCGGCCGTGCGGATGACGCCACCAATTTGTGGAACGTCATGTCCACCATTCATGAGGAGATTTCCGGTGCCGAGGTCAGTATCAAAAATCCGATCCGAATTCGGGCATGGGTCATGACCCATGAGCACAGCGACCATTTTACCGTGTTCAGAAAGTTCTGCAAGGAGTATGGCCCCTCGGGTAAATTGATCTTTGAGCGCTTGCTTGCCAATTACACCTCGGATACCGAGCGTTATAACTGTCACAATCCCGAAAATACGGTGCAGTTGAATATGGCGACCTTGCAGAGTCAGGCCGGATTCAAGTATATCAAGGTTCACACAGGGCAGGTATTCTATTTTGCCAACCTCAAGATGGAGGTTCTTTACACGCATGAGGATATTTATCCCAAGCGTCTGGAATACTTCAACAACAGTACCACCATCGTTCGCACTACGCTGTCCGCTTTGAATGGGAAGAGCGATACCAAGACCTCTACCTGCATCTGGCTTGGAGATGCGGAGCGCATTGCCAGCCGCAGATTGCGTGCTATGTATGGTACTTCTCTGGATGTGGATCAGGTCCAGGTGGCTCATCACGGTCATACAGGTGTGGAATGGAGTCTTTATGAGATCATGTCGCCCGATGTGCTCTGGTGGCCCACCAACTGCGCCGATTTCCGCGGTTACATCAATAAAAACACAAGCTCTCGTGCACATGCCGACACCTATGAAGGATGTCAGGGCAGCACCTGTACCTCTACCGCACCTTGGTATTACTGTGTTGACTATCATCTGGCCTACTCTCTGGATAGTGTGAAGCTGATTTGTGTAGCCGCTCTTTATAACACCACCATGGTCATCACCGGCAATGAATCCGACTATGTTAATCTGAAAAATATTGCCGACCCGGATAAAAGCACCATCGTATACACCAAATATTACAACGGTGAGGTTATTCGTCCTTCCAAAGCCACCAATCAGAATACCGTTATTTTGAAGCAGGAGATCAAATAATACAACAAGGGCGGGAGATGCATGCATCTCCCGCCCTTGTTTGGTGGATGAATTACTTATCGGTGGGGCATAGCGCCGCGCCGATGACGGTACCGTACTGAGCGTTTTCGGGAATGATAAAGCGAATCCCGAAATTCCGCTCCATCACACCGAATACGTGGCGAATGGGGGCAATGGTGGTCAGATTACCGGTCAATACCACCCGATCCAGCTTGAAGTTCCGTGCCGCAAAAACGGCCATCATACCAATGGTCTCGGCTACCATGTTGACGATACCGAGGGCGATGTCGTGCTTGTTGGCCAGATCACTGAGCTTGCCAAAGTTAGAGGCGGTCAACTCATAGTTGACACCGGGGTAGATGTTTTTTGCCGAAATATCACGGATGCGCAGATCCACATTGGAAAGATCTCCCCCCTCGCAAAGCTGTTCGATATGCTCCACCGTGTCTACTCCCAGCATTTTACGTGAAATGCCGATCAGCGTGCCGCCGCCAACGCCCGTACCGCCCAGATATTCGATTTCGGTACCGCCGTTTTGATGCTTGGCATGGATCAGTGCCGTACCGGTGCCCATACTGACCACGACAGCCTCGTCCAGGTCGGAAAGATAAAGACCACCCAGCCCCACGCTGTTGAACTCGGGCACGGTGCGGCAATCCAGCCCTTCGTAAAGGGGACGGTCAAGAAAGGCGGAGCCCGCTCCCGTTACCATTACACGTTCAATGTCCGAGAGTGCCAATCCGTTTTGCATGGTGAATTTTCCGAACGCGCCGTAAATAGAGGTCAGGGGATCGGTTGCACGGACGCATTGAGGCTCGATCAGTACCCGATTGCCGCTTTTCTCGCGAAAACCGACAATTTTGGTGGTACTGCCACCCACATCAATGCCAAGAACGGCTTTTCCCATAGGTCACACTCCTTGCAAGAGAAATAAATACAAATTTATTTTACCATAATATTGCAAAAAAATCAAGTCTATGCTATAATTAAGGGGAATATTTTAAATAGAGAGGTTTTCACCATGGATTTCAAGAACCCCGATGCCAAAATTCTCAAGGACAAAAAGCTTTATATTTTTGATATGGACGGCACCATTTACCTGGGTTATCAGGTATTCCCCTTTGCCATCCGTTTCATCAACAACCTGCGTGCGGCAGGGAAGAAGGTGCTCTTTTTCACCAACAATGCTTCCCATACCACCGATTTCTACGTGCAAAAGCTGACTAAGCTCGGTTTTTCTCCGACAAAGGATGAGATCATGACCTCGGGCGATGTGACCATTGAGTTCCTCAAGCGCCACCGTGCGGGCAAGTCGGTCTATCTTGTAGGTACTGACGAGCTGGTCGAGAACTTCCGCGAGAATGGTATCCCCATGCTCACGGGCAAGGAGGAGAGCGCCGACATCGTGGTCACCAGCTTTGACACCACGCTCACCTATGAGAAGATGGACAACGCCTGCCGCCTGGTGCGCAACGGTGCCGAGTATCTTTCCACCCATCCTGATTTCAACTGTCCCACCGAGACCGGTTTTATTCCCGATAGCGGAGCCATTGCCGCCTTCGTGACCGCCTCTACGGGCAAAAAGCCCACCTACTTCGGCAAGCCCTATAAGGAGACCATCGAGATGATCTGTGAGGCAACGGGCTTTAGCTGTGATGAAATGTGCATCTTCGGTGACCGTCTGTATACCGATATTGCTGTGGGTAAGCGTCACGGTGTTACCGCCGTTTTGGTTCTTTCCGGTGAGACCACACCCGCCGATGTGGATGCTGCAGAGGTGGCTGATAAACCCGATTTCGTTTACGATTCGCTGGATAACGTCGATCAAGTCATGTTCGGCTAATACCCGCAAAGGGGCGCATTGCGCCCCTTTTTCCCCCTTTACAAGCATTGAAAGGAGAAAGCAATGGCTTTAGATGCCGGATTTTTGGCGGCGATCGCCGCCGAGTTTAAAGAGACCGCCATGGGTGCCCGCGTGGAGAAGGTCTATCAGCCTGAACGGGATACCGTTGTATTGCAAATGCGTACCTTTGCGGGTGGCAAGCGGTTGCTGATCAACGCCGGATCTGCCAATCCTCGGGTGGGGTTTACCTCCATTCCTATGGAAAATCCCCAGAATCCTCCGCAGTTTTGCGTGTTACTGCGCAAGCATCTCTCGGGCGCCAAGCTGACGGATGTGCGTCAGCCTGCCTTTGAGCGTGTGCTGATTCTCGAATGGGAAACCCGCGACGAGATGGGCTTTTTGTGCAAACGCCTACTCATTGCCGAGATCATGGGCAAATACAGTAACCTGATCTTTACAGACGAGAGCGAAAAAATTTTGGCTGTTCTGCGCCCTGTGGATTTCACCACCAGCACCAAGCGGCAGGTTTTGCCGGGTATGCGCTATGAAATGCCTCCGCCCCAGGAAAAGGCAAACCCGCTTACCTGCACAAGAGAGGCTTTTTCCGCGTTTTTTGTCGAAGGGGGAGACCGCCCCGCCGATAAGTGGCTGACAGGTACTTTTTTAGGGTTGAGCGCCACGGTAGCGCGGGAGATCGTCTATCGCGCAACGGGACGTAGCGATGCCATGCTATATGATGGTACCGAGCAGGCGTTTTTTGATGCCTTTGATGCCGTTATGGACATGATCAAGGGCGAGCGCTTTGCTCCTTCGATGTTTTTTAACGAGAACGGAAAGCCGGTGGAGTATGCCTTTTTACCCCTCACCCATTATGGTGAGGTCCGCACCTTTGAAAGCCCCTCTGCGCTTTTGGACGAATGGTTTGGTACAAGAGACAGGGAAGCCCGTGTCAAGCAACGCGCCGCCGATGTTCTGCACATCGTCAACAACGCTCATGCCCGTGTGCTCCATAAATTAGAGCTACAACGGGGCGAGCTGGCACGGTGCGAGGAAGGGGAAACCTACCGTAAGGCTGGGGATTTGATCGTGGCAAACTGCTACCGCCTGGAGCGAGGTATGACCAAGGTCTCTCTGACCGATTATGAAGATCTGCGCCCCGACGGCAGCTTCGGCCAGGTGGAAATTGAGCTGGATCCGCGCCTGACGCCCACCGCCAACGCCCAGCGATTCTACAAAAAATACAATAAGAGTAAAAACGCCCGCGTGGAGCTGACCCGACAGATCGAGCTGGGGGAGCGGGAACTGATTTATTTGGAATCGGTGCTGACGGCACTGCAGACCGCCGAGACCCCAACCGATCTTGCCGAGATCCGCGAGGAGCTGGCGCGTTCCGGCTACGCTTCACGTGGCAAAATGGTACCCAACGGGCAAAAAAAGGGCGGTGCTCCGGCCTATGCCGAATACCGCACCTCGGGCGGTTATCGGGTGCTTTGCGGAAAAAACAACCTGCAAAACGAGTATATCACCCACAAGGTGGCATCCAAAACCGACTATTGGTTCCATGCCAAGAATATGCCGGGCTCTCACGTGGTGATGCTGCTGGAGGGCAAGGGCGAGCCCGATGCCAACGATTTCACCGAGGCGGCAAGCATCGCCGCTCTGTATTCTGCGGCGCAGGGGGCACCCATGACCGAGGTGGACTATACCACTGTTCGTCAGTTGAAAAAAGCCCCCGGCGGCGCCCTCGGTTTCGTGATCTATCATACCAATTGGAGCGCCATTGTCAGTCCCGATAAGGACAAGATCAATGCTCTGCGTGTGAAATAGCAAAAGCGGTTGCCTTGCAAGGCAACCGCTTTTTGGGATCAGCGAAAGCTTTTTTCAATACTGCAACGAAGGCACGATGTTAGCTCGCTTGCCGCTTTTTTGTTTTCTGCACGAACCGAGGTATAGATTTTGATCTTTGGCTCGGTGCCGGAGGGGCGGATCACAAAGCTACAGCCCTCCGACAGCTTGAATTGAAGCACGTCTGATTTAGGCAGTTCGTTGATACCGCACCGATAATCGGTGACGTCGGTCACGGAGAACCTTCCAAAGGCGTCGATCCCTGACCGCAAGCGGGACATGATGCTCTGCATTTTCTCAAAGCCCTTGGCACCGGGGAAGGAATAGGAGAACAGGGAATTTTGCATATAGCCGAATTCGCGGTAAATCTCCTCCAATCGCTCGGCAAGCCCCAAGCCTTGTGCCTTATAGAAAGCGCACATTTCGGCGATCAGATACGCCGCATTCACGCCGTCCTTGTCCCTCACGTGGGTGTCGCTGAGATAGCCACAGCTTTCCTCAAAACCGAAAATATATCGGTTGCTCTCGCTCTTTTTCTCCAAATTACAGATGGTCTCACCGATGTATTTAAAGCCGGTCAACACGTTGATCAGGCCGATGCCGTATTTGCGGGCAACCTGCTCGGCAAGCTTGGTGGTGACAATGGTTTTGACGGCGATCGGAGAGCCGGGCATCCGACCGTGCCGCACTCTCTGTGCGGCAACGTAATCCAATAGCAGAACACCCACCTCGTTGCCCGAAAGCAGTCGATAATCGTCTCCCTCCCGCACCGCAACGCCGACGCGGTCGCAATCGGGGTCGGTTGCAAGCAGAAGGTCGGCTTGCAACTGCTTGGCATAGGAGAGCCCCAAGGACAGTGCCTCGGGCAACTCGGGGTTGGGGGAGGGGCAGGTGGGAAAGGTGCCGTCCGGCTCTGCCTGCTCCTTGACGACCGTGAGGTTACGATATCCGTTTTGGCGCAAAACCTCGGTTACCGGAACGTATCCCGTGCCGTTGAGCGGGGTGTAGACGATAGAGACCGTTTTATCCGCTTTGTCGCCGAACCGCATGGAAAGAGAGCCGATCTTCTCGATGAAGCGTCGATAGATCTCCTGCGGTACATAAGAGATGCTGCCGCGTGCAAGTCCCTCGGCAAAGGAAAAGGGAGAGGCACTCTCAAAATAATCTGCGGCGTTGATGTGGCTCAGAATATCACTCGCCGTCTGCTCGGTGATCTGACTGCCGTCCGCACCGTAGACCTTATAGCCGTTGTAATGACTCGGATTGTGAGAGGCGGTGATCATGATGCCCGCGTCACAGGCAAGCTCTCGCACGGCAAAGGAAAGCAGAGGGGTGGGGAGTGGAGCATCATACAGATGTACCCGGATGCCTCTTGCGGCAAGGGTCGTTGCCGCCACCTCGGCAAACAGACGGGAGTTGATGCGGGTATCGTAGCCGATCGCTACGCGCTTTTCTCCCGTGTCACGCTCACGCAGATAGTCGGCAAGCCCTATGGTGGCGCGTCTGACGGTATAGAGATTCATGCGGTTGGTGCCTGCGCCCAGTATGCCGCGGAGACCGCCCGTGCCGAATACCAAAGGACGGTAAAAGGCGTCCTCCAATGCGTCCGGAGCGTCCGCCAGAGTTGATAGCTCGCCCGCGAGCTCCGTATCCTTCACAAGGCGGCACCAGCGCCCGTATTCTTCTCGGATCGTACTCATAGCTGCTCGGTGCAAAGGGCGATCAGATCGTCCACGTGGGCGGTGGCAACGCATTCCACCGTATCTGCGGCGCCGTAATAAATTTTGACCTCGCCGCTCTCCTCTAAGATCATGCCGCCGGGGA
Organism: Clostridia bacterium; assembly: GCA_017451735.1. Classification (GTDB taxonomy): domain Bacteria; phylum Bacillota; class Clostridia; order Oscillospirales; family CAG-272; genus Firm-07. Next base: position 14,201 of record JAFTNU010000079.1, read on the forward strand.
AGATGACATTCTGACGGAAACCATGATCCGCCTCGTGAGGCAGCTCGGGGACGATGAGGGGTGTTTTGCACATGCCGATCACCTTGGAGGGATTCTCTAAGTCAAGAAGCATGATGCCCGCAGTATAGCGTTTGTTCCACCAGCCCTCCCATTCGGTCTGCCCTCTGCCCTCGGTTTCCTTATCCACGGCGTGGAAAAGAGTCAGCCATCCGTGGGGCGTTTTGACGGGCGGCGCCGCAGGCCCGATCTTGTCGTTTGCGAAGGGAACGTGCTCAACGCCGAGCAGAAGCTGGCTTTCACCCCAGAATTTAAGATCGGGAGATTTGGAGAGCCAGATGTCAAAGCGGTCCTTGCCACTGCGACCGTACACGGGGAAGGGACGCTCCAATCGGACGTAATAGCCCCCGATTTTTTGGGGAAAGAGCACCATGTTGCGGTTATCTGGCACTGACGCACTGACGATCTCATAGTGCTCCAGATCCTTATCCAGTTTTGCAATGCAGCCGCGGATGCCGTGGGTGGTGTCCGCCGCCAGGCAGAGATAGATCTCATCCTCGATCACCGTGATGCGGGGGTCGTAAAGGCGTCGGATATCGGGGAGACCGCAATCGGCCTCCAGCAGATTATAGCCCACCTTGTTGATCACGCTGTAGCTGATCAGAGGTGTTTCCTTTACCTGCCAGCCGTCGATGCCGTTGTCGCTGATTGCAATGCCGACCGACGTTTTTGAAAGCTTGCGCTCCTTTTTCTCATACTGCTCGCGGGTGGCACCGCAATCGTTGCGGAATGCCATGATGTATTTTCCGTTCACCTTTGCCACACCGGCGTTGAAGACCAGCTCGGCTTCATAAGGGATATCGTCCTTGGTCAGAATCGGTTTTGCGATTTTTTTGACGCATGAGGCGCCCTTTAAACGAGGTTCCCAAACAGGCATAAAATTTCTCCTTTTTTATTTTAGAATAGCATGGTTGCCCGCGAAAATCTTTCCTTATCTTCACAGATTTTTTGCAAAAATTCATTTTTTGGTGAAAAAAGATTGATTTTAATATGGTTTTGATATATACTGAAATAAAAAAAGGGGGAAGGGCGATGGCAAGCTCGAGACTGGTGAAAAGCGGTTTTCGTAACGGTGTGAACATATTGATCGAGCAAAAGCCCGATTTCAGTCTTTGCACCTTGCACGGGCATGATTTTTATGAGCTGGATATCATCCTCGGCGGTTGTGCCCCGACTACACTGAACGGAAGGGAAGCAATGGCACAGGCGGGGACCGTATTTTTCCTTTCTCCAGCGGATTTTCACGATTATCCCACTGCCGCGCCGTTGGATATCTGTAACATTCAATTTGCCGAGGATATGGTGTCCGCCGAGCTTTTGATGCGCCTGACCGACAGTCAGAGCAGACTTTACCGTCCCGATGAGGCGAGCTTTGCCGAGATCAATCGACTGACTGCCATTATGCAAGGATTGAGTGCGGCTAATGTCGTCAACGTGGAGATCCTGACCCGTTTGTTGGAATGCATTTTGCTGTTATTGTGCCAAAGTTTGAAGGAGGAGCGTCATATCGGTGCGGATTGCGGAAATCTGCAAAGAGCAGTGACATATCTGCACGGGCATTTCAGAGAGAATCCCTCCCTTGGGGAGGTGGCGGCCCTTTTGCATCTGAACGAGCGGTATTTTTGTACTGCCTTTCACGAATACACAGGGCAGACCTATAAGGAATATCTCAAACGGATGAAGCTGCGCTATGCAAGGCGTCTGCTTCTGGCAACCTCACTCTCCGTTACGGAGATCGCAGAGCAGAGCGGCTACGGCACACAGTCTCACTTTAATCGGGAATTCAAGACGTACTACGGCGTGGCACCCTTGATGTTGCGCAAGAACCCGGGTTGACACAAGAGCGGCCCCCACGTAGGGGCCGCTCTTGTGTTGAGTCTTTATTCGTTTTTGTCCTTCCGTTTGATATTTGCCAACGGATTCTGCGCCATGGCCTCCTCCATACCGGTGTTGCTGACGTGTGTATAGATCTGTGTAGTATTCAATTGCTCGTGTCCCAGAATATCCTTCAGCACACGCACATCCACGCCGCCCTGCTGATACATCAACGTGGCGGCGGTGTGGCGTAGCTTGTGTACCGACAGATGCCTGTCCCCAAGCCCCGCCATATCAAGATATTTGTAAACCATCCATTGTACGGTTTTTACGCTGATGCGCTTGCGCTGACCGCTGAGAAAGAGCGCCTTTTCCTTAGTGGAAAAGCCGTTCTCGTCTGCCATGCGGAGGGGCAGGTATTCGGTCAGAGCGTCCCGACAGGCATCGTTGAGATAAATGATACGCTCCTTGGCGCCTTTGCCCGTAACGCGCAGGGACCGCATCTCCCGATTGATGTCCGAAAGATCGATGCCCACCAGCTCCGATACACGCATCCCGCAGTTGAGAAACAGGGTCACAATGGCATAGTCTCGGATCACCGTGCGGGAGGAGCGATCGTTTTTGATGGTTTCCAGCAGAAGCAGGGATTCGTTCAAGGTCAAGAATTTGGGCAAGGCTTTACGCGGCTTGGGAGATTCGATATCGGCAGCAGGATTGACCTCCAACTGCTTGGTCTTGTTGACCAGATACCGATAGAACATACGGATGGTTACCAGCTTGCGCGCTTTTGCCGCCCATAAATTTTTACGTACCGACCCCGAGTACTGCAAAAAAGCATAAATTTCGGAGGTGCGGATCGATGCCATAAAGTCAAGATCAAGGTTGCGGATGTCGATATTTACAAACGCCTCCGATTCGGGATCGATCCCATCGCGGCTGGCCACGATGTAGCGCAAAAAGGTGCGCAGGTCGAGAAGATATTCCGAAACGGTTTTCGGGGAGCAGTTCTGAATTCCCGATTTATAGGCGGCAAAGTCTCTGACGGGAACGGGCATTTCCGTAAGGGACACGGCGTACATTTTGCTCATAAATACTCCTTTTTTCAGGGCAAAGGGCGGTTGGTCGTGATATTTTGGTTGATAAAATGTAAATATTTCGCGTTTTTCTTGCAATAAAGTATACACTCCGTTATAATGAAGGGGAAAATAACGGAAAGGATCTTTTGAATGAAGAATTTTTTCACTCGCTACTCGTATACCGCAGTCAAGCTGTTTTTGAATCAGTTTGCGATTGCACTGTTTGGTGTAGGCCTGGCCTTTGCCTGCGCTAAAGCGCAAAAGACCACGTTGCTCTACGTTACCAGTATTTTTGCGGTGCTGTTCTATCTTTTTTTGCAATATGCAGTGATGTGGGAGGTCGGTGCCAAGGATGGCATCAGCGCACAGGCGCGGGGAACAAGTCGCGGTCTTTGGCGAGGATTTGCCATTGGCGCCCTGTCCAATGTGATCAATCTTCTGCTTGCCTTGCTTGGCCTATTTCGCGATTTCTCTGCGACAGGCTCCGGTCTTTCCAAAATGGGGGCCGTGTGTCGCAGTATCGCGCTGATGCTGGAAGGGATGTATCAAGGCATTCTCTCCGCACCCTTCCGCGGCGTACAGTTGCATGATTTTGCCTGGGTCTATTTCGCCATTACCGTACCTGCTATTCTTGTGTGTGGGGTCTCTTATATCATTGGCAGCTACAATTTGCATGCTACCAATATTTTAATCCCAAAAAACAAGGATGTCAAGAACAACGGCAGACCCAAGTGAAAAAATTTCAGCCGTTTTTCGCAAAAACACCCGGAACGGCTTTCCGGAAGGGGCATTGTGATGATCGATACACTGATTTATGACTTTGACGGTACGCTTTCCGATACCTATCCGGTGGTGACCCGGGCGTTACTGCGTATTTTGAAGGAGCACGAAATCGAGGAAAGCTATGAGCAGGCTTATGCTTATCTGAAGATCTCTTACCGTTATGCCATGGAGCAATACGATATCGGATTGGATATTCCGTCCTTCAGAAAGCTTTTGGAAGATTACCATATTAAGGCGGCTATGACCGAGCAGAAGCCCCTTCCCGGCACTAAGGAGCTCCTCGCTACTGCCGCAAAAGCGGGAAAACGCAATTTTATCTATACCCATTCGGGCAAGTTTGTTCACGATATCATCGACAAATGGGGATTTACCCCTTATGTCACCTTTACCCTGGATTCTTCTTATCAATTTCCGCGTAAGCCCGATCCTGCGGCATTGCGCTATCTAACCGAGCGGTTTGCCATAGATCCCGCTACTGCTTTGATGGTGGGTGACCGCGATATTGATATTGAGGCAGGGCACAACGCAGGGATGGCGGGGTGTCTGTTCGATCCCGACGGGTATTATCCCGCATGCAAGGCGGAGTACCATGTCAATCAGTTGTCCGAGATTAAAAAAATTATTTTGTGAGGTAGAGTTATGACGCTTTCTTTTGAGCAGATCAAAAATGTGACCTTTGGCGCTCTGCGTGTGCGTAGATCCGATGAGGGGATCCTTTTTGACAAATGTACAGAAAAACAGGTTACCGCTTGGTATACGCTTTCAGGAACTTTGGGAGCCCGTGCGGAAACGACCACCGGCGTACGCCTGGATTTTGTCACCGATTCCCAAAGCCTGTCTTTTGATACGGCCGACGGTGATAAGTTCGAGGTATTCATTAACGGCTTGCAACGCTACCGCATCCATGCGGAGGCCTACCGTGCCAAAGGAGAGACTCCTACCTTTGAGCTTGGGGAAGGGGAAAAGCGAGTGACGCTTCTGTTCCCGAGTCATAGCCGCGGTGTACTGACCTCGGTGGCATTGGACGACGGAGCAACTCTGACGCCTTACCGCTATGCGTGTAAAATGCTTTTTATCGGCGATTCGATCACCCAGGGATGGAATAGCCGTTATGATTCGCTTTCCTATGCCCAGCGTGTCAGCCGTTTCTTTAATGCCGACAGCGTGATCCAGGGCATTGGCGGTGCTTACTATCACGAGGGAACACTGGATAAAATCGATTTTGATGCAGAAACGGTGGTTATTGCCTACGGTACCAACGATTTCGGTCACTATCCCACTCTTGAGGAGATGCGTTTACGCGCCTCGCGATTCCTGGATGGGATCGCTGCTCAATTCGGCAACAAGCGTGTGTTTGTGATCTCTCCCATTTACCGCGCCGATTGGCAGAAGCCCAAGAAAATGGGGAGCTTTGCCGACGCCTGCAATCTGGTCAAGGAGGAGGGAGTACGTTGCGGCTTTACAGTTGTGGACGGCATGGAATTGGTGCCTCACAACAGTGATTTTTATGCCGATGCGGTTCATCCAAACGATCTTGGATTCGGTGTTTATGCCGAGCGTCTGATTGCCGAAATGCAAAAATAAGTCGAACAGCCGGGACGAGTGTCGTCCCGGCTGTCTCTTGTTACAGAATGTTCACATTTGCATAACATGGTATACATTTCCTCTTGATATCATTCAATCACCACGAAATGTGGTTTCTAAAACTGCATAAAACGGTAAATGATGCATATAATATACATGAAACAAGGAGGATGCTATGATGAACTGTACGTGTTATGTAGAAAAAAGTGAAAAAAAGCCGCTTGCCTTAAAGCTGGCAAAATTGATTCGCGCGCTGACGGTGCCGCCCATTATGGTGGGTACGCTCTTGCTGATCCTGTTTTTCTGTGACGATGTTTTTCCCAGCGCTCTTGATTTTGGACTGTCTCTCGCTTTTCTGGCGATCGTGCCCAGCCTTGCTTATGTGGCGCAAAAGCTGTTGCCCGCCTGGAGAGAAGGGGGACAAAAGGCTCAGCGCAAGCTGGCGTTCGTGTTCAGCTTCGTGGGCTATACGGGTGCGGTGATCTGCAGTGCTCTGCGCGGTGCTGTGCCCAATCTGCTTTATATCTCACTGGTTTATTTGGTGTCGGTGGTGATCCTGACACTCATCAACTGTCTCACACCTTGGCACGCCAGCGGGCATGGGTGTAGCTTGATGGGTCCCATCCTTCTGACCTGTCTTTTCGTGGGCTGGTATGCTGTTCCCGCAGGCATTGTGGTATATTGTGCATCTCTTTGGGCGTCGGTGTATATGAAGCGCCATACCGTGCGTGAATTTTTTCTTGGCTCGCTTTCTGCCATTCTTGCGGCATTCGTCTGCTATTTTATCGTCCATCCAATCTTTTAAATAAGCGTAAGCGGCGTATTGTTACGGTACGCCGCTTCTGTCATATTGACATATACAGCGGAAGGATGTATAATGTATTTGTAAGGAGCTGATGAAATGAAAAAAGCAATTTTTGCAATTCTTTCGATCCTGATTGTATTTTTAGTTCTTCCACTTTACGTGGATCATGCCTGTAGCCCTGCCGGCAAGGAAGGGTGGTATTTCACCATGTTTTTGATGATCGATCCGATCTTTGTGGCGCTTCTCGGTATTTTCGCGGGTAGTGACTTGAAACGGCTGTGGTTTGCACCTGTGTTGGGAGCGCTGATATTTGCGCCCGGCTTTTGGCTTTCAACTTTGGCGGTCGATACGTCGGTTTTGGTCTATGCACCCATTTATCTGGTGATCGGCGCTGTTGCCATGGGAATCTCCGAGCTCTTTTTTGACCGTACCGCAAAAAAGAAAACCGAATAACAGGGAGCGCGTTCGTCGGACGCGCTCTCTTACTTTTTGGGCTTTAACCCTGTCGCTTCAAAGCGCATAATCTGTGGGTAGAAGTCTTTTTTGTCGAAAGGGGACTGCCATGGATTCTGTTTTGCGCCTTTGCGACATCGCGCCGGGAGAGAAGTGCACCGTTTCGGGCTTGACCGCCACGGGCGCCATGCGCCGCCGCTTGTTGGATATCGGCTTGGTGGAGCATACGCCTGTTTATTGTATTGGCAAAAGCCCCGGCGGGGACCCTTCCGCCTATCTCATTTGCGGTGCCGTCATTGCCATTCGTGCCGCCGATGCCGCCACCGTTTTGGTGGAGAGGTGACGGAGCATGGGGCTAACCTTTCGCTCCACGGGGACGGGAGCGCTTGATTCGGGGCTTGAGATCAAAAAACGGAGCGAGAGTGACCTTGTGATCGCCCTTGCGGGGAATCCCAACGTGGGGAAAAGCACGGTGTTTAATGCGCTGACAGGATTGCACCAGCACACGGGGAACTGGCCCGGCAAGACCGTTGCCAATGCCCAGGGCTATGCCGAGGCGGCGGGACAGGGCTTCGTGCTGGTGGATATTCCCGGTACCTATTCGCTGATGGCGCACTCTGCCGAGGAGGAGGTCGCCCGCAATTTTATCTGCTTCGGTGCGCCCGATGTCGTTGCGGTGGTCTGCGACGCCACCTGCCTTGAGCGTAATCTCAATCTGGTTTTGCAGGTTATCGAGATCTGCCCCCGCACCGTGGTCTGTGTCAATCTCATGGACGAGGCAAGGCGAAAGGGCATCACTCTTGATCTCGATCTGCTTTCCGCCCGTCTCGGCGTGCCCGTTCTGGGCACGGTGGCGCGCCGTAAAAAGACCTTATCTCATCTGCTTTCCACCCTTGCCGAGGCGGCGAGGGCACCGTCAAGTGAGGTTCTGCAGGTGCGGTATGATGCCCCCGTGGAGCAGGCAATCTCCTTAGTGGAAGCCGCTCTTGTGGGGCGAGATCTGCGCGCGCTGAAGCCGCGCTTTCTTGCCTTGAAGCTCCTGGATGCCGATCCCTCGCTGCAAGCCGAGCTTACCGCCTATCTTGGGGAGAATTTTGTGGATGAAGCCCTTGACGACGCGCTGACCCAAGCTCGCGATCTGCTGGCGGCATCGGGCTTGGATGCCGAAGCCCTCCGCGACAGCGTTGTGTCCTCTCTGTCCCGCACTGCCGGGGAAGTGATAGCGGGTGCTGTCACCCGTCGGACCGATCCCCGCCAGGAGACCGACCGCAGGCTGGATCGGCTTCTGACGGGGCGTTGGACGGCATATCCCTTTATGCTATTCCTGCTGGTGGGCGTCTTTTTTATCACCATCATCGGCGCCAATTATCCCTCGGAATGGCTGTCAAGGCTGTTTTCCGTCCTTGGCGGATGGCTGAAGGCGGGGCTTGTGCATGTCGGCGTACCCCCGTGGCTTACGGGGCTTTTGATGGACGGTATCTATCTGGTGCTCACCTCGGTGATCGCGGTGATGCTACCCCCCATGGCGATCTTTTTTCCGCTCTTTACGCTGCTGGAGGACATTGGCTATCTGCCGCGCATCGCCTACAACCTGGATCGCCCCTTTTGCCGTTGCAGGGCGTGCGGCAAGCAGTCCCTGACCATGTGCATGGGTTTCGGCTGTAACGCTGCAGGGGTGGTGGGATGCCGCATCATCGACTCACCGCGGGAGCGGCTCCTTGCCATTCTCACCAACAGCTTTGCCCCCTGCAACGGGCGCTTTCCCACCTTTATTACGGTGCTGACCGTCTTTTTTGCGGGGAGTGCCGTAGGCGCGGTGGGTACGCTGCGGGTGGCGCTTTTGCTGACCGCGCTGATCCTGCTCGGCGTTCTTGTAACCTTCGGTGCCACGCGGCTCCTTTCTGCCACCCTGTTAAGAGGCGCGCCCTCCTCCTTTACGCTGGAGCTCCCCCCCTATCGCCCGCCCCAGGTGGGTAAAATTTTGGTGCGCTCGATCCTTGACCGCACCCTCTTTGTCCTCGGCCGTGCCGCGGCGGTGGCGGCGCCTGCAGGTGCGATTCTGTATCTGCTTGCCAATGTCAGGGCAGGGGATCTGACCCTTCTTGCCCACGCCGCAGGCTTTCTTGATCCCGTGGGACACCTGATCGGCTTGGACGGCTCCATCCTGCTCGGGTTTATTCTCGGCTTTCCCGCCAATGAGATCGTTTTACCCATCGTTCTGATGGTCTACACGGCACAGGGCACCATGCCCGCCCTTGGCGGCATTGCCGAGATCGGCGCCACGCTGACGGCAAACGGCTGGACGGCAGTCACCGCGGTCTGCTTTCTCCTGTTTTCCCTGATGCATTGGCCCTGCTCTACCACGGTTCTGACCGTGAAAAAGGAAACGGGCAGATGGGGCTGGACGGCAGTCTCCGTTCTCCTGCCCACCCTTTTTGGCGTCCTCGCCTGCGCCCTTGTCAACGGTGTGGCACATCTGTTCGGTATGGCCTGATTTTATGTGAGCGGTTTGTCATACAACGTCAAATGAAGGTAAGATTTTTGCCATCAAAAGCCATCAAAATCTTTCTTTTTCCGCCTTTACTTTTAAAATGTATTGTGATATACTAAATATGTATATGCAAAAGCAGGGAAAGGGAGGAAAAAGGCGATGCTTGACGGAAAATTCCAATTGAAAAGCCCCTTCAGGCCCACGGGCGATCAGCCTCAGGCGATCGAGGCACTTTGTCAGGGGCTGAACGCGGGTATGCGGTATCAGACGCTTCTTGGTGTCACGGGCTCGGGCAAGACCTTTACTATGGCAAACGTCATCGAGCGCATGAACCGTCCCACCCTCATTTTAGAGCCCAACAAGACCTTGGCGGCACAGCTTTGCTCTGAGATGCGGGAATTCTTTCCCGATGCCGCCGTTGAGTTTTTCGTTTCCTACTACGACTACTATCAGCCCGAGGCGTATATACCCGGCAAGGATATGTATATCGAAAAGGATGCTTCCATCAACGACGAGATCGACCGCCTGCGCCATTCCGCTACCGCCGCCCTGTTGGAGCGGCGGGACGTGATCATTGTGGCAAGCGTCTCCTGCATTTACTCGCTGGGCGACCCCGAGGACTATAAAAATCTCATGATCAACCTGCGCCCCGGCATGGAAATGAGCCGTGATGTGCTCATCCGCCGTCTGGTTTCGATCCAGTACGAGCGCAGTGACCTGAACTTCGTCCGTGATAAGTTCCGCGTGCGCGGAGACACGGTCGATATCTATCCCGCAGGCTTCGGCGATACCGCCGTCCGCGTGGAATTCTTCGGGGACGAGATCGACCGCATCACCGAATTCCGTGTGGTCACGGGGCAGATCCTGCGCGAGCTGCGCTATTTCGGTGTCTTTCCCGCCACCCACTACGCCGTTTCAGACGAAAAGCGCGAGACGGCGCTGGCGCAAATCGGCGCCGAAATGCTGGATCGCGTGGCATTCTTCAAGGAAGAAAACAAGCTGATCGAGGCACAGCGCATCGAGGAGCGTGTCAAATACGATCTGGAGATGCTCCGCGAGGTGGGCTACTGCTCCGGCGTCGAGAACTATTCCCGCGTTTTGGCGGGCAGACCTGCAGGCTCCACGCCCTATACCTTGCTGGACTTTTTCCCCGAGGATTATCTGATGATCGTAGACGAGTCCCACGTCATGCTCCCGCAGGTGCGGGGCATGAGCGGCGGCGACACCGCCCGTAAGAAGAATCTGGTGGATTTCGGCTTCCGTCTCCCCTCGGCATACGATAACCGTCCCCTGTATTTCCATGAATTTGAGGAGCGGGTGGGGCAGGCGATCCTGGTCAGCGCCACCCCCGCCGATTTTGAAAAGGAGCACTCCGAGCAGGTGGTAGAGCAGATCATCCGTCCCACCGGGCTCCTTGACCCCGAGGTGGAGGTGCGTCCCATCGAGGGACAGGTGGACGACCTGTTGGGCGAGATCCGCACCCGCGCCGCCAAAAACGAGCGTGTGCTGGTGACGACCTTAACCAAGCAGATGGCGGAGGATTTGACGTCTTATTTGGAAGAAAACGGTGTCCGCGTGCGCTACATTCACTTCAACGTAGAGACCATGGAGCGTATGGAGATCATCCGCGACCTGCGTCTTGGCAATTTTGATGTGCTGGTGGGCATCAATTTGTTGCGCGAGGGGCTGGATCTCCCGGAGGTCTCTTTGGTTGCCATTCTGGATGCCGATAAAGAGGGCTTTTTGCGCACCGAAACCTCGCTGATCCAGACCATCGGGCGCGCCGCCCGAAATGCTGAGGGCAAGGTCATCATGTACGCCGACAGCATCACAAGATCCATGGAAAAAGCAATTGGCGAGACCAACCGCCGCCGCAAGATACAGGATGCCTACAACAAAGCAAACGGTATTACGCCGACCACCATCGTCAAGGGCGTTCACGATATCATCGAGATCGGTAAGGCGGCAGACGAGGCGGCATCGAAGAAGGGCAAGGAAAAGCTGACGCCCACCGCAAGAAAGAAGCTGATCGACACGTTAACCTCCGAGATGAAGGAGGCTGCCAAAAAGCTGGAATTCGAGCAGGCGGCATTCCTGCGTGATAAGATCAAACAACTCAGAGAAGAAAAGTAAGGAAGCGTATGGCAAATCAATTGGTTTTAAAGGGCGTTCGCGTCCACAACATGAAAAATATAGATATCACCATTCCGCGTGACAAGCTGGTGGTGTTTACGGGGCTTTCGGGCTCGGGTAAGTCGTCTCTGGCGTTCGATACCATTTACGCCGAGGGGCACCGTCGCTTTGTGGAGTCTCTCTCGTCCTACGCCCGTATGTTTTTGGGGCAGCTGGATAAGCCCGATCTGGATTCTATCGAGGGGCTTTCTCCCGCCATCTCCATCGACCAGAAGACCACCTCAAAAAACCCCCGCTCCACGGTGGGCACGGTGACCGAGATCTATGACTATCTCCGCCTGCTTTATGCCCGTATCGGCATCCCGCACTGCCCCGTGTGCGGCAAGGAGATCCGTCAGCAGAGCAAGGATCAGATCGTGGATCGCATCCTCGCCCTGCCCGAGGGGACACGCTTTCTGGTGCGGGCTCCCGTGGTGCGGGCGCAGAAGGGTATGCACGAAAAGGTGTTTGCCGATGCCCGCAAGAGCGGCTACGCCCGCGTCCGTGTGGACGGCAATATGTACGAGCTTTCCGAGGAGATCAAGCTGGAGAAAAACAAAAAGCACACCGTTGAGGTGGTGGTAGACCGCCTTGTCAACCGCGGTGATATTCGCGCGCGGTTGGGCGATTCGGTGGAGACCGCCCTTGCCCTTGCCGACGGCAATCTGCTGATCTCGCCCGTGGCAAGAGAAGGGGACGAGACAAACGAGGAACTGGCGTTCTCCCAGAACTACGCCTGCGAGGAGCACGGCATTTCCTTCGGTGAGCTGGAGCCCCGCATGTTTTCCTTCAACAACCCCCAGGGCGCCTGCCCCCATTGCGCGGGGCTTGGCGAAATGCGCCGCTTGGCAGTTTACAAGCTGATTCCCGACGACTCGCTCTCCCTGTCCAAGGGTGCTATCGCCGTCAATGGCTTTAAAACTCTGGAGACGATGAGTTGGAACGGCCCTCTTTTTGCCGCAGTGGGCGAAAAATTCGGCTTTACCTTGGATACTCCCGTTAAAGATTTCACCAAAGAGCAATTGAATGTGCTCTATTACGGTTCGGGTGACGAGCGTTACCACGTGGTACGTTATTTCGGCGGGGAAAGACATGAGCAGATCGTGCCCTTTGAGGGTTTGGTGAATATGATCGAAAAGCGGATGCGGATGTATCCCAACGAGTATTACGATGATTTCGTAGAGGATGCTCCCTGTCCCGAATGCGGCGGCAAGCGTCTGTCAAAAAATGCACTTGCCGTGACCGTGGGCGGGAAGAATATCCACGATTTCTGTAATCTGTCTGTCAAGGATGCCCTTGATTTCGTCAACGGATTGACGCTGAATGAGACCGAGCTGACCATTGCCAAGGAGATTCTCAAGGAGGTCCGCTCCCGTCTTGGCTTTCTCATCAGCGTGGGACTGGACTACCTGACCCTTTCCCGCAAGGCGGGTACCCTTTCGGGCGGCGAGGCACAGCGCATTCGTCTGGCGACCCAGATCGGCTCTGCGCTCATGGGGGTGCTTTATATTTTGGACGAGCCCAGTATCGGGCTTCATCAGCGGGATAACATCAAGCTGATCCGCACCTTGCAGCGCTTGCGTGACCTGGGAAACAGCGTGATCGTCGTAGAGCACGACGAGGAGACCATGGAGGCAGCCGACTATATTGTAGATGTGGGACCCGGTGCTGGTATCCACGGCGGTGAGATCGTGGCGCAGGGAACGCCTGCCGAGATCATGAAGTGCCGGCAGTCCCTGACCGGCGCCTATCTGTCGGGCAGGGAAAGGATTCCTGTACCCAAGGAGCGCCGGCCCGGTAACGGGCATTTTCTTACGGTCAAGGGCGCACGGCAGAATAACCTCAAAAAGCTGAATGTAGATATTCCCTTGGGGTGCATGGTTTGCGTGACCGGCGTTTCCGGCTCCGGCAAATCTTCTCTGGTCAACGGCATTCTGTATCCCTATCTTGCCCATAAGCTGAACCGCGCGGCCATGTATCCCGGCCCCCACGATAAGATAGAGGGCATAGAGTTTCTGGATAAGGTTATTGCTATCGACCAAAGCCCCATCGGGCGTACCCCCCGCTCCAATCCCGCCACCTATACGGGATTGTTCAATGAGATCCGCGATCTGTTTGCCAAAACCGCCGATGCCAAGGCTCACGGGTATACCAGCGGCCGTTTTTCCTTCAACGTGAAGGGGGGACGGTGTGAGGCCTGCGAGGGTGACGGCGTGAAAAAGATCGAGATGCACTTTCTCCCCGATGTTTACGTGACCTGCGATGTTTGTAAGGGCAAGCGCTATAACCGCGATACTCTGGATGTCCATTATAAAGGAAAAAATATTTCTGATGTATTGCAGATGACGGTAGAGGAGGGATTGACCTTCTTTGACGGGATCCCCTCCATCAAGCGCAAGCTTCAGGCTCTTTACGACGTGGGACTCGGCTATATCGGTATCGGTCAGTCCTCCACCACTTTATCGGGCGGCGAGGCGCAGCGCATCAAGCTGGCAGAGCAGCTGGCACGCCGCTCCACGGGTAAGACCATCTATATTTTGGATGAGCCCACAACGGGTCTGCACAGCGCCGATGTGGCCAAGCTGATTCAGATGCTGACCCGCTTGGTAGAGGCAGGAAACACTGTCCTTGTCATCGAGCACAATCTGGATGTCATCAAGACTGCTGACTATATCATTGACCTCGGACCCGAGGGGGGCGAGGGCGGCGGTACGCTTGTGGCAACGGGTACGCCGGAGCAGGTGGCCGAAAATCCCGCCTCTTACACGGGGCAATATCTGAAGAAATGGCTGGTGAGAAATCAATGATCGAGCTTGTCGCAACCTGCCTGTTTGGCTTAGAAAAGCAGCTTGGCGAGGAGATCGACGCTCTTGGCTGCAAACGCCTTGACACCATGGACGGGCGCGTGACCTTTCAAGGGGAGCTCTCCGATATTGCCCGTGCCAATATTCGTTTGCGCTGTGCCGAGCGTGTTTTTGTTCGTGTGGGCCAGTTTCCCGCTCGCACCTTTACCGAACTGTTTGACGGTGTCCGCACCCTGCCATTTGAAAATTTTATCGGTAAGAACGATGCTTTTCCCGTAAAAGGGCATGCCATCAAAAGTACGCTTTTCTCTGTGCCGGATTGCCAGAGTATTGTAAAAAAGGCCGTGGCCGAGCGGCTTTCCGCAGCTTACGGCTTCAAATGGTTTCCGGAGGAGGGCATCAAGTATCAGATCGAATTCTTCCTGTTTAAGGATGTTGCCACCCTGATGATCGATACCAGCGGCGTGGCACTTCATAAGCGTGGGTACCGCCCTGCGGCAGGGGCCGCACCCTTGCGCGAGACCCTGGGCGCCGCTCTGGCGCTGAATGCCCGCCCTCGTGAGGATATTCTTTTCTGGGATCCCTTCTGTGGCTCGGGCACCATCGTCATCGAGGCGGCGATGATCCTGCGAAATATGGCACCGGGCTTCGGTCGCCGTTTTGCCTCCATGGAGTTTCCGTGGCTTTCTCGCGATGCCTGGTACCGCGCAACCGAAGAGGCGCGTTCCGCAGTGCGGCATGATATCCGTCCGGATATTTTTGGTTCCGATATTGATGAAAAGGTGTTGCAGTATGCCCGCGAGAATGCAGAGCGGGCAGGGGTATCCGATTGCATCAGATTTTTTAAGGCCGATGCCCGAGATATTCGGAAGCCGGCCCCCGATCGCCGCGGTACCGTGGTCTGCAATCCGCCGTACGGTGAACGGATGATGGAACTACGGGAGGTGGAGGCGCTTTACCGTGACTTGGGGAAAGCATTTGCCGGTCTGACTCCCTGGCAGATCTATGTGCTGACCTCTCACGAAAAGTTCGAAATGCTTTACGGCCGTCGTGCCGATAAAGTGCGTCGCCTGTATAATGGTATGATTCCGTGTAACCTTTATCAGTATTTTCGCCCACCCTTCAAAAGGATGTAAATATTTCTTTTGCACACATATCCGGTGGGAACGGCGCTCTTTTGTCGGCGCTCTTCCGCATAAATTCTATAAAAAGGCGCAGTATCGCGCCTTTTTTTGATGCTTTTGTGATGGGATGCGGAAAATTTGCACTCATGCAAGAAAAATATGAAAAAATTTGCTTAAAATCCTTGACAAAAGGGAATAATCGTGCTATATTTTTAGTATGAAATTAGCACTTGGAACAAAAGAGTGCTAATTTAAGCCAGGAGGAGGGAGCAAACGTGAGCAATCGCATTGACGGGCTCAGTGATCGTAAGAAGCTGATTCTCAAAGCCATTGTTGAGGCACACATTCAGGGCGGTGAGCCTGTCGGATCCAAATATATCACCGAAAGCAAGCAACTGACCTGCTCCTCCGCAACCATCCGCAACGAGATGGCTGAGCTTGAAAATATGGGTTATCTTGAACAGCCTCATACCTCGGCGGGGCGTATCCCCAGTAAGCAGGGCTACCGCTTTTATGTGGATACACTCCTGGAGGAATATGCCATGACCGCCAAGGAGATCGCTCAGATCAATCAGCTCATGAAGATCAAAATGTCTGAGCTGGATCGAATCCTGGATAAAGCCTCTAAGGTCGCGTCATCGCTGACCAACTATACGGGCTTTGCTATCAAGCCCCGTTCCCGTGCAGTCACGGTCACCCGTTTCGAGACTGCGCTCATTGACAGTCGCAGCTTTATTTTGATTCTTGTTGCATCCGACGGATCGGTTAAAACCCGTAATATTCTGACCGACTCCGCCATCGACCTTCATACAGTCACCGGGCTCTCGCAGGCACTCAACGAGCTGGTGGCCGGCTTGGATGCCGAGGAGATCACATTGCCCATTATGATGAGCTTGGAGAACCGTATCGGCGATTCTGCTCTGGCGAACACTGTGATGAAAAGCATCTACGAGGTACTGGGTGAGCTGGACGGCGGAGAACTGAAGGTCAGCGGTTTGGATCGGTTGTTGCAATATCCCGAGTTTTCCGACAGCTCTGACCTTGGTGAATTGTTGGGGGCCTTTGAGAGAAAGGATGAGATTCTCGACCTTGTTTCGGATACCGAGAGCGATCGCGTCAACGTGGTCATCGGTTCCGAGAGCTCGGTCAAGGTGATCAATAATTCCACCTTTGTATTCAAGCCCATCAAAAGCAAAGGAAAAACCGTGGGTGCCATCGGCGTGATCGGCCCCTTGCGCATGGATTATGCACGGGTGCTGGCAACTTTGGATAACCTGGGGGGCAACATCAGTCAACTGTTGAATGAACCCAAACATACGGAAAAAGGAGATAATCATGACGGATGATATCATGAAGGAAGAAGCAACGGTCGAGGAGCCCCTGCCCGAGACCGAAGACATTCTTACCGAAGCGGAGGAGATCAACCGCGGCGGAAAGGATCAGAAAAAGAAAGTTCGTAAGCTGGAGGCACAGGTTGCCGAATCGGAAAAAAAGCTTGCCGAAAAGGAAGGGGAGTTGACCGAGCTCAACGACAAGTATTTACGCCTTGCCGCTGAGTACGACAATTTCCGCCGCCGCACGGCGCAGGAACGGGATCGGATCTATGACGATGCCTATGCCGCTGCTCTTGCTGCGATTTTCCCGGTGATTGATAACCTGGAGCGCGCCGCACAATACGCCGATGGTGAAAATGTAACCAAGGGCGTTGCCATGACGCTGAAAAGCGCCGCCGAGACTTTGGAGAAGCTCGGCATCACCGAAATTGAGGCCATGGGAAAGACCTTTGATCCGCAGTATCATAACGCTGTTCTTCATGTAGAGGATGCGGCATATGGTGAGAGCGAGATCGTGGAGGTCCTGCAAAAGGGCTATATGAAGGGTGACCGCATCCTGCGGTACGCCATGGTCAAGGTTGCAAACTGAAAAACAAATTCAAATAAATTACAGAAGACAGATTCTTCGGGAGGAAAATTTTAATTATGGGAAAAATTATCGGTATTGATTTGGGTACGACCAACTCTTGCGTCGCCGTTTATGAGGGCGGCGAGCCTAAGGTGATTCCGAATCCGGAGGGAGCTCGCACCACCCCTTCTGTGGTGGCGTTCTCCAAGACCGGTGAGCGTATGATCGGTCAGGTTGCAAAGCGTCAGAGCATCACCAACCCCGACCGCACGGTCATTTCGATCAAGCGTCATATGGGTACTGCTTACAAGGTGAGCATCGACGGCAAGGATTACACCCCTCAGGAGATCTCCGCTATGGTCCTGCAGAAGCTGAAGGCAGACGCAGAGGCGTTTCTCGGCACCACCGTGACCGAGGCGGTTATTACCGTCCCCGCTTACTTCTCTGACGCACAGCGCCAGGCTACCAAGGATGCGGGTAAGATTGCGGGCCTTGATGTCAAGCGTATCATCAACGAGCCTACTGCCGCCGCTCTTGCTTACGGCATGGATAAGGATCAGAATAAGGATCAGACCATTATGGTATTCGACCTTGGCGGCGGTACCTTTGATGTTTCGATTCTTGAGATCTCCGACGGTGTGTTTGAGGTGCTTGCTACCAATGGTGATACACACCTCGGTGGCGATGACTTTGACCAGCGTATCATCGACTGGATGGCTGATAAGTTCCAGAAGGAGAACGGCGTTGACCTGCGCAACGACAAGATGGTCCTGCAGAGACTAAAGGATGCTGCCGAGAAGGCAAAGATTGAGCTTTCCGGCATGACCTCCTCCAATATCAATCTGCCCTTTATTACCGCAACCGCGGCAGGTCCTCTCCACTTTGAGGCGACGCTCACCCGTGCCGAGTTTGACCGCATCACCGCAGATCTGGTCGACCGTTGCATGGAGCCCACCCGCAAGGCGCTTGCTGATGCAGGGAAGTCGGTTTCCGAAATCGAAAAGGTTCTGCTGGTGGGCGGCTCCACCCGTATTCCCGCCGTGCAGGAGGCTGTGAAGAAATTCACCGGCAAGGAGCCCTTCAAGGGCATCAACCCCGACGAATGCGTGGCGCTGGGTGCCGCCATTCAGGGCGGTGTACTGGGCGGTGACAAGACCGACCTGCTCCTCCTTGATGTTACCCCTCTGTCCCTTGGTATTGAGACCCTGGGCGGCGTGTTCAACCGTATCATCGATCGTAATACCACTATTCCTGTTAAGAAGAGCCAGGTCTACTCTACCGCGGCCGATAATCAGACCTCGGTTGAGATCCACGTGCTCCAGGGTGAGCGCGAGATGGCGGCAGGCAACACTACCCTTGGCCGCTTCAATCTGGACGGCATTCCTCCCGCACCCCGCGGCGTGCCTCAGATCGAGGTCACCTTTGACATCGACGCCAACGGTATCGTGAACGTCAGCGCCATGGATAAGGGTACGGGCAAGGAGACGCATATCACTATTACCTCCTCCACCAACATGTCTCAGGAGGAGATCGACCGCGCCGTGAAGGATGCGGAGAAGTTTGCCGCCGAGGATAAGAAGCAGAAGGAAGCCGTGGATACCAAGAATCATGCCGAGACTCTGATCTTCCAGAGCGAAAAGACCCTGGGCGAGATCGGCGACAAGGTGAGCGAGGACGAAAAGGCCCCTGTGAAAGAGGCCATCGAAAAGCTTCGTACAACCGTGGCAGGTGGCGACACCGACGCCATCAAGGCGGATACCGAGGCGCTGGAGAAGGCCTTCTACGCCCTTTCCGAAAAGCTTTATAAGGCACAGGGTGGCGCTGCAGGCACCGATGCGGGTGCGGGAGCTGATGCTACGGGCAACAACGCCGGCGGCGAGGGCTTCTATAATGCCGATTTTGAAGACAAGAGCAATCAGTAATCAATAAAAGGGCTTGGGCTGATGTCGAATTCGGCATCAGCCTGATTCCCGTAGAGGAGAATCATGGCAGATAAACGCGATTATTATGAGGTCCTGGGCGTACAAAAAGGGGCGGACGAGGCGACGATCAAAAAGGCGTACCGTTCGCTGGCTAAAAAATACCATCCCGACCTTCATCCCGGCGACAAGGAAGCCGAAAAAAATTTTAAAGAGGTCAACGAGGCGTACGACGTTTTGTCGGATAGCGAAAAGCGTGCCAAATACGATCAGTACGGCCATGCCGCTTTCGATCCCGCAGCAGGTGCGGGCGCCGGCGGATATGGCGGTGGCTTTGGCGGCTTCGGAGATTTCGGTGACATCTTCAGCAGCTTCTTTGGAGGCGGCTTTGGCGGCGGAACGCAACGCCGCAACGGCCCTGTTCGCGGTGACGATATCGGCGCGCGGGTGTCGATCTCCTTTGAGGAGGCGGCATTCGGTGTCAAAAAGGAGATTAACTACAATCGCATCGCCCGCTGTCCCGACTGTGCGGGGAGCGGTGCGGCGAAGGGAAGCTCTGCAGAAACCTGTAGTAAGTGCCGCGGCTCGGGGCAGATGACGGTCACCCAGCGTCTTGGCGGTATGCAGTTCAATTCCCAGACCACCTGTGACGCCTGCCGCGGTAAGGGTAAGATCATTAAAAACCCCTGCAACAATTGCCGCGGAACGGGTTTTATTCGTATTTCCAAAAAATTGGAGGTCTCGATCCCTGCGGGTATTGACGACGGTGAGCGTATTGCACTGCGCGGGCAGGGCAACGACGGGCGCAACGGCGGTGCCGCAGGTGATCTCATTCTGCAGGTGATGGTCAAGCCCCATGCCATTTTTGAGCGTGACGGTTACAACATCTATTGCGAGGTGCCGATTCCCGTGACCGATGCGATCCTTGGTGCTGAGATCGAAATCCCCACCTTGGAGGGCACCGAAAAGTACACCATTCCCGAGGGGACCCAGCCCGGCACGCGCTTTACCATGCGGGGAAAAGGAATACCGTATGTCAACAGTACACGTCGCGGCGATCTGATCTTCGTGGTGAACGTGGAGATTCCCAGATCTCTCTCAGATAAGCAAAAAGAAGAGGTACGGGCGTTTGCAGGGGATTGCAAAGAATCGAACTACGGCAAAAAATCGGGCTTTTTCAAGCGTATTTTCGATAAGTTCAATAAAAAATAAGCGAGGTTTATCATGGACGCCTGCAAGGATTGGACACAACTCAAGGTCACGGTTCCGCTGGAGCAGTTAGATGCTTTGGTGGCAGTGATGAGCATGCTCAATAACAATTTGATGATCGAGGATTACAGTGATATCGACCTGAAGACCTGTTATGGGGATCTGATCGACGAAAGCATTCTCAACGCCGATAAGACCGTGGCGTCTGTCTCGGTTTTTTTGCCTGCTGACCGTCCTTTTTCGGATGCGGTGGCATTTCTCAACGAGCGGATGGGCGCCGAACACATAGACGGCAAAATGGAATTGATCGGCGTTAACGAGGAGGATTGGGCAAACTCCTGGAAGGCCTACTATAAGCCTTTGCACATCGGCAAAAAAATGGTCATCGTGCCCGCTTGGGAAAGGTATGAAGAGCAACCGGGTGAGATTATTGTGCGGATGGATCCCGGTATGGCCTTCGGTACGGGGAGTCATGAGACCACCCGCCTTGTGATCGAGCTCCTGGAGGAGCTGGTCACCCCCGGCATGCGCGTGGCGGATGTAGGATGCGGCAGTGGCATCTTGGCCATCTGTGCCTCCAAGTTGGGTGCCGCCGCCTGCCGCGCCTACGATATAGACCCGGTTGCCGTTCGTGTGGCAAGAGAAAATATTGCCGATAGCGGCCAACAAAATGTGACCTGCGATGTCTCCGATCTGCTCAAGGGTGTGGACCTTTCCGAAGGACCTTATGATTTGATCTGTGCCAATATTGTGGCGGATATCATCATCCGCATGGCGCCCGACGTGGGACGCTATATGAAGGACGATGCCATTCTGCTGGCGTCGGGTATCATCACCGAGCGGGCAGAGGAGGTCATCGGTGAGCTGGAGAAAAATGCCTTGCGCGTTGTGCGCCGCTTGGACGACAACGGCTGGTGCGCACTGGTTGTGCAAAAAGCATAAAAAATTGCCGTGGGTTTTCCACGGCAATTTTTTATGGATTTTCTCATATCGTAGCAGGGGATATTTGTAAAAATCGTCCAGTACACAGTGAAAAATCACAAAAAGGTCATTGACAAATTGGGCAATTTGCGCTATACTATATATACGTTTAGCGAAAGGGGGCGATCGGTTGCCGCGTTTCTTTGTTACAAGTAGCCAAATTAACGGCGACACGGTCACAATCCTGGGGGAGGATGCGCATCATATCTCAAGGTCTCTGCGTTGTGCTGTGGGCGATTCGGTCACGGTCTGCGACATGAGCCGTACTGAATATACCTGTGCGCTGACCGATTTTTTGCCTGACCGTGTTTTGGCAAAGATCCTGTCTGTCGCCTCATGCAGTACCGAGCCGCCTGTTCGTATCACCTTGTACCAAGCTCTTCCGAAAGGGGATAAGCTGGATACCGTTATTCAAAAGGCAGTGGAATGCGGTGCTTCGCGCATTGTGCCTTTTGAAAGCGAGCGTTGCGTTGTGCGTTTGAAATCCGATAGCGAAGGGCGCAAGACCGAGCGCCGCTTGCGCATTGCTCATGAGGCGGCCAAGCAGTGCGGACGCGGAATTTTGCCCGAAGTCGGGGAGACGGTTCCGTTTGCTGACATGTTACGGCTTGCCGGCACTGCCGATACCGTTTTTTTCTGCTATGAGGGGGATGGAACCGCTCCCATCGGCACCTTGCTGAGAAACACATGCTTACCTCAAGGGGGAGAAATCGCTCTGATCATTGGGAGCGAGGGCGGCTTTTCGGTAAGAGAAGCTGAATTGGCACGAAGCATGGGATTTCTTATGACGGGACTGGGCCCCCGTATTTTGCGCACCGAGACGGCGCCCTTGTTCGCTCTTGCTTGTATCTCCTGTCATTTTGAGTTGTCTGAAACGGCAAATAATACAATAAAAAATTGTGAAAAAAAGCAATTTCCTATTGCAATATACCCAAAAAGCGTGTAAAATATATGTGATTCTATACAATTCAACATAAAAGTGAAGGAAGAGGAAAACGGTATGTCAAACAGATTGTTTCAGGGCGTGATACATCAAATGAAGGATGCCATTGACCGCGTGATTGGCGTGATCGATGAGAATGGCGTCATCATCTCCTGCTCAGAACTTGTTAAGATCGGCGAGATCAGACAGGGTATCCGCGATGAACTGGCTTATGCTGCCGAGGGTATCGTAAACGGTGGATACACCTACCGTCCGGTATTTGGCGGTGCGAAGACCGAGTACATCGTTTTCGTCGAGGGCGAGGACAAGATGGCGGAAAAGATGTGCAAGCTTCTTTCCATCTCTCTTGGTAATATCAAAAATCTCTATGACGAAAAGTATGACAAAGGCTCCTTTATCAAAAACATCATTCTGGATAACATTCTTCCCAGTGACATCTACATCAAGAGCAAGGAACTGCATTTCAATACCGAGGAGAGCCGCATCGTTTTCCTGATCAAATTCTTCGGCAAAACCGATATGCTGCCCTTTGAGATGCTGCAGAATATGTTCCCGGATAAATCCAAGGATTATGTCATCAGCGTAGGTGAGCATGATATCGTGCTGGTTAAGGATATCAAGCCGGGGACTGACAGCAAAGAGATCGAAAAGATGGCTACCAATATTGCCGATACGCTTTGCACCGAGTTTTATACCAAGGTTGCTATCGGTATTTCCACCACGGTGGACAATATCAAGGACCTGGCCAGGGCTTATAAAGAAGCACAGGTCGCATTGGAGGTCGGTAAGGTTTTTGAGACCGAGAAAAACATCATCAGCTATGAGAATCTGGGCATCGGCCGTTTGATCTATCAGCTGCCCACCACTCTTTGTGAAATGTTTTTGCAGGAGGTCTTTAAAAAGGGAAGCCTTGAGTCTCTTGATCGCGAGACGTTGATGACCATCCAGTGCTTCTTTGAAAACAATTTGAATGTTTCCGAGACCTCCCGTAAGTTATTCGTGCACCGCAACACCTTGGTTTATCGTTTGGAAAAGATCCGCAAGCTCACAGGCCTTGATCTGCGCGAGTTTGAGCACGCCATTACCTTCAAGGTGGCGCTTATGGTTAAAAAATATCTGAATTCCAAGCCCATTAAATTCTGATTGAAACGGGCCGGGAGCAGGAGCGCTTTGCAAATCGCTCCTTTCCTCTCGGGCCCCCCTTGGTTTCTTGCCCGATGACTGTTGATACAGTCCCTTTCAGTATCTCACAGATTAGAAAGGCGTTTTATGGACCTTCGTTTCTCGATTTCTCCCAATATTCTGCGTAATAGAAATGCGGAAATTTCCGCTCTGATAGCCAATGCTTTGCCCGGTTCCTTTTGCTTTGCCGATGTGCAAAGAGGCGTTCTTCGTGTCACAGTTCCGCAAGGGGTAGACCCCATGCTGGCGGCCGACACTGTCTGCCGTGCTCTTGGCGGCATCGGTATCACGGCCTATTATATGAGCGATCGCGCTTCCGTTCCGCCTATACAGATCAGTGAAAAGAAGCAACGCAGTGTGCCGTTGTCGGTTTTCATCCTGTCCTTGGTTGCGGTGGCTTTGGTTGTCTCCATGCTGACCGTTCTTTTTACGGGAGTGCTTTCCACGGCTTTTTCGGGGCTTGGCTTCGGAAACGAATCAACCTTGGGTACAGGAGAACAGGAAGGGGAGAATTATGCCGAAAAGATCGCGCTGATCGACAGCATATTTGAGCATTATTCGCTCTATGATACCAATGGTGAATTGCTCCTTGACGAGATGCTTAAGGCCTATGCTGCCGCCACGGGAGATACCTATGCCAAGTATTATACCGAGGCGGAGTATGCCGAAATGATATCTGATAACAATGCCAAAGTGGTTGGAATTGGCATTTCTGCCGTGGAGGATTCCCAAGATCACGATATTTTGGTGATTAACGTAATGTCAGGTTCGCCTGCTTTGGCGGCGGGATTGCAGCCGGGTGATCACATTATCACCGTGGGAGAGGATAAGGCAAAGGTTTCTGACATCGGATATGAAGCCGCTATCAAGCGCTTGCAGGGCGAGGAGGGAACTACTGCTTATTTTGCTGTTTCACGTAACGGTACCGAGATGGAGTTTTCTGTGGTACGTGCTACGGTGCAGATCGAATCGGTTACAGGTCGGGTCAGTGAGACCGATGCTACCGTCGGTGTGGTTCGTATCACTCAATTCGATACCAAAACCCCTTTGCAACTCAAAACAGTCATGAACAGTCTGCTTTCTGCCGGATGTATCCGCTTTGTCTTTGATGTACGCAGTAACCCGGGTGGGGACCTGAAATCGATCAGCGCGGTGCTTTCATATTTTCTGCAGGAAAATGACACCATACTCAGCACTGTCAAAAAGGATGGAACGACCACTTACTACCAAGTGAGGGAGGTTTCTTACACCGGCGACTATGAGGGGTGCAGTGTTACGGAAGCCGAGATCGGTATGTTTCGCGGTTATCCCATGGTGGTACTGACCAATCAAGACACCGCCAGTGCTGCTGAGCTGTTTACTGCGGCGCTCAAGGATTACGGTCTTGCTACTGTAATGGGCACTACCACCTATGGCAAGGGTGTTCTGCAAAATATCATCAGTCTTGAAACCTGGGGATACAAGGGGGCCGTCAAGCTGACGGTCGGCTATTACAGCCCTCCTTCCGGGATCAATTACGATGGTGTGGGCATTGCGCCCGATATTGAGGTGACTTTGGATGAAAGTCTTGCCAAAAAGCATCTCTACCTTTTGACCGAGAGCGAAGATAATCAATTGCGTTCGGCCATCCAATATTTGCAAACCAAATAAAATTTTTCGCCATGGATTCTGCAATGCTTTCCATTTCTGAAAGAAGTGCTTCTTCGTTATCACTAACCAGAGCAGAAACAGTTACATGGGGTGGAATTTTGGACTGTTTCATATA
>JAFTNU010000080.1 GCA_017451735.1 Clostridia bacterium
AAGAACGGTACCTTTTTCGATGCAAACCACATCACCGTGGGAAGTTGCCGCTGCCGCGTTCACTTTCTCAATCAGGGTCTTTGTTTTGCCGGTTCCCTTTACACCAATCATCAATTTCAGCATAGCCTGTACCTCCAAGTTTGAAATGACGGAGCTCTTTTCCGTCTACACCTTCATTATACACGATAAGCCCACGATTTTCAAGAGGGTTTCTATAAAAAATGCAGTAAATTTCGATGAAAATTCATCGAAATTTACTGCAAAAAATCAAAGCTTGGCAATACGGGCATCCAAAGCAGCCTTCTGCTCTTCGTAGCCGGGCTTACCGAGAAGCGCAAACATATTCTTTTTGTACGCCTCAACACCGGGCTGATCAAAAGGATTGACGCCAAGGAGATAACCCGAAATGGCGCAGGCCTTTTCAAAGAAGTAGATCATGTAGCCAAGAGAATGGGCGGAACGATCCTCCAGTTCAAGCAGAACATTAGGCACACCGCCGTCCACATGGGCAAAGAGCGTTCCCTGCTGTGCCATGCTGTTGACATAGTTCAGATCCTTACCGGACAGGAAGTTCAGACCGTCGATGTTCTCGGGATCGTGAGGAATCTCCTGCGTCACGCCGGTATCCTTGACCGAGATCACGGTCTCAAAGAGATTACGCATACCGTCCTGAATATACTGACCCAGTGAGTGCAGATCGGTGGAAAAGATCACAGAGGAAGGATAAATGCCCTTCTGATCCTTGCCCTCGCTCTCGCCGTAAAGCTGCTTCCACCACTCGCAGAACATCTGCATAAAGGGCTCATAGCCAACCAGGATCTCGGTGACCTTCCCCTTTCTGTAAAGGATGTTACGCAGTGCGGCATACTTATAGCAATCGTTCTTTTGGATATCGGGATCCGCAAAGGCCACGCGGGCATCGTCGGCACCCTTCATCAGAGCATCGATATCGATACCGGCAACGGCAATGGGAAGAAGGCCCACGGCAGAAAGCACCGAGAAACGGCCGCCCACATCATCCGGAACCACAAAGGTCTCGTAGCCGACCTTATCGGCAAAGCCCTTGAGAGTGCCCTTGGCACGGTCGGTGGTCACAAAGATATGCTCTTTTGCACCGTCTGCGCCATACTTCTTCTCCAACAGCTCGCGGAAAATGCGGAACGCAACAGCCGGCTCGGTGGTGGTACCGGACTTGGAAATCACGTTGATGCAGACATCGCGGCCCTCGCAGATCTCCAACAGCTCGCGCATGTTGGTGGCACTGATGTTACAGCCGGAGAAATAGATCTCGGGGCCATCCTTCTTCAAGTTATTGTAAAGAGGAGACTTGAGGAACTCGATGACCGCGCGGGAGCCGAGATAGGAGCCGCCGATACCGATAACGATAAAAACATCGCAGGAGCTGCGGATCTTTTCTGCGGCGACCTTAATGCGGGCATACTCCTCTTTGTCATAGTCGCGAGGGAGATCCACCCAACCGAGGAAGGCATTGCCCTGACCGCTTTTTTCGTGAAGCATGGTATGCGCGGCAGACACCATGGACTGCATATAGGCATACTCGTTTTCGGAAACGAACGGAGTTACGTAGGAATCAACAAGACGAATCGACATAATCAACCTGCTTTCTGTGCTTTGACATATCAGTCACATAATTATTAACGTTAATAATTATACAATATGTTTTCACAGAATGCAACTGTTTTTTGGGAAATTCTTATTTTATTTTCACATTAGTAAAAATTGCGCCAATAAACGACAGAAAATATCGCCGAATCCGATTTTTTTCACGCCCTCCTTCACACATACCGGCACACTGCCGATCTCCACACCGTCCAGACGATAGGTGATCCGCCCCACCTCATCCCCTGTCGTGAGCGGAGCGGTCAGAACCTCGGGCACGCTCACCTCGACCTCCACGCGGCTGCTCTGTCCCTTGGGTACGATGGCTCTGAATGCATCGAAGGTCAGTTGACATTCGGGGGAAACACCGCCCTCTACCCGAACGGTCTGTTCCCCCGCCTCGGCCCGATAGGAGGCATAATTGGCAAAGCCATAATCCAACAGCTTGGCGGCACAGGCATTGCGCACATCGCGTGTCTCGGCCGCCATGATGACACAGATCAGCGAGAGGCCGTCGCGCTCGGCGGTGGCGCTGATGCAAAATTTGGCTTTGGCGGTGGAGCCTGTCTTGAGCCCCGTACAACCGGGATAGAAACGGACCAGGCGGTTGGTGTTGGTCAAGCCAAAGGCACCGTCACGGATGGTATCCATCCAGATCCCACTGTATTCGAGAATTTTGGGATGAGAAATCAGTGCTCGGGACATGATAGCAATATCACGGGCCGAGGTCACATGATTGGTGGCGGTATCATCCAGGCCGTTGGTGTTTTCAAAATGTGTACTGGACATGCCGAGCTCGGCCGCGCGGGTATTCATGGCAGTCACAAAGCCGTCTTCGCTCCCCGCCACAAATTCGGCCAAGGCCACCGCGCAATCATTTGCCGAGGCAATGATCACACATTTCAGCATTTCCTCCACGCTCATGGTCTCTCCTTCTTTGAGATAGACCTGCGAGCCTCCCATAGAGGCGGCGTTGGCACTGACCGTGACCATATCGGTCAACGCGATCTTCCCTGCGTCAATCGCCTCCATAACCAAAAGCAGTGTCATGACCTTGGTAACGGACGCAGGCGGTAAAGCCGCATCGGCGTTCTGCTCGTAAAGGACCTGCCCCGTGGCAGCATCCATAAGAATGGCGGATGCGCAGGCCAGATCGAGATCGGTCGTCCCCACACTGCCGTCGGCGGTCGGTACAGCATCGGCTTCGGCCCCTGTACACAGGGTGCCCATGCACAAAAGGAGCACAGCCAAAAGGACAGAAAGCATTTTCATAAATTTGTGCTTCAAAATCATCACCCCCATTCACCTTATGAGGGGGCAGGTAAAAAAATGAGTGTCCATGCCCGACAAGCGGGCATGGACACGATACAGATTTTATTTTTCGCGAACCGAGAAGGCGTATTCGGTGGTATAATCGTAGGTCTCACCCGGGCACAGAACCACATTGGTAAAGTTTTCGTGATTCATGGCATCGGGCATGTGCTGGGTCTCCAGGCACATGGCGTTCTGCAATCCCTGAGGATAGCCGCCCTTGAAGGGATGCTCTTCGTTCTTGAGAAAATTGCCGCTGTAGAACTGCACGCAGGGCTGATTGGTGAAAACCTTCATCTCACGGCCGCTCTTGGGATCGTACAGGGTGCCGCGCAGCACAGGCTTCTTAGTCTCGCCCCCGACAAAATTGAAGCAGTGGTCATAACCGCCCGCCAATTTGAGATCCGCATCGTCGGCACTGAAATCTCTGCCCACAGCCTTGGGGGTGCGGAAATCAAAGGGAGTTCCCTCCACGCTCTTCAGCTCTCCGGTGGGAATCAGCGTCGCATCGGTCGGCAGATAGGTGTCGGCATCCAGCTGCAGAATGTGGTCGAAGATCTTACCCGACGCAAAGCCGCCCAAATTGAAGTAGCAGTGATTGGTCAGATTGAGAACCGTCTTTTTGTCGGTGGTCGCCACATAGCGGATCGACAGAGCGTTACTTGCCTTGAGGGTATAGGTTACAGTCACATCAAGGGTGCCGGGGTATCCCTCTTCGCCATCCACAGACACATAGTGCAACACCAGCTGAGGTTCGTCACCGTCCACCGGGGTGGCGTCCCAGATCTTGTGCGAGAAGCCCTCCTTGCCGCCGTGAAGATGGTTCACGCCGTTGTTGATATACAGATTGTCATAAGCAACACCGTCCAAGGTGAACTTGCCGCGGCAGATACGGTTACCCCATCTGCCAATCAGCGAGCCCTGATAGCCGTCACCGTAGTAGTAATCCAGAATGTTGTCATAGCCACCCACCACATCGGAAAAACGACCTTTGCGATCGGGGACCAGAATCTGCTGAATGGCACCGCCGAAATCGAGAAGATTGACGGTCATGCCGTTTTTGTTCTGCAAGGTATAACGGTGAACCGCACGTCCGTCCGGCAAGGTACCGAATAATTGCTTTTGAATGCTCATGGAGATTCTCCTTTAACGTTAATATCGGTTGATTTTATTATAAATGAGAAAAGCCGTTCTGTACAGAGGGAAAAGAAGCTTTTAACAGTTTGTTAACATTTGAAATATAAAAATTTGCTCACACCGCATTGACAATCTGCTCTGCCCGGTATATACTATAATTGTCTCATTTGAGACAATCGGAGGTCGTATGGAACAGAAAAAGCAAGTTGTAAAACGGCTTTTGACCCTTCCGCTTTTCACAGGCGCCGAGGATAGCAATCTTTTGAAGGTCCTGACCGAATTCGATTGCCCCGTTGTCACAGTGGCTCCGGGCGGGAATATCGGAGCGGATCATCCGCGATGTCTGGGCGTTCTTTTGGAAGGTAAAGCCGAGATCCGCTCGGCGGACAGTGAAAAAACCGTTATTTTAAGAGAATTGAATGCTCCCGGCGTATTCGGCGCCGCATCGCTTTTTTGCGAGGAGGACGACCCAATGTCCCAAATAGAGGCCAAGGTTCCCTGCACCGTTCTCTTTCTCGGTATCGAGGCCGTGCAGACATTGCTGGTGTGGGACGGGGCGTTTCGGAATGCTTATCTCGGATTTCTTGCCAAGCGGGTCCGTTTTCTCAACCAAAAGATCCGTTGCTTCACGGCAGGCAGTGCCGAACGGCGCCTGGCACTCTGGCTGACATCGGAGGAGGGACGCACCGTGACAGTCAACACCACGCTCACCGCTCTTGCGGAAACACTGGATATCGGTCGTGCATCACTGTACCGCGCCCTTGACAAGCTGGAGGCCGAAGGATTGATCCGCCACGAGGGGCGGAAGATCACTGTTTTATCACAGGAAGACATCCTGAAAAAATACAAATAAAGAAAGGAATTCATTATGAAAAAACTGCTCTCTCTCATTCTGGCTCTTGCCCTGCTCGCCGCCCTTCCCCTGCTGACGGCTTGCAACAAGGTGGACACAGATCTCTCGATCCGCGTCTGGACCCTCAACGGTACCACCGGCTTTGGCATGGCTCAACTGATCGATGCCGACAAGAACGGAACCGCCACCCTCAATTATGAGTTCACCGTGGAAACCGCCGCGACCAATGTCACCGATGCATTGAAAAACGGTACCGCAGACATTGCCGCGCTTCCCACCAACGCCGCCTCCGCCCTTTATAATGCAACCTCCGGAGAGATCGTATTGCTGGCTCTGAATACCAAGGGCGTGCTTTATCTGGTAGCCAACACGTCCAAGGTGACCGCTCCCACCTCCCTTGCCGATCTGGCAGGAAAAACCGTTTATACCCCCGCACAAAATCCCTATTTCATCACCAAAGCGCTGATCGATAAAGCAGGACTTGGCGAAAGCATCACATTGGATGCCACATCTTATGCCGAGCCCGCCGCCCTGCAAGCGGCCGTCGCCGCCGGATTGGTGGACTATGCCATCCTGCCGGAGCCCATGGTGACGATTGCGACATCCTCCGCCGCAGAAGGTGTAACGCTGACCTCGGCCCTTGATATCACCACCGAATGGGATAAAAGCTTCACCCCGGGCTCCCTGGTGCAAGGATGCGTAGTGGCACGTAAAGCCTTTGTAGACGAGCATCCCAACGAGGTTAACAAATTTCTTGAGGAATATGAAGCCTCCATCAACTATGTGATCGCACATCCCACAGAGGCATCGACCATGATTGCCGACGCAGGTATTTTTGCCAGGGCCGCCGTTGCGGAAAGAGCCATTCCGAAGTGCAATCTGTGCTTTATCAAGGGCAGTGATATGAAAACAGCCATGAGCGCCTTCCTTGCCGCCATGCCCATCAATTCCATTGGCGGTGCTCTGCCTGCCGATCCTTTCTACTACGGCGCATGAAAAAAATCCCCACTTTACCACGGTGGAGCCTTCCTCTTCTCTCCATTCTTTTCTGGGTGGGTGCCTGGTGGTTGCTTGCCGTTCTTTTCGGCAAGCCCCTGCTCCTCCCCACACCGTGGAGCGTGATAACAACGCTATTCTCTCTGATGCGGACGGCCTCCTTCTGGCAAACGGTGGGACTGTCACTGATGCGGATCGTGGTGGGCATTCTGCTGGCATTGATCGGAGGAACCCTGTTGGCTTTGCTGACCGTGAAAAGCTCCTTTGCCCACCATTTATTCTCCCCTGTGCTCACACTATGCAAGGCCACTCCCGTGGCTTCTATCATCTTTTTGGTGCTCCTGTGGATCGGGCGGGATCGTGTCCCCCTGTTCATTGCTTTCATCATGGCGCTCCCTATTGTCTGGAGCAATGTACGGGAGGGACTGCTGCAAACCGACAAGCAGCTTCTGGAAATGGCCGCCCTGTTTGGATTGTCTGCAAAGGATAAGCTGCTGGCCATTCGCATTCCCTCCCTGTTTCCCTACTTTCTCGCCGCTTGCCGCTCAGCGATCGCCCTGGCCTGGAAGGCCGGTATCGCCGCCGAGGTGCTGTGCGCGCCCAAGCTCTCGATCGGTCGGGGCATTTACGAAAGCAAGCAATATCTGATGACCGACGAGTTGTTCGCCTGGACACTGGTCGTTATCCTCATCAGTGCCGCCATCGAATGGGGCGCATTGAAGCTTCTGACCAAGGTACAATCCCAAAAGAAATGGGAGGTAGAGCCACGTGATCGAGTTGCGTGATATCACACGGCGATTCGGTGAAAGGACCGTGATAGAAAATCTGAATTTTACATTTCCCGACAAGGGCGCGTTCGCTTTAATGGGGCCGTCGGGATGCGGCAAGACAACCTTACTCAGATTGCTTGCCAAGCTGGATCGACCGGAAATCGGATCCGTGATCCATTCTCACCGCAAAATCTCTATGGCTTTTCAAGAGCCGAGGCTACTGCCATGGTTGAATTGCGAGGATAACTTAAAATTGGTTCTTTCGAAAGACAATTCAAGCTCTGAAAATACGCAAAAGTGGCTGAGGCTGTTTGAACTGAGCGATACCGCCAAGCAGTATCCGAGCACCCTTTCCGGCTGTATGAAGCAACGGCTTTCGTTGGCGCGGGCACTTGCCTTTGGCGGCGATCTGCTCCTGCTGGACGAGCCGTTTTCCGCTCTTGATCAAGCATTGAAAATGCGTATTGCCCCCCATATCAGAGAAGCCTGTCGGCATGCGCTGACCGTCTTTGTCACCCACGACCCAAGTGATGCGGATCTGTTAGGTGCAACGGTATTGCACTGCCAGGGCTCTCCCCTGAATACGCTTTCCGAAACATGAAAAAGCAGAGCCCTACCGGCTCTGCTTTTTCATGTCAGATTTGACTGCGCATCCGCTCCAAAGCGCCCTTTTCAAGACGTGAAACCTGTGCCTGAGAAATACCGATGCTCTCTGCGATCTCCATTTGAGTTTTATTCTTATAAAAGCGCATCTCGATGATCTTCCGCTCCCGCTCGCTGAGCTTATTCATGGCATCCCGCAAGGCGATATTCTCCAGCCAATGCTCGTCCCCTGCGGAGGTATCACTGAGCTGATCCATCACATAGATCGAATCGCCGTTCTCACTGTAAACGGGCTCATAAAGCGAGATGGGCTCGATGATGGCCTCCATGGCGCGAAGCACTGCTTCCCGCTCCTCACCCAATTTGGCAGCGATCTCATCCACGGTGGGGTCGCGCTCCTTCTCGCGGGTCAGCTCTTCTCTTGCCTGCAGAGCGCGATAAGCCAGATCCCGTACCGAGCGGCTGATGCGAATGGAGTTGTTATCCCGCAGATAACGTCTGATCTCACCGATGATCATGGGCACCGCATAGGTGGAAAACTTAACATCCAGATCGATATTGAAGTGATCCACCGCCTTAATGAGCCCAATGCAACCCACCTGAAAGAGATCGTCCACGTTTTCCTTACGTCCCGAAAAGCGTTGGATGATCGAGAGCACCAAGCGCAGATTACCGTAGATCAGCTCCTCACGGGCGGCACTGTCCCCTGCTTTGGTCCTCACCAAAAGCTCCCGCTTTTCCTCATCTGTCAAAGTCTTTAATTTTGAGGTATTCACCCCGCAAATTTCAACTTTATTCCAATACATTTCCTTCTCCTTTTTGGGAGTAAGAAAAGTATTGCCGCCACTGCAAAATTTATGCAGTGGCGGCATTGTTAAAAAGCGGTAATTCAGATCAACCGTTACGAAAGCAATCGCATTACATGCCGACACTCCTTGCGTACACCGCGATCCTTCAGGGATTTTTCTTTATTGCTTTTTAACGATCACGTAGCCTTCGGGATCATTCCACTTGCGTACATGAGGGCAATCGATTTTCTGACGGTAGCGAGGTGCCACAAAGCGAACTGCGTTGCGAATAACGGTCTGCACCTCGGGAATGTAGTAGGTCGGGAAGGTCTCGTGACCGGGTTGGAAGTAGAAAATCTGACCGTTTCCGCGCTGGAACAGGCATCCGGAACGGAAAGCCTCACCGCCCGAATAACTGCCGATAAAGAGAACCTTGTCGGGGTTGGGGATCGAGAAGGGCTCGCCGTAGGTTTCCTCATGAGGCAAGGAAATGGCATAGTTGATGCCCCGGGTGATGGGATGGGAGGGATCGGTGACCCAAACCAGCTCGCTGTCACCGCTCTCGCGCCAGGTCAAGCTGCAAGGAGTACCCATGAGCATCTTGAAGGGCTTGGAATGGTGAGCAGAATGAAGAAAAATGGCACCCATGCCGCTGTGGACGGCATCGCGCACCAGCTTGGCCACCTCATCGGGCACCTTGTTATGTGCCATGTGGCCCCACCAGATCAGCACGTCGGTCTCATCCAAAAGTTCCTTGGTGATACCGCAGTTTTCGTCGTCCAGCGTGGCGGTGCGCACTTCGATGTCATCGCAACGCAGGAAATCGGCAATGGCATTATGGATACCGTTGGGATAAATGGCCTTGACGGTTTCTTTGGTTTTTTCATGTTGAAATTCATTCCAAACCAATACGCGAATCATGATTCATTCTCCTTTTCTGTTCCGAAAAATCGGATTTCTTGAGAAAAGTATAGCACAATGAGAAAAAGTATGCTATAATATTTTTGTTTAAAAATATCAAATTTGTGTCATGGAGGCCGGAAATGGCTTTTTACGAGGCACGGGCAAAACGAAACGGTATTTCTCTGCCCATTCAGTGCATCCACATGAAATTGAATCAATGTAAGGGTAATGTGCGGCATCATTACCACGACTATACCGAGTTGCTGTACGGAATCGACGGCTGTGTATCCGTGTACATCGGCACCCGACATTATCTGCTGCGGGAGGGCGATATGGCTATTGTCCACACGCACGAGCCGCACGACGTCAAGGGAACGGGCGTTGAAAGCAATTATATCGTGGTAAAATTTCTGCCTCGGGTATTGCTGGCCGGTGAACAGACCTATCAGGAGTACAGTTATGCCCTGACGCTGATGGAAAACACACATACCAAGCAGGAGTTCTTTTGCAAGGAAGAATTGCAAAGCACCGATATGCGGGGACTCTTTTCTCATTTGATGAAGGAATGGAATGAACAGGCCTTTGGACACGAGCTCTCTTTGCGTGCCGATGTGACTCATATCTTTTTGCACATCCTGCGTGCCTGGCAAAAGAAGAATCCGAATTTTGTGAACAGAGAGGATAACGGAAACGCCATCATGCAGAAGGCTGTCGCTTACATTGGCGAGCATTATGCAGATCTGACCGAGGAAAGCACCGCAAGCGCCTGCGGCGTCAGCCGCAGTTACTTTTCACGCAATTTCTGCCATGCCATGCAGACAACCTTCTCAAGCTATGTAAACAGTGTTCGTTTGCGGGAAGCGGAGCGCCTGCTTTTGACCACCGATCTGAGCATTACCGAAATTTCGGAGGCTGTGGGTTTTTCTACCACCTCCTACTTTATCGATCGCTTCCGATCCGCACATGGCATCACTCCCTTTCGCTATCGGACGGAAAACCGCCCGGAGATCCCGAAGGAGTGAATCTCCGATCACCTTAAAATAAAGGCTTGCATTTTTTTGAAGTTCAATCCATTGGGATTCGGTTAACATATCAACCAAATATTTTACTCTGCTTCAAAAGAAGATTTGTCAGTTTGTCAAAAATGTATTTTTGCGTCGAAAAAGTTCAAAAAAGCTCTTGTCAAGCACCCTGAAATGTGCTATAATCTGCGGGTATCGAAACGCGCCTTCCATGATCCAAGACACGTCGGATTTTTAAAGCCCTTCGTTGCGAGAGGGGCTTTGTTTTTTTGACTGCTTTCATCCTGTCAAGTCGTGATTTTGGATTTTTGTTCATCTGAAAGGACACTGCTATGGATTCGTTGCTGTTTGCTTTGGGAGCGGTCGCCCCCATCATCCTGATGGTCGTATTCGGTTATTTTCTCAAAAGGATCGGTTGGATCCAGGGAGATTTCGCCAAGGATGCCAACAAATTGGTCTTTCGCGTCTTTATGCCTGTCATGCTGTTTCTCAACATCTATCGGATCGAGGACCTCTCCGGCATGGATTTCGGCTATATCGGCTTTGTGGTGGTCGCGCTTCTGGCAGTCTTTTTGCTATCTATCCCCGCTACCGTCATTGCGGCACGCCGGAAGAACCGCCGGGGCGTATTGATGCAGGCCGCCTTCCGCTCGGGCTATTCTCTCATTGGCATTCCGCTTGCCGAATCCCTTTACGGAACCGAGGGGGCCATAGCCGCCACCCTGCTCTCTGCGGCGGTCATTCCGCTTTTCAACATTCTGGCCGTGATCAGCCTTTCCGCCTTCGGCAACGATGGCGAGGAAAAGCCCGGTTTCAAAAAAATCGCTTTGGATATCATCAAAAATCCTTTGATCCTCGGTATTTTGGCCGGTGTGGCAGCCCTTGGGATTCGTGCGCTCCTGGTGCGCGCCGGTATCTCCTTCCGTCTTTCCGATCTGACCCCTTTGATGACCGCTCTCCAATATATCTCGAATCTGGCCATTCCTTTGGCACTGCTGGTGCTGGGCGCGCAATTTGAGCTCTCCGCAGTATCCTCTCTGCGTCGCGAAATCATTTTCGGCACGGTGGTGCGCACTGTAGTGGTTCCTCTCCTTGCGATCGGCGCAGCTTACCTCTTTTTCCGTGACCGCTTCGGTCCCGCACATTTCGCAACTCTGGTTGCGGTATTTGCCA
This sequence comes from Clostridia bacterium, assembly GCA_017451735.1. GTDB lineage: Bacteria > Bacillota > Clostridia > Oscillospirales > CAG-272 > Firm-07. The sequence continues at coordinate 11,177 of JAFTNU010000080.1, forward strand.
CTCCCGTAGCAGTCCCCTCTGTTCCCATGGTCCAGGAAATGGGCGGCGACGTCACTCTTGCGGGACAGCTGGTGATCTGGTCTACGCTCGTTTCGGCGTTGACCGTATTTCTCACCACATTTCTTCTGCGTCTGGGCGGTGCGTTCTGACAAAAGTCACCCACCAAGAGCAGAGGCCGCCGCGGATTCATCCGCGGCGGCCTCTGCTCTTAGGTTCCCAAATAAGTAAATCGCGGGAAAGTCTTACCGTCTCGTGTAATGGTCTCGTTCCACATGGTCGCAGGACGGACCCATACCTCACCTTCTCCGTAAAGAGCGCGATAGACAACCATCTCCTCCAGAGTTTCGGAATGCTTGGCAAGGCAAAGCACCTCATATTCCGGGCTCTTTGCCAGACGAAAATAATACGAACTCGCCTGCAAGCCCTTTGACACAGCATTGACATGATTTTCGGACTCCGAATCGGGTTCGTATTATTTTCGCCCGGCTATAAAGTGACGGTAGCGCCCGAGTCTGAGCTCTCCCATTTATCTGATCTCCTTCGCTATATATTGCATCTATTATATCACATTTGAGAAACGATAGAATGCGAAAGCTTTTGATAAGTGGCAAAAGGCCACAAAATGTTTTGGCCGAAACGATTGACAAGGTCTCAAGTTTCGGATAGAATGACCGTTGAAAGGAGTCATACCATGAAAAAGGATCTGACTACAGGCAGGCCTCTATCGGTCATTTGCCGCTTTGTTCTACCGCTTTTGTTGGGCAATTTATTTCAGCAATTTTATAATATGGTGGATTCTGCCATTGTCGGTCAATATCTTGGCGCAGACGCCTTGGCCGCCGTAGGCAGCACCGGCTCGATCAGCTTTCTGATCATCGGATTCATGAACGGTATTTCCAGTGGCTTTTCCATCATTGTGGCCCGCTACTACGGCGCCAAGGACATGGACGGCGTGCGTCGTGCCATCGGTACCATTCTGTGGCTGGCCACCGCCATCAGTCTGGTGGTAACCACCGCCTCCGCTTTGCTGACCGGGCAGATTCTGCGTTGGATGATGACTCCCGAAAATATTTTTAAAGACTCCTATGCTTATATTTTTGTCATCTTTCTGGGTATTCCCGCTACCATGCTCTACAATACCCTGGCCGGCATTCTGCGGGCCCTTGGGGATAGTCGCACCCCTCTTTATTTTCTGATCGTTGCATCGCTGATCAACATCGTATTGGATTTTGCGTTCATTCTTGGGTGTGATATGGGTGTGGGTGGTGCCGGACTTGCTACGGTCCTTTCCCAGCTGCTCTCGGGACTGATGTGTCTGTTCTATATGTACAAAAAGCGCCCCGATATTCATCTCTCCCGCATCCATCTGCATTTTCGCCCTTCTCTTGCCCGTCAGCTTTTGTTTGTGGGCTTGCCCATGGCATTGCAATTTTCCATTACCGCTATCGGCTCCATCACCATTCAGACAGCAACCAACACGCTTGGCAGCTCTGCCGTGGCGGCGGTAACGGCGGCCAATAAGTCACAGGCCTTTTTGACCACACCCTTGGATTCTTTGGGTGGTGCTATGGCGACCTACTGCGGGCAAAACCTGGGGGCCGGCCGTATCGACCGTGTCAAAAAGGGTTATTGGAGTGCTGTAGGCTTGGGCCTTGCCTTCTGCCTGTTTGCCACACCCTTTTCCATCTTTCTCGGCCGTTATGTTTCCCTGCTGTTTTTGGACGCGGGAGAGGTTGCGATCCTCTCCAATGTATCGGTGTTCTTATTTTGGAATGCAGTATTCTATCCTTCACTGATGATGGTCAACGTGGTCCGCAATTCAATTCAGGGGCTGGGCTACAGTGTTCCAGCCATGGCGGCAGGTGTTTTTGAGCTGGTAGGCAGAAGTGCCGCCGCTTTGATACTGGTGGACAGGATCGGCTTTGTGGGTGTCTGCCTGGCCAGCCCCATTGCCTGGATCCTGGCCATTGGATTTCTGATCCCCACCTACCATATTGTAGTCAATAGGCTACAAAAGCACCTCTCGCCGTCACCAACAGACAAAACGACTGCTGCATAGCCGAGCCTCAATAGGTTGAACTCGGCCAGCCAAACGAAAATAATACAAATTTGCCTGACTAAGGTTAAGGGTACCATCCGATATTCGGATGGTACCCTTTTATCAATAGATCTGTGTTACCCGAAACTCATTCTCACCGAACAGATAGAGGCAACCGTCGATCAGCACGGCGCGCTTTTGAGTATTGACACCCGCGAGAGGAACATCCAGCACCCGGCGCAGCTGATAGCCGTCAAAGCAAAGCAGAATATAGCACTCCTTCTCCTCCTGCTGATCCAACGTAACACCAAGCCCCACCAAGCGATTTTCGCGGTCGATGAAATAGGCTTTATACTCGCCTGCGTAGGTGGCGTCGGTCAGCTCGTATTTGCAAACCGAAACCACGCCGCTCTCCCCTTCCTCATAGATCTCAATCTTCAGCGAATCCCATGTCTCGCCCACGCCGATGCCAAGCAGATACCCGTCACCGAAATTTACCAACGAGGTGGAGTAACCGGTAATGGTATCGCTTTCCTTATAGGTGATGCTGCTGTAGTCGCTCAGATCAAAGAAAAATACGGGATCGCTCAGACGCACCGCCGTGCAGATATACGCGACATCGCCGTCAAAGCGTGCCGATTGCACCGATTCGCCCCGGGGTGCAAAGGCGATCACACTTGCCAAAAGCTGACCACTTGCAAGGTCGATGCAGTAAAGATCGGCATTGGTGGTACCGCTGACATCTACGTCATAAATCACGTGATCGTCATCCTTGCTTTCTCTTTGCAGCACCTCACTTGTGGTGGTGACCACGCGCAGGACTCCCTCGTAAACGTCCATGCTGTACTGATCGAGCACGCTTCCTGTCACGCTGATCGAGCCCTTATAGACCAGTGTATCGCCGCTATAGTCCATGCGGGAGATCTCGGTCATGGTACGGTCGTATATCTTGCCGTCGATCTCGATCTCCTCATCGTAGGTACGGGTAGCAAAAATCTCCTCGGGGGACACGTAAATGGCACCCGGATAGGAGAGGAAGGCGGCACTGTCAAGCAGCGTGAGTGTGGCTTCCTCCAGCTTGCAGACAACAGTATAGGAAGCACTGCTCAGCGTATCGGGAGAAATGATATCCGCCGCCGCAAGGCTCTGCCTTCCCTGTCCGTTGTCGATCTGGGGCAGAAAGCTTGCTTCATCCGAAAAATCGGGATTGCTGTTCACGCGGAAGGCAGTCATCAAAAGCAGCTCGCCGTCAACCATACGGGAGGATTCATAGCTGCCACTGACCGTGATCCTGCCCTTCACGGTGATTGCAGGGAGGGCGGAGACATCCAGCGACACCACGTCAACGAAGGCGTGCTTCGCGTTATAGTCGTAATAGGGGGCGAGTACCGTCACGGTCCTGCAATCCGCAGAGAGGAAAAGCTCCCATTTCTCGGCATATGCGGCGTACTTGTAAGAGGAATTTTCGCTATTTCCCACAGAGATTGTAACACCACCCACCTTGGTAGACGCCGTGCCTGCGATGGAATAGACCGAGAGCCGCTGTCCGTCTAAATAGAAGATATGCTCTGTGCTGCGTTTGATCTTATCCCCTTCGATCACACCCTGCACCTGATTGTCGGTGACCTCTCGGTAGCCGGTTGCTTCATCGCCTGAATCCATAGGGGAGCTCTCATCCTCAGCCGAAGCACCGCGAAAGAGGTTGAGCACATATTTATCGAAGTTGTTTTTGAAGGACGGCTTGACAAAGGTCACGGCATTCAGCTTTTGCATGATACCGTAATACTCGCTTTCCGCGTATTGGGAAATATCGGGCAGATCGGTATTGAACGGGATGAAGAGCCACAATCCCAGCGCCAGCACAAGGCATGCTGCCACAGACAGCCAGACGGCTCTCTTTTTCTTGTTTGCGTTCCTTTTACGGCTCGGTGCCGCCTTCTCCAGCAGATCGTCGTCCACGTCGTTCAGGGCGCGAGCCAGCTTTTCTTTTTTCATAAAATAACACCTTCACTTTCCAAAAACTGCTTGAATCCGGCGCGAGTACGGTGAAGCATGACCTTAACGCGGTTCTCACTCATAGAGCGATCCTGTGCAATATCCCTGATGGATGAAAAATACCAATATCGCTGTAAAAAAACGATCATGGCTTCCTCGGGCAGTGACCGCAGGAAGCGATTGATGACATCGCGCAGCAAAAGCTCCTCGGTGATGTCACCCTCGCCCGACGGAATACAGCCCTCCAGCTCGGTAAGCACAAGGTTGCTCTCGCCGCTTCCCCGTTTTTGCGCCGTCTCCCGCTCCCAACGGTTGAGCGCCAGATTGCGGGTGATCTTACCAAGAAAAGAGGAAAGCTTTTGGGGCTTGTGTGGCGGAATGCTGTTCCATGCGCCAAGATAGGTATCGTTTACGCATTCCTCGGCATATCCGTCGTCGTACAGAATGTTGTATGCAATATAATGACAGTATCTGCCGTATTTTTTCGCGGTTTCGGCAATTGCTGTCTCACTGCGCTGATGGTACAGCTCCACAATTTGTTGATCGTCCACGCGCTTGCCCTCCCTTCTTGTTGTCAAGGCCTTTCACCCTAACACACAGATTTTGGTATGAAAAGGTTACAGAAAAAAGAAAAATTTTGCAAAATCCCCGCTCAAAAACTTGAGCGGGGATCGTTATGGCGTTATTTTGCCCCCATTTTAGCGGCGGCGGTAAAGGTATTCTGCATCAGCATGGCAATGGTCATGGGGCCGACGCCTCCCGGCACAGGGGTGATATAAGAGGTGTGGGGCGCCACCGAGGCGTAATCCACATCACCGCACAATTTTCCGTCAGCGGGACGACGATTCATGCCCACATCGATGACCACAGCCCCCTCCTTGATATAAGAGGCATCAAAGAACTCGGGCTTACCAATAGCGGCGACCAGAATATCGGCACGGCGGCAGACCTCCTTGAGATCCTTTGTGCGGCTGTGGCAGATGGTCACGGTGCCGTTTGCCTGCAGTAAAAGCATGGCCTGAGGCTTGCCCACAATATTGGAGCGGCCGACCACCACACATTCCTTCCCCTCCACCGAAATGTGACTGCGGCGCAGGAGCTCCATGACACCGGCAGGGGTACAAGGAAGAAAATCATAGTTACCGATCATGATCTTGCCCACATTGTAGGGATGGAAGGCATCCACATCCTTGCGGGGATCGATGGTAAGAAGCACCTTTTCCTCGTCCAGATGGCGCGGCAGGGGCAGCTGCACCAGAATGCCATGCACGCGGTTGTCGTGATTGAGCTTTTCCACCAGAGCGATCAGTTCCTCTTCGGTGGTGTTCTCGGGCAATTCGTAGCCAAAGGAGGTAAAGCCGATCTCCTCACAAGCCCTGTGCTTATTACGCACGTAAACCTTAGAGGCGGGATCCTCGCCCACGATGATCACGGCAAGCCCCGGGGCAAAGCCGTTCTTTTCTTTAAATACCTGTGTTTTTTCAGCCAGCTCGCGGCGGATCTCGGCAGAGATCGCCTTTCCGTCAATGATATTGGGCATAGTTACTCCTTTTCTTCATCGTCTGTTGTTTCTCGATTGCTTTCCGTAAGGGATTCGGGAGGTGATTGAGCGGTATTTGTCAAAGCCTCGTCGTTTTCCACCGTTTCAACAGCTTCTGCATTGGCTGTCGCACGACGGCGCAGACCGAAGCCGCGCAATTTCTCATAGACGGGCACATAATCTTCGGTATCCAATTCCCCGCGATGACTGCGCACAAGGAAATAAATCAACAGCGCGGTGCAGATCACAAAGCACAGGAATCCGACCACCTGCGAAATGCGGAAAACGCCGATATAAAGGCTATCGGTACGCAAACCCTCGATAAACATCCGTCCGAATCCGTACCAGGCCAGGTACATCAAGGTGATCTGTCCGTTAAACTTCTTTTTCTTATAGAAAATGTTGATCAGGATAAAGCCGATCAGATTCCAGACAGATTCATAAAGGAATGTGGGATGGAAATAGGTGAATTTGGTGTAGCTTGCACCGTCTGCGGCACCCATCAGCCCCATACGGAGGAAAAAGTTCTCCGACGTCTCGATACCGTGGGCCTCACCGTTGACAAAATTGCCCCATCGACCGATGACCTGCCCCAGCATAACACCGGGTGCCACCATGTCGAAGACCTTGAGCACCTGTGTTTTATTGAATTTTTTCACCTTGCTGACAATGATCAGCGCCAGCGCGCCCCCGATGATCGACCCATACATGGCAATACCGCCGTTCCAGATGGCGATCATATCAAGAAAGCTGTCATAAGCCCATTCCCCTGTGACGGGATCCTTCAATGTAGTCAACACATAGTAGGTACGGGCGCCGATAATGGCAAGAACCACCGTCCACAGGGCATAATCCATAATGTCATCGGCAGATATTCCCTCGGTTTTGGTGCGGTACAGGGCGTAGCACAAGCCCGCCACAATACCGAGTGTCAAGAGGATACCGTACCAACGGACCTCGATCGGTCCGATCTCAAAGGCGACCTTATCGATGGTAAAAGGACCTATCCCGATGCCGGGAAAGGATATGGTGACTTCGGTCATTTTATTCTCCTTCTTTCTGTATTTCTTTTTGCGGTTTTACGATCGACAGCGTAAAGCGGCAGGGCTTGAAAAACTCGTTGAACAAGCTCTCGATATAGGAAAACTCCATGCCCCGCAGGATATCCGCATAGGCAAAGAGCTCGGCATCGTCGAATACAAAGGCCAAGAGCGTGTTGGCGATTTCCTCGGGGGAATCAAATCCCTTGATATATTCCGCAAACTCCACACGGCGGCATCGTTCAAAATCCTCGCGGGAGAGCCCGTTTTTCTTTTGCTCACCGATATAAGCAAGTATTTGGGAAAGCACCGCATCAGGGTCGTCTGCCTCACCCGAGATCTGCAGGAATCCAAATCCTTTGGTGATGGCAAAATCGGCCGAAAATTCGGGAGAGATCAATCGGCTGTCGAACAAACGGTTATAGAGCTCGCCCGATTCGGAAAACAGCATTTCGGAAAGGATCGCCATCCCCGCATCCCGCCGGGCCCGCTCAAGAGGATCAGCAGGAATATTCACATCCTTCACGCCGATCGAAAAGATGGGCTTTGCCACCTGTCCGCAAGTCACGACGCGCGAATGGGCAACCCCGTCAGGCTCTTGAAGCGTTGATTCTTCAGCCACGGGCTTGATACCGCTCTTCGGCAAATGCGCGTCTGCCACGGAAAGGATTTGTTCCACCGTCACATCTCCGCAAACCACCAAAGCCATATTCTCCGGGCGGTAATGGGCACGGTAGCAATCGTAAAGAGTCTGATCGGTGATCTCTGCGATGGAGCGGATCGATCCGCATATCTCGGTTTTGACAGGATGCTCTTGATAAAGCCCCTCCAGCATATTGTAATAACAACGATCGTAAGGATTGTCGCGGCACATTCTGATCTCTTCCCCGATGATCCCCTGCTCCTTTGCCACCGATTCGGGCGTAAAATAAGGGTGCGTCACAAAATCGATCAGCTCGGCAAGGGACTCGTCAAAGCGGTCGGTAGCGGAAAACAGATATACCGTACGTGTGTGGGAGGTATAAGCGTTGGCATCGGCGCCGAAAGACGAAAAGCGCTCAAAGGAGTCGCTTCCGTCCTCATTGGAAAAGAGCTTGTGCTCCAGAAAATGGGCGATACCGTCGGGAAAGGGTGTATGGCCCTTACGGTCCGGAGCGTTATCCACCGAGCCGTAATTTACGGCAAACAACGCATGTGCCGTTGCCATTTTCTTTGGAAAAATATAGATGGGCAAGCCACTCTCATGCACGGTACGGTAGTAGACCTCCCCAAGAAGATCGCTTGTAAAGATCTCGATCGGTCGGTTCATTCTTCTCCCTCCTCTTTGTCCAGTGTTCCTTTGAGAAAGAAGGTGGCACCCTTTCGGATATGCTCTGCCGCCTCGATCACGTCCTCCTTCGTCACGGCTCCCACCGCGGCCCGAAAGCTCTCGACCGTATCGGTATTACCGATGAGAGCGCGACCTGCGTAAAAATCGGACAGGACAGCAGGATTATCAAAAATTTGTCTGTAAGAATGATCCAGTGACCGCTGCGCCGCCTCAAATTCGGTATCGGTGATCTTTCCTGCGGCCAGGGCGGCAAATTCCTCCAGCATAGCCTCCTCGGTGATGCCGCGATTCTCGGGGGTCATTCCCGCGTTGGCAAAAAGCACGCCTTTATAAAGATCCACGGAGGAACTGCAATGATAGCAAAGACTGCGCCGTTCCCGCACGTTGAGAAAGAGCTTGGAGGCGGGCGAGCCGCCGTAAATTTCATTCAGCATGAGCATGGCGGGGGCCAGGCGATGATTCAAGGATACGTCGGTACGGAAGCCAATGGAAAGCTTGCCCTGGCAAAGAGGCATTTCTTCCTCGCCCGAAAGCGGGGCTCCCGTCCCCTTTTTCACAATAGCCGTATAAGGGACCGATGTGCCGACAAAAGGCGGAAAATATTCGGTGATCAGAGCGGCGACCCTTGTGGGAGCGGTGCTACCCACGTAAAAGAAGGTGGGGGTCGCATCCCTTAGCAGTGCCCGAAGGCGAGCGGTCATCGTGGCGGCGGTGATATCAGATACCGTCTCCTCCTCGCCAATCAGTGAAAGAGCAAAGGGCTCTCCCCCGCACAACAGCTTGCGACACTTAGCCAAAGCATAGCTGCGTGGGTTATTGATGGAGGCACGGATCGCATCTCTCAAATTATTTTTCTCGCTTTCCACATAATCGGAACGAAGCAGCTCCCCCTCACGGGCGGGGCGATACAAAAGCTCCGCTATGGTGGAAATCACCTCGGGGAGCAATCCCGATTCCCCACCGACATAACGTGCACCCAGAAAATCGGCGGAAAAACCGATGGATTGCATGTCACCGATCCGCTGATTGCGGGTGGAGATCGCAGTGGAGTACAATTCATCCAGATGTCGATTCAAAGCAAGTTTGGTGGGATACCGCTCGGTACCCCGCCCCAATACCGCCGTGAGCAGTGCATTTTGCTGTGCGGTCTTGGCGCAAAGCGGCAGTGTGAAACGGAGCGAAAAATATTCGCTTTTGAATCGGTCGGTGGAAATACAGAACAGAGTTGCTCCCCCGACGGGCAGAACAGTCGGCTGCATTTTTTCGCTCCTTTCATAAAAGATAATAATATCATACACCAAATGCAGGATTTTTGCAAGTAGGGACCGGAAGATTCCCAAAAAGAACTGCCACGCCAAGAAAATGTCAGATCTTCAAAGCGTGACAGTTTTTCATCAACCCAGGGTCTTTTCCAAAAGATTTACCGCATCATCAAGAGGGTTATCGGCAAGAGTCTCGATCCTACCGGCATCGACCAGAGCTGCAAGAGCGGGATCCATAGGGATGCGCGCCAAAACGGGATAGCCGAACTTCTCCGCCACCTCGGCAATATGGCTCTCGCCAAAAACGTGAAGCTCCTTTCCGCAATCGGGGCATTTCACATAGCTCATATTCTCCACAAGACCGAGCACGGGGATATTCATCATATCTGCCATGTTAGCCGCTTTGGAAACGATCATGGAGACCAGCTCCTGGGGACTGCTGACAATGACGATGCCGTCCAGCTTGATGGATTGGAAAATGGTCAGGGGAACATCGCCCGTTCCGGGAGGGCAATCGATCAGCAGGTAGTCCACATTATCCCAAATGACATCTGTGTAGAACTGCTTGACGGTGCCTGCGATCACAGGACCGCGCCAGATCACGGGACTTGTTTCGTCCTGCAGCATGAGGTTGAGCGACATGATGTCGATACCGCCCTCGCTCTTGGGGGGATACAGACCGTTTTCATCCCCCTCTACGGGATCCTTGACTCCGAAGGACTTGGGAATGGAGGGGCCGGTGATATCGGCATCGAGGATACCGACATGATAGCCTTTTTTGGCAAGTGCCACGGCAAGCATGGAGGTAACGATCGATTTACCCACACCACCCTTGCCGCTGACGACCGCGATGGTGTGCTTGATGTTACTTTTCGTATGAGGTTGTTCAAACTGCGGCGCCTGTCGGGATGCGCAATCACTGCCGCAGGTAGAACAGTTGTGGGTGCAATTTTCTTCTGCCATGATAAAACCTTTCTGCCGCCACGGGGCGGTGCTTTATATTTAACATGTATATTATACTCCTTTTTCAATTAAAATCAAGTGGTTACGGAAAAATTCAGCCGGAACCTTGCGCTATACCTTGCAAAATCGCACCATATGTGGTATAATACTTGTATATTTCCATCAAAATGTGGGAGGTGTTATCGCCCTCATGCGCAAGCTGTTGCGTTTTTTAAAGCCATATCGAATCGAATCCTGCCTGGGGCCGCTTTTCAAAATGCTGGAGGCACTTTTCGAACTGTTTATCCCCTTGGTGGTTGCCGATATCATAGATGTAGGCATCGCCGCGGGTGACAGTGCCTATATTCTGAAGCGGTGCGGCATCATGGTGCTGCTGGGCATCATCGGGCTTCTCTGCTCGATCACGGCACAGTATTTCTCGGCCAAAGCGGCAGTCGGAATGGCAACGGGAATGCGCCACGCTCTGTTTGAGCACATCGGCAAGCTCTCCTACGCCGAAACAGACCGCTTCGGCACGGCCACTCTCCTTTCCCGCACCACATCGGATGTGAATCAGATCCAGACCACTGTCAATCTGGTGCTCCGCCTCTTTCTGCGTTCCCCCTTCATTGTGTTCGGTGCCATGATCATGGCGTTTACCGTTTCTCCGAAGGCCGCGCTGACCTTTACCGTAACGATTCCCGCTTTGTCGGTGATCATTTTCGGCATCATGATCATCAGCATTCCCCTATTCCGCCGCGTACAGGCAAAATTGGATCGGGTACTCGGCCTCACACGGGAGAATCTGACGGGTGCCCGCGTGGTACGTGCATTTGTACGGGAGGAGGAATCCGTCGAGGAATTCACTGCCGCCAATCGGGAATTGACCCATTTGCAGCGTTTTACAGGGCGCTTCTCGGCTCTGCTGAATCCCCTCACCTATGTCATCATCAATCTGTCGATCCTGGCGATCATCTATCTTGGCGGTGTGCAGGTAAATCTGGGTCATTTGGGAACAGGCGATGTGATCGCCCTGTACAATTACATGTCCCAGATCCTGGTAGAACTGATCAAGCTGGCCAATTTCATCATTCTGATTACCAAGGCCTGCGCTTGTGCGGGCCGTGTCAATGAAATACTTGACACCCCCGTCGGTATGAAAAAATCCGACATTTCGGAGTCAAATATTCCTCCAAAAGCATCCGAAGGACAAGTCGAATTTCGCAATGTCTCCCTTTCCTATCACAAGGATAGCGATAACGCCCTTTCGGGCATTTCCTTCATTGTCCCTGCGGGCAGCATCGTTGGCATTATCGGCGGCACCGGATCGGGCAAAAGCTCATTGGTAAATCTCATTCCCCGCTTTTACGATGTGACCGACGGCACCGTTCTGGTTGACGGTACCGACGTACGCGCCTATGAGCCCGTCGACGTGTTGCGCGAAAAAATCGGTATCGTTCCTCAAAAAGCCGAGCTTTTTGCAGGCACCATCCGTGACAATCTCCGCTGGGGGCGAAGCGATGCCACCGACGAGGAGCTGTTCGCCGCCCTGGAGGCGGCCCAGGCCGCCGACTTCGTGCGCCAAAAAGAAGGGGGGCTGGACTTTATGATCGAGCAGTCCGGGCGCAACCTGTCCGGAGGTCAGCGGCAACGGTTGACCATCGCGCGAGCACTGACCCGCCGCCCGCGGATCCTGATCTTAGATGACAGTGCTTCCGCCCTTGATTTTGCCACCGATGCGGCACTGCGCAGATCGCTTGCCGATCTTCCCTACCGCCCCACCGTCTTCATCGTCTCTCAACGCACCGCCTCCATCAAGGATGCCGATCTGATCGTGGTTCTGGAGGACGGTGAGGCGGTGGATCAGGGGACCCATGAGGAATTACTTTCCCGTTGCGCCGTTTATCGCGAAATCTATGACTCACAGTTCAAGAAGACGGAGGTGACGGCAAAATGAACAAGCAAAAAAAGCATGCGCCACGGGGCACTCTGCGCCGTGTTCTCACCTACCTCAAGGGCTACCGCTTCTATTTATTCCTTTCCCTGCTCCTTGCCACTGCAACGGTGGTTCTCACACTCTATCTCCCCGTGCTCATCGGCAATGCCATCGACTGCATCGTGGGGAAAAATCAGGTTGATTTTGATACCGTTCGCATACTTTTTCTCAAAGGCATCGTCATCATAGCGGCCACGGCGCTGTTCCAGTGGCTGATGAATGTCTGTAACAACAAGATGACATACGGCATTGTGCGGAACATCCGAAACGACGCATTTCGCCATCTGCAAAGGGTACCGCTCTCTTATCTGGACACACACAAGACCGGCGATATCGTCAGCCGCGTGATCGCCGATGTGGATCAGTTTTCCGACGGTCTGCTTCTGGGACTGACCCAACTTTTTTCGGGGGTTTTGACGATCCTCGGTACCATTCTGTTTATGCTTCTCATTCACCCCGGTATTACTTTGGTAGTAGTACTGGTCACTCCGCTTTCGCTTTTCGTGGCCGCCTTCATCGCACGGCGCACCTACCGCATGTTCAAGCTGCAGACCGAGATCCGCGGCAAGCAGACGGCACTGATGGAGGAAGCCATCGGCTCTCACAAGGTAGTGGTGGCCTTCTCACAGGAGGACGAGACCCTGGAGCGCTTTGACACACTGAACGGCCAACTGCAAAAGGCCTCACTGCAGGCCACCTTCTTCTCTTCTCTCACCAATCCCTCCACTCGATTTGTCAACAGTCTGGTCTATACGGGCGTGGCGCTGACCGGCGCCCTGACTGTTATGAGCACAGGCGGTATTTCTCTTACCGTTGGCGGACTTTCCACCTTTCTTTCCTATGCCAATCAGTACGCCAAGCCCTTCAATGAGATTTCCGGCGTCGTGACCGAATTTCAAGGGGCTCTTGCCTGTGCCGCACGCATCTTTGAGGTGCTGGACGCAACAGTGGAAAAATCCGACGATCCCGATGCCGTTGTGCTCACCGCGCCAATGGGTGCGGTCGAGTTCCGCAATGTTTCCTTCTCTTATACACCCGAGCGCCCGTTGATCGAAAATATGAACCTCACCGTCGCCCCCGGGCAACGGGTAGCCATCGTCGGGCCAACGGGATGCGGCAAGACCACCGTGATCAATCTGCTCATGCGTTTTTATGATGTAAAGAGCGGTGCGATTCTGATCGACGGCACCGACATCCGTCACATGACCCGCGAGAGCTTGCGCAGGTCTCTCGGCATGGTACTGCAGGAAACCTGGCTCCGCGCCGGAACGATACGGGAGAATATCGCCTTCGGCAAGCCCGATGCCACCAACGAGGAGATCGTTGCCGCCGCCAAGGCGGCCCACGCCCATAGCTTTATCAAGCGCCTGCCCAATGGGTATGACACTGTCATCGCCGAGGACGGCGGCTCTCTGTCCCAAGGGCAGAAGCAGCTGCTCTGTATCAGCCGATTGATGCTCGCTCCGCCCCCCCTGCTGATCCTGGATGAGGCCACTTCCTCGATCGACACCAGAACCGAGATCCGCATTCAAAAGGCCTTTGCAACCCTGATGCAAGGGCGCACCACCTTTGTGGTGGCGCACCGCCTTTCCACCATACGAGAATCCGACATCATTTTGGTCATGAAGGACGGCAACGTGATCGAGCAAGGCAACCACGAAGCGTTACTTGCCAAGGGCGGCTTTTACGCCCGGCTGTATCACAGTCAATTTGAAGACACACACGAAAATGCCAAAGGAGAAAAAGCATGAATTTGTACCCATTGAAATTGACCGCCGTGGCCAAGAGTGCCATCTGGGGCGGACAGCGCTTGCGCCGTGATTGGAGCAAGCAATCCGACCTCCCCGTTATCGCCGAGACCTGGGAGCTGACCGTGCGCGAAAAAGAGAACAATGTCATCGAAAACGGTGCATTTCACGGCGAAAAACTGGCAGACGTATTAAAAAATTGGGGCAAAAGCGCCCTCGGCACCCGTGCCGAGGGTAAGCGCTTTCCCCTTCTGGTCAAGTTCATCGACGCTGCCGACAGACTGTCGGTACAGGTGCATCCCGACGACGAATTTGCCGCCGCCGCGGAGCACGATCTCGGTAAAACCGAGATGTGGTACATCGTGGAGGCCGACGAGGGTGCCGAGATCCTGATGGGTCTTGTTCCCGGAGCCACCGCCAAGGATTTTGCCAAGGCCACCGCCGCAGGTGATCCCGAGCCCGTGCTCCGTCATGTGAAGGTACAAAAAGGCGACTGCTTTTTCATTCCGGCAGGTATGCCTCACGCCATCGGAAAAGGTATTCTGGTGGCAGAGATCCAGCAGAACTGTGACCTGACCTATCGGGTGTTTGACTACAACCGCCGCGACAAGGACGGCCATTTGCGGGAGCTGCATATCGAGAAGGCCCTGCAGGTCACCCGCCCCTTTACACAGGCGGAGGTGGATGCCATCCGCTATGCCCGCGGACGTGGCGACGCCGATCTGCTGGCCGCCTGTCCTTATTTTACCGTGCGCCGCGCGGTGATCGACGGTGAGCACACAGATACCGCTACGAACGAGAGCTTCGTTTCCCTCCTGTTTCTTTCCGGTGACGGATTTGTGGAGGCGGACGGCTGTCGCGTTCCCTTTGCCAAGGGAGAGAGCATTTTCTTGCCCGCCGGCATGGGCGATTATCACATCGTCGGCAAGGGCGAGGTTTTGATCAGTACCCTTTAAGATTGCATATCCGTTTCCAATGGCAAAAGGCTCCCGATCGGGGCCTTTTTGCATTTTGCACAAAAAGCGCATTTGCTTTTGCCCAAAAGTGACAAAACGTGTATAAAAAAATGTGGCGCTTGATGATTTTTGTTATGCAAAAGCAGTTGACAAACAGGCGGATAATATTGTATAATATAGCAAAGACTGCGCGCAGTCTTTGCTTTTGGCGCACCGAGGTGCGCCAAAATGAGGGCCGCCGCGCATCCTTCGACCTCACTCTCGCAGGGCGCTATACGCGCACGTGCGAGAGTAAAAACGACATCATTTTTCATGCGGGTTCGGTAACGAGCCCCAGAAGGAGGAAAAAATGAAAGTTATGCTCAAACGCACACTTCTCCTTTCCCTTCTCGTCCTTGTTGTCGCAAGTCTGATGACTTTCGGCATCGCGGCGGCAGAGAAAGGAGAACCCGTCACGGTCACAACCGCGGCAGAGCTTGCCATGGCCTTGACCAACGCCGCCGAGGACGGCTCCACTGTCATCAAGTTAGCGAATAACATCGATCTTGACGACAGCGCCTTTAGTCCTTCGGAGGGCACTGATGAAGCCAGCGCTTTTAACATTACAAAAGGCGTGACCATCACTGCCGATACGGACGTAACCATTTCCACTAACAAGTATCAAAAGGTGTTCCGCGTTTACGCGAACCTCATCCTTGAGAACATTACGATCACCAACAGCACTAATCAGGGCCGTTGTGTGGATACCCGTGCGGACGGGATCGAGGTCACGCTGAAAAATGTGACTCTGAAGACCACAAGCACCGCCAATAACCAGCCTTTGAACATCGGCGGTACCGACACGGCCGATGTGATGACCACCGTTACCCTGGACAACACCTCCATCGAGGCAGGCGTGGCCGGTTACGGTATCATTGCCTGGGTTCCCTGCAATGTCAATATCACCAATGGCAGTAGCGTTACCGCTTACGGTGCCGTGTACATGAAGGGCGAGGCCGATGGCGGCAATACCACCGGCTCGGTGATCACCGTGAACGCATCTACCCTTTCCGGTGTCAACAACCACAGCGGCGCCTCCGACAGCTTTGGTACCGTTGTATTTTTGGATGAAGGTATTACCCTTTCGGTTGTCGATAGCACCGTCGAGGCCACCGGTACCGGTAACCAGACCGCCATCCATCTTGGCGACAATCGGGCGACTGTCAGCGTTGACAGCGCATCCACCGTTACCGCCCAGGGCGATAACGTGACTCTGGCCGGTGTCACTGCCGACACTACCTTGGCTTTGCCCGCAGGCTCCGACCTGGAAAAGGACGCCGCAGCAGAGCTGAAGGCCGAGGGTGTCACCACCCTTATGGTGGCTCAGGTCAACGGGATCAGCTATACCTCTTTTGCAGATGCTCTTGCCGCGGCCGGTGCAAACGATACCATTTATTTATTAGCCGCCTTCACAGTAGATGACACCATCACCATCACAAAAAGCATCACCATTGACGGTGGCGATTTTACGGTATCCTCTGCTGCCGCAAACCCTGTTTTTCAGGTATCGGGTGCTACCGTTACCTTCCAAAACATGACTATCAAAGCCGAAACCGGAACGGCTCTTACTGTTACCGGAGCTTCTTCTACGATTACTTTGAACAGCGCCGAGTTGGATGGTTATAAATACGGTATTTATGTTTCCGGTGCCACTCAGTTCACTTTGACTGTCGCCAAGGATACCACAGTTAAGGGCTCCTCTTTGGCCGGTATCTATTTTGGCGGCACCACCACCGGTACAGCAACGATCCACGGCGAGGTCTACTCCGCTGACACTCACGCCATCCAGGCCTACAAGGAGGGTGCTGGGCTTAATATTGATCTGATTATTGAGACCACTGCTTACCTCAAAGGTGCTGCAGCAGCAACCGAATTGAACAAGGGTGTCGTTCACGTAAACGGTTCTGCTATTGTCCGTGTTACCGTCAAAGGCGGTGCACAGATCGTAGTCAACGAGGGCGTGACCGGTGTTTACCATCTCTATGCCACAGCCGGTGCCAACAAGGTAGGAACGACCTTCACCTTTGAAAACCATACTACCTACAAGGCACGGTACGAGGGTGTTTGGAATGACGGCGCCAATGGCTCTACTCTTGCATATCGGTTTGGTAACGATCCTTCCGATTTTATATCTTATTTTAAAGATACAAACAAGAATGAAAGCGCTAAAAAATGGACCAACACCATTTACCTCTTCGATGATGTTTCTTGTTCCAAGACGATCTCTACTAATTATAATCTCATCATCGACGGCCAGGGGCACACGGTTACCTTCAACAACTCCGATAAGATCGGCATCAGCCTTGCAAGCGCGCAAACGCTGAATCTGCAGAATGTTACCCTTTCCGGCGCGGGTCACACCGCTATCGCCGTAACCGGCGCTGAGGCCGTCACGATCAATCTGACCGATGTCAGCTCCAAGGATATCGGCACGGTGGTTGCCCACAGCGGCACCGGTGTGATGACGTTGAACATCAAGGGCGGTTCCTTCTCCGCTACCGATGATGTGATCCTTCTGTCGAGCACAGCATCCACCGCAACCAACATTATTAATATTAATACCGATCGGAATGGGCATACCTCCTTCTCCGGTGCAGGCTCTGCCATTCACCTTGGCAAGGAAAGCACCGTTTCGGCTACCGTAACGGTTTATCACGCCGATATCGCCTCTACAGGTGATTACACCATCCTCCATGAGGGCACCGGTGCCATGGTCTTCACCATGGTCAGCGGTCTGATCGATTCCGACGCCAGCCACGCCATCGCCTCCTCGGGCAGCGGCAAGCTGACCGTCAATCTGAACGTGGTGGATATCGAGGCCAAGACAAACGGTATCTACATCGGCAGCTCCTGCACCGCCGATATCACCGTTATGGGCGGCAAATTCGATACCGACGGCGCCGGCATTTGCGTTGACAACAAGGCAACCTCCCTTGTGCTTAAAATGACCTCGGTCATCATGGATTCCTCCGACGGGTTCTCGGTTGACGTCGGCGCAGGCGCAGGCGGCACCGCTTACCGTTATACCACGGTGACCATGACCGATTGTACCATCACCGGTAAATCCGGTGTGCGTGTCAACGGCAAGACCGACTCGACCTCCACTGCTACCCTGCTGATGAAGGGATGCAAAGTTACCGTAGACAACGAGGCACTTTTCATGGACCAGCAGTTAGTTGCCACCATTACCGACTGTGCCCTTTCGGCAACCGGTAATGCATATTACGCTGTGGGCTCTGCCGATAACAGCGGCTTTAGCAACCGCACCGTTTATGTCAAGAATACGGTAAACGTTACCTTCAACGGTTCTACCAAAATTACCTTTAAGATGCTGGGTGTTAAAGAGTTTGAGGCAGCTGCCCCCAATGACCAGAAGAACACCTTCGGCTCCTGCATGTTCTGGGGCGGTAGCTCTAACACCACGGTAACATTTACCGATGATGTTATCCTGGAAAGCGACTACATGGGATTGTACTTTAATAATCCTGCCGGGAACGACTCGATCACCTTCTCCGGGAAGGCGCAGCTGACCGCAAGCGGTCGCCACGGCATTTACCTCAACGGTAATCAGGATGAGCTCAAAACATCTAAGATCGTGCTGAAGGACAATGCCAAGATCACCACAACGGTTGCTACCTCTTCTATCTGGAATAAAAAGTTGGAGGATAGCGCTGTATTTGCGCTGTACTTAATGGATAATACGGTAAATCTGGAGATCCACGATAAGGCCGCCATCGATGCCGCAGGCTCGGCCATTTACTACAACAGTAATGTGACCAATGTCAAATTCACCCTTGACATGGACGGTGGCTCGATCGAAGCAGGCAATACCGGCATTCTGACCGGAAGCAGTGCCGCTTCCCTGACGGTCATCAACATGACCGGCGGTACCATTCAAACCTCCGACTATGCGATCAAGTTGTATAGCGCCGCGGAGATTACCATCGATATGCCCGAGCTGACCGATACTCCCGTGATTCAGGGCTCCCGTGTGTTCTCTCTCCATGAGGCACAGGATTATACGATCGTACTGAACAATGCTTATCTGAAGGCCACCGACAATGTGATCCATAAGACGCACCACGGCATCACACTCAATAGTGATAAGACCTACAACTATCGCTATACCGAATTTGTGGTAAAGGCAACCAACTCCAAGTTGAGTGGCGGTAACGGTGCCCTCTATATTGCCAATGCCGCAACCAATGACAAGGGGGATAGCACAACCTATGCCTATGACGCCGCACTGGTTTGGGCAGACATTACTCTGACCAACTGTACCGTTGAGGCCAAGTACGGTATCAGCATCTGGGGTGCAACAAAGCAAACGGTTGACAAAACCGACGAGACCTACGGTATTGCCTCCAAGATCGTAATCGACGGTGGTTACTACAAGACCTCTGATTTAGTTCTCTCCCTTGCAGGCGATGTGGAGGTAACCGTTCAGAACATCGACGATGTCAAGAGCGGCAACGAGCTTTTCGAGAGCACCGATAATAGAATTATCAATATCTATGACGGTGTCACCTATGGGAAAGCAAAGATCCTCCCCTCCAATATCACCATTACCGTAAGCAATTCTACCATCCAAACCAAAACAAGCGAAGGCATCTATTCCGAGGCGACCGGAGATTTCAAGGTCACGTTGAATCAGGCCACACTGAATTCTTACAAGTACGCCATCGCAGCTGCCGGCGCTTGCAGCAGTTATACGGTTGAGGTGCTGAACGGCTCTGAGATAACCGTAGCCGAGAGCGGCGCTCACACTGCTATCTATGCGGCAGGCTCCAATAAAACCAAGATCACCATTCAAAATTCCGATGTAACCGGCGACACCTACGGTATGTTAATCAACGGTACCGATGTAAATACTTCCACTTTTGAGCTTGACATGACCGATAACAGTCACCTTGTTGCAAGAACCAATATCGGCATCAAATTCTATAAGGGTGTATATGACATTGACATCGTAAACAGTTATATCGAGGCTGTTGCCAATCACGCAATCAACCTCAACCCCGATGCCGCCAGTAACGGTTATTCCTCGCTTACCATCACGATGGATGAGAAGGACGCATGGACCGGTGACAATGCCAAGCCTACGATCACTGCAGGCCAATACGGCATCTATTTCCAAGGCGACAACCCTGTAAAGCTTGAGTTGGAGAATATCTACATCAAGACATCCGGCGTTGCAATTTACCGTTCCAGCAGCGGTTCCGCCAATTATCTATCCGGCTCTATCAAAAATTCCAAAATTTATTCCGAAACCAGCCTTGCCATGTATCTCACTTTTAACGGATCCAATGCTAAGGTTGCTATGAAGGAGCTTTCCTTTACCGATTGTGAGATCGAGGGTAAGGGCGGCATTATCATTTCCGGTAAAACGGGAACCGACTCCAAGTTGACCATCAAGGGTGGCTCCATCACCGCCAACGGCGGCGCCAGTTGGTCAAGCAACAATCACGGTGCATTGACCGCTTCGAACGATATCGATGTGGAAATCATCGGTACTGCGATCGTATTAAAGGATCAGGAAGACTCCAACTATCGTGCAATTATGTTGTACGGCGACACCTTGGATCATGACGGCCCTTCCGTAACGCTGAGAAGCTGCACGCTTGAATCCTCTTCGGTCGGATTCTACTTTGCCAATGTCACCAACGGAACCGTTCATCTTTACGGATGCACCGACATTACCGCTACCAACAATCTGTTCGGCGGCAATACCACAGGTAATGTCACCATTCTGGTTGACAGCTCTACCCTGACCACCGAGACGGATTCCATGTATTACAGTGGCAATAAAACCGGCAAGCTGACACTGACCATCCGGAATCACTCTCAGGTCAACACCGTGAACTACATTGTTCTGGCTACCAAGCAGGGTGGATACGAGATCAACATCTCCGATTCTACTGTAGAGTGCACCAATAATAGTGCCATTTCGTTGGGCGGCGCCTATGACGCCAGCATCGTTCTGAATAACGCCACCGTCAAGACCACGGCCGATCGGGTTGCCAAATCCTACAAAGATGATGGTTCCGTTAAGGAATGGACCGTTTTCTACGGTATTTATCACAACGGCGCCGGCCACCTCTACCTGGAAATGAGCGGCAACAGCCTGATCGAATCCTCCGGTGAGGGCGGTATCGGCATTTACAAGCAAAATCTTTCGGGCACCGGTGAGATGTACATCTACGGCGGCCGCATCGTGGCTTCCTCTCACGGCGTACAATGGGGCTCTGACAACAGCACCATCAATATCCTTCTGGACAAGAGACCCGAGGTGCCCACCATCCAGAGCGGTGACCGTGCCTTCTCGCTCCATAACGCGTGCAATGTAGACTTTGAATTTGAAAACGCCTACCTCTACGGTAAGAACAGCGTTGTCTACAAGACCCATCCCGGCCTTATCAAGGAAGGCGATGAATACGTTCTGACCTCCCAGCTCCATAAGGTGACTATTGTTGCCACCGACTGTAAGCTGGAGACCGACACAAGTGGCATCATCTTCAATATGGCAAATCAGGCCACTGCCAACAAAACCACGAATCCCGCTTATTCGGCTCCCGTGATCTGGTTTGACATTACCCTGAATGACTGCGAGGGCACCGGCAAGCAGCTCCTCAACTCCTGGAGCAGACTCGACGAGAACGGCGATCCTGCCCGCGTTACCATCAACGGTGGTCGTTATGAGACCGCCGACGGAGTGTTGAACTTCTACGGCAGCGCAGAGGTCTACATCAACGACGGCGCCGTGCTGACCAGCACCGGTACCAGCGTCCTTTGGGTGGGTACTGCCACGGATGTGAATAACGAGTTCATTGCCATCAACGTGAGCTTCTACATCAACGACTCCACCATCAACTGCCCCACCGATAACAAGGCAGGCATCTATCTTGCCAACTCCAAGGCCACCTACAGCATCGAGCTGGTGGATTCCACCATCGACGCTTACTGCAACGGCATCATGAACTTCGGTACGCTGTATCTGTACATCGGCGGTGATTCCCTGATCACCACCTCCAGCGCAACCGATACCGACACAAGCAACTCCATGTATCCCGCAGGTATTATGTCCTGGACCGGCGGCCCGCTCTGCCTGGATATGGACGGCGGCCGCATCGATACCGCAGGTCCCTGCATCGCGCTCCATCCTCAGGTATCCGGCACCTATTTCCATATCATCATGGATGAGCCTTACGGCAGCACACCTACCCTGAGAAGTGCTACCTCCTACGCCTTCTGGCTCCGCGACTACGGCTCGATCGACCTGGTTTTGGAGAATGTTTATATCAGCTCCGCCGGCAATGCCATCCACCGCTCCAACTCCGGCAAGGTCCAGCAATACATGACGGGCTCCATGACCAACTGTAAGGTGGTTACCAACGGTAGTGCCCTTTACCTGACCAACAATGCAACGACCAACACCTCGGCGCCCCCCACGCTGAACATCCAGTTCGATGTGATCAACTGCGATTTCACATCTGCCGGTTACACGATTCAGGCGTCCACCTCCAACGGCGATTCGGTGATCAACATCATCGGCGGCTCCTATAAGAGCCTGAATAGCGATGCTGTGGTATACGGCCTTGGTTATGTGACCATCAACATCTATGCCGGTTACTTCGAATCCGACCTGATGTGTGTGGCACGCGTGACCGACTACGCCACCATGAACATCTACGGCGGCTACTTTGTGAATGCCAGAGTCTCCGGCTTCAACGATTATACCTCCGTCATTCGTCTTGGCACCGACGCCGAAGGCTTTAACTGCTCTATGAATGTCTACGGCGGTACCTTTGTGGCCAACGAGGGCGCAAATGCCATCTTCAATCTGAACAAGGGCTATGCGTTCAATGTGTTCTCCTACAATTGCGAGGGTGCACAGGCCATCATGACCGTGGATAACGGTGCTACGGTTGCGATCCCCTACTCCTCCAAGGTGCACAAGGCTTCTACCCACGCTCCCGTGATGATCAACGGTGCGCAGATCCGTCTGACGCTCTCCGAGGATAACGGCAGTGGCATCCGCTTTGTGACCAACATTCCCGCTAACGTGTTTGAGTACATCGAGCTTGTCTGCGATTACGACTCCGAGCTGACCATGGGCACGGTGATCGTTCCCGCCGACTATCTGGCCGACATCCCTGCCTTTACCATCGACGCTTTGGAGACGGCCGGCAAGCAGTATCTGAACATCGAGGCTCAGAACGGTATCATCATCAACGAGGACGGCAGCATTACCCTGCGCGCAGTCATCGACAACATCATGGAGCAGAACTACGACCGTGAGTTTGCGGCAGTGGCTTATGTCATGTACACCGTGAACGGTCAAAATGTTTACATCTACTCCGATTACGATCCCGACAACAACGCACGCAGTCTCTCGGGTCTTGCTGACAAGGCGCTCTCCGATCTGAAGTACACCAAGACCTCGACCCACCGCTTCCCTGTTGAGATCGACGGCCAGATCTTCTACAGCCGCTACACCGAAAACCAGCGCGCGGCGCTCTCGGTCATCCACAACTGTGAGTACACCGAGACCATTGTGGAGGAGGCAACGCCTCTTGTGCCCGGCTACAAGGTGGTGAGCTGCGAGGTCTGCGGCACCTACTATGAGTCTGTGATCCCCGCCACCGGCGAGATCAAGGTTCTGTTTATCGGCAACAGCTACTCTGCCGAGGGGCTGTTGGAGATGCGGAACGAGCTGCTCGGTATGGGTATTGAAGATGTAACCGTTGGTTATGTGAATCTTGCAGATGCTAC
Source organism: Clostridia bacterium (assembly GCA_017451735.1). Taxonomy (GTDB): domain Bacteria; phylum Bacillota; class Clostridia; order Oscillospirales; family CAG-272; genus Firm-07. Next base: position 34,835 of record JAFTNU010000080.1, read on the forward strand.
CCTGATCGACTACGCGGAGGACCTGAGCTCCGATGAGATCGTGTACACCTACTACAAGAACAGCAGCGGTCTGACGGTTGGCGATACGAAGGCTCCTCTTGTTAAGGGCATTCTTGACGAGAGCTGGGATATCATCATCGTCCAGCACTCCGACGACGATACAGCAGGTCTTGACAATCTGCTGGAGAAGCTGGAGCTGCTCTGCCCCGATGCTGTGGTATCTTCTCAGGTGATCGAGGCCGTACCGGCCGAGTGATCCGCAAATGACCCCAAGAGGCTACGCCACGGCGTAGCCTCTTTTCTTTGCGCAAGTCAGGGGTTGACCACCTACCCTACGGGTGGTGCGCAGGATAGCCTCATCCGTCGCGCGGTAGCGCGCCCCCTTCTCCCAAGGAGAAGGCTTGCCTTTGGCGAAAAGCCTTACAATGCAATTTACTGCAAGCATCTGCTCCTACGGCTCTCCTCATCCGCCGTGCAAAAGCACGGCACCTTCCCCGCTGGGGAAGGCAAGGGCGGGGCGGTGCAAACGCGGGGGCTACAGTAGCCTTCTTCAGCGGAGTATCTTTTCGCCTTTGGTGAAAAGCCTTACAATCTAATTTACTGCAAGCATCTGCTCCTACGGCTCTCCTCATCCGCCATGCAAAAGCACGGCACCTTCCCCGCCGGGGAAGGCAAGGGCGGGGTGGTGCAAACGCGGCGGCGCGGAAGTGCCCGTGCCGCGCGCGGAGCGGTGCGGCGGGGGACGCGGAAGTGCC